>NZ_CP100470.1:0-335000 GCF_030323145.1 Mesorhizobium sp. C432A | reverse complement strand
TCGAGGGGTTTTCCGCGCAGGAGATCAAGGACAGCACCGAAGATGGCGGCATCCACGTCGCCTGCGAGTTCTGCTCGAAGCAGTACGACTTCGACCCGGCGGAGTTTGCAGCTCAGTAGCATCTCTTCCTTCTCCCCGTTCACGGGGAGAAGGTGCCCGAAGGGCGGATGAGGGGCAGCGCGAACTTTGGTGAATGGCCGCGCATAGCCTACGTCATGTGCGTGGAAGATGACCTCATGAGTCTGGCGCTGCCCCTCATCGCCCTGCCGGGCATTTCTCCCCGTATAGTGACGGGGAGAAAACCCCTAATTCACCGTCCGTCGGGTCCCCGGCAGATCCAGCGAAAACGCGGGAATAGCGACGTCGAACGTCTCGCCCTTTTTGTTGCGCATGGTGTAGTGGCCGACCATGAAGCCGGACGGCGTCGAGAGCGGGCAGCCTGACGTGTATTGATAGCTGTCGCCGGGATTGAGCTCAGGCTGGTCGCCGACCACGCCGGCGCCGCGCACTTCCTCGATCCGGCCGCTGCCGTCGGTGATGTGCCAGTAACGCGACATAAGCTGCACGAAATCGTCCGACTGGTTGTCGATCGTCACCTGGTAGCCCCAGACATAACGGTTCTCCGCCGGGTCCGAGCGGTCCTCCAGGTAGAACGGTCTGACCTGCACTTCGATGTTGCGCGTGACGGCGCGATACATGGGCTGCTCCGGTTGCGCGGCAAGGAACATTTGTCGCGCTATGCGGTTTGATACGCGCACAACGGCATGTCCTGCCAGCCTCAAAGCGGAGGTGCCGACAAACAATGTCATTTAAGTGACACATGACAGTGTTGGTGTGGGCAAACCTTGCCGGCGACTCAAGGCCCATCTGTCGACTGACAAAGCAGCCGCGAGCGGCCTTTCCGGAGTGACCAGATCTCATGGAACTAGCTCTCACAGCCGCCTTCGCTTCCTCCGCTTTGCTTCTTTCCAATCTCGCCAGCATCCTGCTTGCTTCGTCGAAACTGCAAGCGCGTCGCCTTATCCCTCCGCCGTCCGACGAGCAGCCACCGGTCTCGATCGTCGTACCGTCGCGCGGCGTGGAGCCGTTCACACAAGAGACGCTGCAGCGAGCCTTCTCGCTCGACTGGCCGCGCTACGAACTGATCTTCTGCGTCGCTCACGCCGACGATCCCGTCGTCAAACTGATAAACAGGGCGATCGTCCTGTTTCCCAACGTGCCGGCCCGGCTGCTGATCGGCGACGACCGCGTCAGCAGCAACCCGAAGCTCAACAACTGCGTCAAGGGCTGGGAAGCGGCGCGCTATCATTGGGTTATTCTGGCGGATTCCAACGTGCTGATGCCAAGGGATTACGTCCAGCACCTGATGGCGGCCTGGCGGACCAATACCGGGCTTATCTGCTCGACGCCGATCGGCTCTCGGCCGGATGGCTTTTGGGCCGAGGTCGAATGCGCGTTCCTCAACACGCTGCAGGCGCGCTGGCAATATGCCGGCGAGGCGCTCGGTCTCGGCTTTGCCCAAGGCAAGAGCATGCTGTGGAACAAGCCGATGCTCGATACCAGTGGCGGTATCCGTGCGCTGGCCGCCGAGATCGCCGAGGATGCTGCTGCAACCAAGCTGGTCAACGGACTGGGCCTGCGCGTCAATCTCGTTGCCTCGCCTTTCGATCAACCACTGGGGCAGCGCCGACTTGCCGACATCTGGTCGCGTCAGGCGCGCTGGGCGCGGTTGCGCCGCGTCACTTTCCCGCTGTTTTTCGCACCCGAGATCCTGACCGGCGTCGCCGTGCCGTTGGCGTTGGCGCTGGTGGCGGCAGCAAGTGCCGGCGTCAGCCTGCCGGCCACGGTGTTGGCCGTGCTGGCGGCGGCCTACATTCCCGAATGCGCGCTGGCCGCGGCCAAGGGCTGGCACCTGTCGCTGCGCATGGTCCCGGCGATGATGGTCCGCGACATGATGCTTCCCGCCATCTGGGCGCGCGGCTGGCTGAGCGGCGCCGTCGATTGGCGCGGCAACACCATGATCATCGGCACCAAGGCAGCCGAGCTGGAAGAGGCTTCGTCGGGAGCGTGACGCCTCGCGGCCTACCCGGCTGCCTTCAGTGCCTGCGCAACGTCCTCCAGCAGATCGTCCGTATCCTCAAGACCGACCGACAGCCTGAGCGTTCCCGGCCCGATGCCAAGCTCGGCGCGAGCTTCGTCGCTGAGGTTCTTGTGCGTGGTGGTCGCCGGATGGGTGATCAGGCTCTTGGCGTCGCCGAGATTGTTGGAGATCAGCACGATGTCGAGCGCGTTCTGCAAGGCGAAGGCCGCCTGCTTGCCGCCCTTCACGTCGAGGCAGATCAGCGTCGATCCGCCCGTCATCTGCTTCTTGACGATGTCGGCCTGCGGGTGGTCGGCGCGGCCGGGATAGATGACGCGGGCGATTTCCGGCCGTCCTGCCAGGAAATCCGCGATCTTGGCCGCGCTTTCCGTCTGCTGGCGCACCCGAACCGGCAGCGTCTCCAGGCCCTTGAGCAGCGTCCAGGCGTTGAACGGCGACAGGCTCGGGCCGGTGTGGCGGAAATAGTCGTGCAAATTCTCGTCGATCCATTTCTTGTCCGACAGGATGATGCCGCCGAGACAGCGTCCCTGGCCGTCAATGTGCTTGGTCGCGGAGTAGACGACGATATGGGCGCCGAGCTGCAAGGGCTTCTGCTGCAAGGGCGTGGCAAAGACATTGTCGACGATCAGCCTGGCGCCGATCGAGGTGGCGAGCGCCGCCACCGCTGCGATGTCGACCACTTCCAGCGTCGGATTGGTCGGGCTTTCCAGGAAGAACAGTTTCGTGTTCGGCCGCACCGCCTTTTCCCAGTTGGCGATGTCGGTGCCGTCGACCAGCGTTGCCTCGATGCCGTATTTCGGCGCCAGCGTCTCCACCACCCAGCGGCAGGAGCCGAACAGCGCGCGCGCCGCAACGATATGGTCGCCGGCCTTGGCGCTGCACAGGAGCGCTGCCGTCACCGCCGCCATGCCGGACGCCGTGGCGCGCGCATCTTCGGCACCCTCCAGCGCGCACATGCGCTTTTCGAACATGTCGACGGTAGGGTTGGCATAGCGCGAATAGATGAAGCCCGGCTCCTCGCCCTTGAAACGGGCCTCGGCAGCCTGCGCCGTCTCGTAGACATAGCCTTGGGTGAGGTACATCGCTTCGGACGTCTCGCCGAACTGGGAACGCAGCGTTCCCCCGTGCACGAGTGCGGTCTGAGGTTTCCAGTTACGCTTCTTGGTGCTCATCGCTTTTGTTCCAGACACAAAAAAACCGGCCGCGAAAGTCGCAACCGGTCCATATGGCCTTGCGGCCCGACGGTCCTTTAGCGACTTGTTTAACGTGGCTGCAAGCCGACCGGCCAAATCACCACGGGATAACGACCCTTTAGACCTCACCTGCGCTTGCGTCAATTGCCGGCTTCATTAAGAGGTTTGTACCAGGCAGGTTCCGCAATAATATCCAGCGGTTTTGCGGCAAGAACCTGCCACAAAGAGACCGACCTTGGAGCGGAGCCAGCCTTTTGCGGCAGACAGGCATTCTTCCCGATCAGGACATTTCCGCGCTGTTTCAGTCCGGCGCGCTGAAGTCGCCGCGCGCGCTCGATGTCGACCAGGTGCAGCCGGCGAGCCTCGATCTCAGGCTCGGCGACAAGGCTTTTCGCGTGCGCGCCTCCTTCCTGCCGGGTCCCGATCATCTGGTGGCCGACAAGCTTCACCGGCTGAAATTGCACGAATTCAGTCTCGCCGAGGGCGCGGTGCTGGAAACCGGCTGCGTCTACATCGTGCCGCTGCTCGAAAGCCTGGCGCTGCCCGCAAACGTGTCGGCCTCGGCCAACCCGAAAAGCTCGACCGGCCGGCTCGACATCTTCACCCGGGTGATGACCGATCGCGGCCATGAGTTCGACAAGATCGCCCCCGGCTATCACGGGCCGCTTTATCTCGAAGTCAGTCCACGCACCTTCCCGATCGTCGTACGCGCCGGATCGAGGCTGTCGCAGATCCGCTTTCGCACTGGCAACGCGCTGTTGTCGGAGGCAGAACTGAACGAATTGCACCGCGCCGAGATGCTGGTGGCGACCGAGCCGCCCAACATTTCCGGCGGCGGCATTGCGCTGTCGATCGATCTCGACGGCGACCAGAACGGCCTGGTCGGCTATCGCGGCAAGCATCACACCGGCTTGGTCGATGTCGACAAGCGCGCCGCCCAGGATGCCGTCGATTTCTGGGAGCCGCTCTACAAGAGCGGCGCCGGCGAACTGGTGCTCGACCCGGACGAGTTCTACATCCTGGTCAGCCGCGAAGCCGTGCACGTGCCGCCGCTCTACGCCGCCGAGATGACGCCCTTCGATCCGCTGGTTGGCGAATTCCGTGTTCACTATGCCGGCTTCTTCGATCCGGGCTTCGGCCATTCGGCCTCAGGCGGCACCGGCAGCCGGGCGGTGCTCGAAGTGCGCAGCCACGAAGTGCCGTTCATCCTCGACCACGGCCAGATCGTCGGCCGGCTGGTGTACGAACACATGCTGAAGCGGCCGCAGGCGCTTTACGGCACCGATCTCGGCTCGAATTACCAGGCGCAAGGCCTCAAGCTCTCCAAGCATTTCCGCCCCGCCGGCTGAACCTTCGATCACCGTCAGGCAAAATACTTGCCTGCGCTGCCTCACCATGCTTGGCTGCCTTTCGGTGGCCGGCAAGAGAACGGCGCGCAAGGGGAACCAAAATGCAGATTTCAAGATGGATCATATCGGCAGCGAGCGCTGCCATGCTGGTGATGTCGGCCGGCTCGCTGGCTGAGGCGCAGGAGAAATTGAAGATCGGCACCGAGGGCGCCTATCCGCCCTTCAACACCATCACCGCGGACGGCAAGATCGAGGGCTTCGACATCGACATTGCCAATGCGCTGTGTGCGCAGATGAAGGTCGAGTGCGAGATCGTCACCCAGGACTGGGACGGCATCATCCCGGCGCTGCAGGCGAAAAAGTTCGACGCCATCATCGCCTCGATGAGCATCACCGAGGAGCGCAAGAAACAGGTCGCCTTCACCAACAAATACTACACGACGCCGCTGGCACTGGTGGCGCCGAAGGACAGCGACCTCACTTCCACCGAACCGGCAGCCCTTGCCGGCAAGACGGTGGGCGCGCAGGCCTCGACCACCCAGGCCGACTATGCGCAGGACGCCTATGGCAAGGCCGGCGCCGAGGCGAAACTCTACCCCACCCAGGAAGAGGCGATCACCGACCTGCAGAACGGCCGTCTCGACGCCGTCATCTCCGACAAGTTCGTGCTGATGGACTGGCTGAAGAAGGCGAGCGAAGGCTGCTGCAAGCTTGTCGGCGACGTCAAGGGCACCGAGACGCAAGCCGGCATCGCTGTCCGCCTGGAAGACACGGCGCTGCGCGACAAGCTGAATGCGGCGATAGACGCCATCGTCGCCGACGGCACTTACAAGAAGATCCAGGCCAAGTATTTCGATTTCGATATTTATTGACTTCCGGCCCGCCGGAGTCAGCCGCGAAGGAGATACTCTTTCGCGGCGCCAAGGCAGGCATGAAAATGGCCGATAAACAGCAGTTCGCGTGCGGCCAAACGTTTCCTGCCCCAAAAGCCTTCGGTCAGTTTGACCTCGTCGAGCGAAGCGTTTGAGCCGCGCTTCAACGGGAACAACTGCTTGTCGAGGCAACCGAGGACATGGGCCTTGGCGGAGTCGATGCCGCAGACCTTGCCATTGTTGTTCAGCCTGTCGGTGCGAAGCGCTGATGTCATGTGATCCGTGTTGCGCATCAGAAAGTCACCTGGGCTTTCGAATAGCCGGTTGCCAGAAGACGGCTCGTCATCGCCAAACGGGCTTCACGATAGGACTTCGGGCTGCACTGGCCGGCGCTAAAGGCCACCGACGGTTGGGTCAGGAACAGGGCCACGCCCGTGAACACAATGACAAGCCGCATTCCGTTCATTCCGGCTCCCAAATGTGATGCTGCCTCAAAGCGCCTTCACCGCCACCTTCACCGGCTGCTCGATCTCCAGCGGGTTGCGCAGCGGCAGGCCGAAATCCCCGGCCTCGATCTCGAACACGTCGCCGGCCTGAGTCTTGATGCCGTCGGCAAAGGACAGCGTCGCCGTGCCGAACATGTGCACATGCACGTCGCCCGGCTGGCGGAAGGCCGAATATTTGAAGTGATGATGTTCGAGATTGGCGATTGTGTGCGACATGTTCGCTTCGCCCGACAGGAACGGCTTTTCCCACAGCAAATTGCTGTCGCGATAGATTCGCGATGAGCCCCTGACGTCGGCCGGCAGGTCGCCGATCAGGATTTCCGGCCCGAACGAGGCGTTGCGCAGTTTGGAATGTGCCAGGAACAGATAGTTCACCCGCTCGGTAACATGATCGGAAAACTCGTTCGACAGCGTGAAGCCGACGCGGAACGGCGCGCCGTCGTCGCCGATGACATAGATGCCGGCGATTTCCGGCTCCTCGCCGGCGTCCTGCGCAAAGGCCGGCGACATCAGTGCGGCGCCCGGCGCCACCGCCATGGTGCCGTTGCCCTTGTAGAACCATTCCGGCTGCACGCCGGTCTGGCCCTTGGCCGGCTTGCCGCCTTCGAGCCCCATGCGGAACATCTTCATGGAATCGGTAAGCTGCTCCTCGCCGCCATCGCTGAGCTTCTTGTGCATGGAATCGCGCGTCGCCGCCGAGCCGAGATGGGTCAGGCCGGTGCCGGTCAGATGCAGATGCGCAGGATCGGGATGGTTGATCGGCGACACCAGCCGGCCCTTCTTGTAGACGGCGTCGAGGTCTATCGCTTCACCGAACCCCTTGCGCTCGATCAGCGCGGCGAGGCCCGTTCCGGTGCGCGCGGCTTCCATGGCCAGCGAATAGACGCTGCGGGCGCCGTTGATGATCCTGGTCTTGCCGCCGCCATTGCGGGCGACGACGCGGATGGTCTCGGCGTCGTCGAGGATCTGGGAGATTAGCATGATGAAATCCTCTCTCATGTGCCTTGGCCGGGTTGCCCCTTGGCAAACCTTGACCTGCGCGGCTCGGACCTCGCCGCGCCACGGGTTGAACTCTTCGTCCGGATTGCGCTCGCGAGCTCCATCCCTCGGGGGACTTCTTATGCCGACAATTTGCCGGCTGCACCGCGACCGTATGCCTCCTGCTTGCCTCGCCTGAAGCTTGTCAGGCCTTGTTCTTGTTGTAGACGTCGAAGATCACGGCGCCGAGCAGCACCAGGCCTTTGACCACCTGCTGCCAGTCGACATTGACGCCCATGATCGACATGCCGTTGTTCATCACGCCCATGATGAAGCCGCCGACGACCGCCCCGATGACCTGGCCGACGCCGCCCATCGCCGAGGCGCCGCCGATGAACACGGCGGCGATGACGTCGAGCTCCGAGCCGAGACCCGCCGCCGGGACCGCCTGGCCGAGACGAGCCGCGATGATCAGGCCGCCAAGCGCCGACAGCACGCCCATATTGATGAACACCATCAGCGTCAGCCGCTCGGTGTTGATGCCCGACAGCTGCGCCGCCTTGGGATTGCCGCCCATGGCGTAGATGCGCCTCCCGATGGTCATGCGCTTGGTGACGAAGACGAACAGCGTGATCAGCACGCCCATGACCAGCAGCACCACGGGCAGGCCGCGGTAGCTGGCAAACTCATAGACCAGGAACAGCGCCAGCGCGCTGGCGACCAGCGTCTTGACGACGAACAGGGTGAAGGGCTCGGCCTCATAACCATGGCGTTCTCGTTTGCGCCGGGTGCGGACCCCGAAATAGGCATAGGCGAGCACGGCGATCAGCCCCAGCACGACCGTCGTCATGTGCAGGGTCACGCCGCTGCCCATGATGGTCTTGCCGGCTGCGTTCACGACCGGCGGGACGAGCGTCAGTGGGCCGATCACATCCGGGATGAAGCCGGAGCTGAGCATCTTGAAGTCGTCGGGAAGCGGACCCACCGACGAGCCGCCGCCAAGCAACGCCTGGCAAATGCCGCGGAAGATCAGCATGCCGGCCAGCGTGACAATGAAGCTCGGTATCCGGTGATAGGCGATCCAATACCCTTGCGCGGCGCCGATCAGGCCACCCGCGACCAGGCAGACGATCGAAACCACCAGGGGATTGCTCAGCGGTCCGAGTTGCCAGATGACCATCATGTTTGCCGCCAGCGCGCCAATGAAACCGGCGACCGATCCGACGCTGAGGTCGATATAGCCCGATACGATCACCAGCAGCATGCCCAGCGCCATCACGATGATGAAGGAGTTCTGCTGCACCAGATTGCTGAGGTTTACCGGCTTGAACAACGTCCCCGACGTGGTGAACTGGAAGAACAGCATGATGACGATCAGGGCTATGATCAGTCCGTATTCGCGTAAATTCGTCGCCAGCGCCGAGACGGCGATGCGCGGGCGCTGTTCGTCGGCGACGTTGCCCTGCGGGGCGGGGGCGCTTTCGGTGCTCATGCTGCTTTTCCTTCTCCCCGGACGATGGCGCGCATTATCTTTTCCTGGCTTGCTTCCGCCGCCGGCATTTCTCCCACCATGCGCCCTTCGTTCATGACGTAGATGCGGTCGGTAATCCCCAGCAATTCCGGCATTTCCGACGAGATGACCACGATCGCCTTACCCTCCGAGGCAAGGCGCGCGATGATCGTGTAGATTTCATACTTGGCGCCGACATCGATGCCGCGTGTCGGCTCGTCGAGGATCAGCACGTCAGGATCGGCAAACAGCCATTTCGACAGCACCACCTTCTGCTGGTTGCCGCCGGAAAGATTGCCGGTCATCTGATAGACGCTTGACGCACGGATATTGGTCTTCTTGCGATAGTCGTTGGCGACCGCAAGTTCGCGCATGTCGTCGATCACGCTGTGGCGCGACACGCCGTCGAGATTGGCCAGCGTAATGTTATGCTTGATATGATCGATGAGGTTCAGGCCGTAGGTCTTGCGGTCCTCGGTGACATAGGCGATGCCGTGTTGGACCGCCTTGCTTACCGAGGAGACATCGACCGGCTTGCCCTTGAGCAGCACTTCGCCGGTGATGCGGCGGCCATAGGAGCGGCCGAACAGGCTCATGGCGAATTCGGTGCGGCCGGCGCCCATCAGCCCGGCGATGCCGACCACCTCGCCCTTGCGCACATTGATGTCGATGCCCTTGATCACCTGCCGCTCGGCATGGAGCGGGTGATAGACCGACCAGTTTTTCACCTCGAACACGACTTCGCCGATCTTGGGCTCGCGCGGCGGATAGCGGTCGTCGAGCGAACGGCCGACCATCGAGGTGATGATGCGGTCTTCGGAGATATCCTTCTTGGCCAGCGTCTCGATGGTGCGCCCGTCACGGATGACGGTTACCTTGTCGGCGACCCGGTTGATCTCGTTGAGCTTGTGCGAGATCAGGATCGAGGTCATGCCTTGTCGCTTGAATTCGAGCAGAAGATCGAGCAGCGCCTGGCTGTCTTTCTCGCTGAGCGACGCGGTCGGCTCATCGAGGATCAAAAGCTTGACGTCCTTGCTCAGCGCCTTGGCGATCTCGACCAGCTGCTGCTTGCCGACGCCGATATTGGTGATCAGTGTCTTGGGGTCCTCCTTGAGGCCCACCTTCTTCAACAGGGCAGCGGTGCGCGCCTCGTTGGCATCCCAGTCGATGACGCCGTATCGGGCGTTTTCGTTGCCGAGGAAGATATTTTCGGTGATCGACAGCATCGGCACCAGCGCTAGCTCCTGGTGGATGATGACGATGCCCTTGTGTTCGCTGTCATGGATACCTTTGAACTGGCATTCCTGACCCTGAAAAATGATCTGGCCGTCATATGTGCCGGCGGGATAGACGCCCGACAGAACCTTCATCAGCGTCGACTTGCCGGCGCCGTTCTCGCCAACCACGGCGTGGATCTCGCCTTCTTCGACGCTGAGGTTGACGTTCGACAGCGCCTTCACGCCGGGGAACGTCTTGGTGATGTCGCGCATCTCCAAAATCGTCGTCATCAGGGCAAGCTCCTCCTGTTGCATGTCGCTCAAAAGTGCTTGCGGTTTGAGACAACGACATGCACGGAAATAAAGTCCGGTAGAAACAATACCGGGGTCGCTTGTGAACGGAAAGGGGTCCTGCGTCGCGCAGGACCCCTGTCTTTATAAACGGATTACTTCAGTTCGTCGGCCTTGATGTAGCCGGAGTCGACGACCAGTGCCTGGTAGTTCGACTTGTCGACCTCATGCGGCGTCAAAAGGATCGAGGGAACGACCTTGACGTCGTTATTGTAGGTCTTTTCATCGAGGCCGTCCGGCTTGCCGCCCGAGAGCACCTTGTCGACGAGTTCGACGGTGGCCTTGGCCAGTTCGCGGGTGTCCTTGAACACGGTCGAGTATTGCTCGCCCGTGATGATCAGCTTGACCGAAGCAGTCTCGGCGTCCTGGCCGGTCACGATCGGCCACGGCTGGGCGTCGGTGCCGTAACCGACGGCGCGCAGCGAAGCGGTGATGCCGCGCGACAGGCCGTCATAGGGCGAAAGAACGCCATCGACGCGGCTGCCGTCCGAGTAGTTGGCCGACAGAAGGTTGTCCATGCGCGCCTGGGCGGTGGCGGCGAGCCAGCGCAGCGTGCCGACCTTGTCCATGCCGGTCTGGCCGGACTTGATCTTGATCGAGCCGTCATCGATCAGCGGCTGCAGCACCGAGATTGCGCCGTTGTAGAAGAAGAAGGCGTTGTTGTCGTCCGGCGAGCCGCCGAACAGTTCGACGTTCCACGGCTTGGTGTTCGGGAAGCGCTCCTTGAGGCCCTTGACCAGCGAGTTCGCCTGGATCACGCCGACGCCGAAATTGTCGAAGGTGGTGTAGTAATCGACATTGGCGGTCTTCTTGATCAGGCGGTCATAGGCGACGACGACGACGCCGGCGTCAGCGGCCTTCTGCAGCGCGTCCGACAGGGTCGTGCCGTCGATCGAAGCGATGATCAGCGCCTTCGGGCCCTTGGTGATTTCGTTTTCCAGCTGGCTGAGCTGGTTGGGGATGTCGTCCTGCGCGTACTGCAGGTCGACCGTGTAGCCGAGAGCTTCGAGCTGGGACTTGACGGCATCGCCGTCATTGATCCAGCGCTGCGAGGTCTTGGTCGGCATCAGCACGCCGACAAGACCCTTGTCGGCTGCATGCGCCGAGTAGGTCATGGCAGCGATGCCAAGGGCCGCGACGGCGGCCAGTGTCTTGATAATTTTCACGTAAACTCTCCCTGGTTGATGGACGCGACACCTCGGGGCTTCGCGGGCCGCGCAGTCGGGCGGATGCGCCAAAGCGCCGCCGCCGTCATAATCGATCTCCGGTATCCTCCCAATCGGCCCTCAGTCTTGATTTAAATCGATACGATTTTGCTCGTCATCGACCGTCAAGTCTTGAGGACGCGCGAAAGTGTGACCCTTTGCCATAACTGTCAAATGCGATCTTCGGTGGTTGCTATACCAAAACCGGTATATGACGAGACCGGGCTGGAACAGTGGCGGAAGCGGGAAAAGGCATGGCGGCTTTACGAGGTCCTCAGGGAATTTCAAGCGGTTACGATGAATTGCCGGGCGATGGCGAGACACTTCTGCGCAGTGGCTTGAGCCTGCGTCACATGCGCATGATCGCAGCGCTGGACGATCACGGTCGGGTGAGCGCGGCCGCCCAGGTGATGAACATCTCGCAGCCGGCGGCCTCGCGCATGATTTCCGAGATGGAAGCGGTGCTCGAGGTCAAGCTGTGCGAAAGGCTGCCGCGCGGCATCACGCTCACCCCTTACGGCAAGGCGCTGGCCCGGCGCGCGCGCTCGATCCTGCTCGAAATGCGCGAGGCCGACCGCGAAATATCGGAGCTCAAGGCCGGCAAGGGCGGCTCGGTGTTCCTTGGCGCGGTGACGGCGCCGGCGATCGAACTGGCGGTCCCGGCGATCCGCGAGATACGCCGCCTTTATCCGCGCATCGAGATTACCATGCAGGTCGAGACGTCGAATGTGCTGGCGCGCGAACTGATCGCCACGCGCCATGATTTCATCATCGCCCGTGTTCCCGAAGACCTCAATCCGCGGCTGTTCGAATCGCGCGTCATCGGCGTCGAGAAGGCCTGCCTGATCGTGCGTCGCGGCCACCCGCTGAGCAATGGCCATCCTCTTAACAATGGGAGGGCGGTGCGGCTGGAGGACACCGCCGCCTTCGACTGGGTGTTCCAGTCGGGCGGGTCGCCGCTGCGCCAGGCGATGGAGAGCAATTTCCTGAACCGCAACATCGCCCTGCCGGACCGCATCCTCAACACCTCGTCGCTGCTGCTCACCCTGGTCATGGTGGCGCAGTCCGACGCCATCGCCCCGGTGTCGATCCAGGTGGCAAAATTCATCCAGAACCCCGACGGTCTCGCCGGCGCCATCGACGTCGTCCAGACCGAGTTCGACATCGAGGTCCGGCCCTACAGCCTGATCACGGTGAAGAACCGAGTCTTGTCGCCGGCGGCCAAGATGCTGCACGATTTTATCTTGCGGGAAGTGGGATAGGAACTGGAGCGGGTAGAGGGAATCGAACCCTCGCGTTCAGCTTGGGAAGCTGACAAGCTACCATTACATCATACCCGCGTCGGCTCCTCGATATCATGACGGGCGTGCTTCGGGCAATCGCCTTGGACAGCTCTTCGGAAACGGCTGTTGGAAACCCCGACCGATTGCGCCAGTCCGCCTGCCTTGATGCGGGCGCAGCAAGTGCGTATTCGTGCCCCTGTACCCCCAAATCCGGGGCACCCGAATTTGGAGGCAGGCCCCTTGTCCACAGTGACGCGCTTTCTCGGTGACTCGCCCGTCAGGGTGATCGTCAAGCTGCTGGTCGTGTCGTTCCTGGTCGGCCTGGTCATGAATGCGTTCGGCTGGACGCCGATGGACGTCTTCTACCGCATCCAGGGTTTCTTCATCGATCTTTGGAACCTCGGCTTCAACGCGGTCTATCGCTTCTTGGGCTATATCCTGCTCGGCGCCGCGATCGTCGTGCCGGTGTTCATCCTGCTCAGGCTCGCGAACTACCGGAAGTGAAGCGGACCACGATCCCGAAAAGTGGAAACCGGTTTTCGGAAAAGATTGTGCTCAAACCAAAGGCCACTCAGGCAAACTCCGACGCCACCTCGAACAGGATGGCGTGGCGCGCCGCGAGCGCTGCGACATCGGTCGAATAGCCGCCGCCGATGACACCGCAGACCGGGATGCCCAGCGCGCGGAAATGACCGATCACCATGGCGTCGCGGGCACGCACGCCGTCATCGCTGAGCGATAGCCGGCCGAGCCGGTCCTCGGCATGCACGTCGACACCGGCATTGTAGAAGACGATGTCCCAGTGCGCCTTGGCCGAGAGCTCCGGCAGGAGGACACCCAGCCGTTCGAGATAGGCGCCATCGCCGGTGCCGTCCGGCAGCGCAACGTCGAGATCGGAGGCAATCTTGCGCACCGGATAATTGCGCTCGCCATGCATGGAAAAGGTGAACGCGCGTGGCTCGTCTTTCAGGATGTCCGCGGTGCCGTCGCCCTGATGCACATCGAGATCGACGATCAGGATGTTTTTCACCGCGTCTTCGGCTAGCAGCACCAGCGAAGCGACGGCAACATCGTTGAAGGTGCAGAAGCCCGCGCCTTGCGCGCGCCGCGCATGGTGGCTGCCGCCGGCGCTGTTGCAGGCAATGCCATCGATAAGCGCCAGTCGCGCCGCCAGCACCGTGCCGCCGGCGGCGAGTTGCGCCCTGAGCGAAACGCGCGGTCCCACGGGAAAGCCGATCTCGCGCTCGATCTTTTCAGGCACTGAACACGTGATGACCTGGTCGACATAATCAGCCGCATGGGCGAGCTTCAGCCAGGAGGCCGGCGCCGGCTCGGGCATCGACAGCGCCCCCGCATGGATCAGACCCCTGATATGCAAGGCCTGCATCAGCACCGGATATTTGCTCATCGGAAAGCGATGATTGACGGCGAAGCCGGCATCGTAGTCGGGATGATGGACGATCTGCAGGGGCATGGCTAAAGCAATTCCAGGAAAAGTGTGCAGCGGTTTTCCCGGGAGAAGCGCGTAGCGCTTCCCCTAGGAATTGCTTAAAACCAGTACTCGGATCCGGCGGGCTCGCGCCAGAAGAACATTTCGGTTGGCCGTCACGGCAAGAGTGATTGCGCGGTGGCCGGAAAATGGGGCACATCGGCTGTTCGATCAAGCCGCAATCAGCAAGGCAGCAGTCCCCTGGACACGGGTGCAATCCCAGCCGACGCGAGACCCTTCGCCGTCACCAACCGTTCGGTGCTCGCCATCGCCGTGCCGATGACGCTCGCCTATCTGACGACGCCGCTGCTCGGCATCGTCGACACGGCGGTGGTCGGGCAGTTCGGCGATGCCGCCCTGCTCGGCGGCCTGGCGGCCGGGGCGCTGGTCTTCGACGTGGTCTTCAGCACCTTCAATTTCCTGCGCTCCGGTACCACCGGCCTCGTCGCCCAGGCGTTTGGGCGCGGCGACGAACTGGAGGAGCAGGCGGTGTTCTGGCGCGCCGTGCTGATCGCGGTCGCCGCCGGCATCGTGCTTGTCGTCCTTGCGCCGCTGATTGCCATCGCCGGCCAGAAATTCATCGGCGGCGAAGCGCGCGTCGGCGAGGCGATGGGCGTCTATATCCACATCAGAATGCTCGCCGCCCCCTTCACGCTGATCAACTACGCCATCCTCGGCTATGTCCTTGGACGCGGCGAGGGCGGGCTTGGGCTGATGCTGCAGGCGGTGCTCAACGGCATCAACATCGTGCTTTGCATCCTGCTCGGCCTGAAGCTTGGCTGGGGCGTCGCCGGCGTGGCCTGGGCGACCGTCACCGGCGAATGTCTGGCCATGCTGCTGGGTCTCGCCATCGTTGTCTGGCGCTTCCGGGCCGCACCCCGCCTGCCGCGGCATCGCCTGCTCGACATGCCCGCTTTCCTGCGCATGCTGTCGCTCAACCGCGATATCATGATCCGCTCGTTCTCGCTGCTCGCCGCTTTCGCGCTGTTCACCCGCCAGGGCGCGCAGTTCGGCACGCTGACGCTGGCCGCCAATGCCGTGCTGATGAACTTCTTCCTCGTCGCCGGCTATTTTCTCGACGGTTTCGCCACCGCGGCCGAACAGTTGGCGGGACGCGCGATCGGCGCACGTGCCGAGACGGCGTTCCGCCGGGCGGTACGTCTGACCTTATTCTGGGGGTTCGGCCTCGCCGGAACCGCCACGCTGATCTTCTGGCTCGGCGGCGCCGGCCTGATTTCGTTGATCACCACGTCGCCGGATGTTCGTGCTGTTGCCGACATCTATCTGCCGTGGGCGGCACTGACACCGCTGAGCGGCGTGCTGGCCTTCCAGATGGACGGCGTCTTCATCGGCGCTACCTGGTCGCGCGAGATGCGCAACATGATGCTGGTGTCGTTCCTGGCCTTCAGCGCCGCATTGTTCAGCTTGGCGCCGTCTCTCGGCAATCACGGCCTGTGGGCGGCGCTGCACGTCTTCCTGCTGGTGCGCGGCTTCAGCCTGCTGGCCATCCTGCGGCTCCGGTTGCGCACGGCGTTTTAGCGCTTAGAAACGGCCATTGGCCCAATTTCTTGTCAGCTCGCCTGCTGCCTCGCAAACGTCCATGGCAATCTCGTGGTCGGAAGGCGCAAGCGCCGCTACGACTGCATTGCAGTTTTTGGCGGGCTGCTCGGCAGAAGGCATATCGGAATAGACAAAGAAGCAAACGGCCGCTGACTGCAATGCAGCGGTCGACGAGACGTTCGCGGGCAAGGCATTCCCAGCGGCGGCCTGGCAAAGTTGCCGCACATAGGGCTCCAGTTGACCATTGCCAAAAGGAGCAGCCATGGACGCAAGAATGAAAACCGCAGTCAATGGCATTGCAGCCTCGCTTTTCAATCGAAGACGCTGACAGGTCTTGTGTGCTCTAAATATAGCATCAGATCGGACAGCGGCCACGTTCGCTGCGGATCAACGGCGTAGCTTGGCCGTCAAATCAAAGCGGCTTTGCCGCCCATTCGCCGAGCCGGCTATCGCGCAGGCCGCGCAAGGACGTCAGCTGTTCCCTGTCGGCGAACTTCGCCATGCCGGCAAGGATGCGGCCGGGCAGCGCCGGTCCGGCATAGACCATGCCGGTGTAGAGCTGCACGAGGTCGGCGCCGGCGCGGATTTTCTCCAGCGCGGTCTCGGCGGAATCGACGCCGCCGACGCCGATGACGGCGCGCTCCGGCCCGAGCAGCCGACGCATCTTGGCCAGCACGATGGTCGAACGCTCGAACAGCGGTTTTCCCGAGAGACCGCCGGTCTCGCCGGCGCCGCTTGGGCTACGCAATCCGGATCGCGAGAGCGTCGTGTTGGAGACGATGACGCCGTCGATCTGCTTTTCGGTCACTTCGGCGGCGATGTCTTCCAGCTCGGCCTCGACCAGATCGGGTGCGACCTTGAGAAAGATTGGTGGCTGGGCCGATGCCGAGCCACGGGCCGATATGACGCGACCCAGAAGTTCGCCGAGCTGTTCGCGCGCCTGCATGTTGCGCAGGCCGGGCGTGTTGGGCGACGAGATGTTGACGGTGAGATAACTGGCGTATTTCGCAAAGCGGGAGACGCCGAGCTCATAGTCATGGACACGATCGGCGCTGTCCTTGTTGGCGCCGATGTTGACGCCGACGATGCCGACGCGTCCCTTGCGCGCGGCAAGGCGCATCTCGGCCGCTTCGTGGCCCTCATTGTTAAAACCCAGCCGGTTGATCACCGCATCATCCTCAGCCAGCCGGAAAATGCGCGGCTTCGGATTGCCGGCCTGCGGCAGCGGCGTCACGGTGCCGACTTCGGCAAAGCCGAAGCCGAGGCTAAGCAGCGCGTCAGGCACCTCGGCATTCTTGTCATAGCCTGCGGCCATGCCGAGCGGATTGGGGAAGGCGATGCCACAGAGGCTGAGCTTCAACCTGTCGTCGCGCACCGTCCGCGCGCCGACCGGCAGACCGCAGCGCAGCGCCGCGATCGACATGCCATGCGCCGTTTCCGGATCGAAGGTGAACAGCAGTTTCTGGCCGATGCGATCGAACACGCTCATTCGGCCTCCAGCGCCGGAAACTGGTGTGCGCCATCAGCGCCGAGCGGCAATGGTTTCACCCACAGCACGGCGCTCATATCGAGCACGCCATAGAGATGCGGAAACAGCGCGCCGCCGCGCGAGACCTCGTATTTCAGCGCGTCACCGAGCAGCGCCCCGTCGATGGCGATCAGCAGCAAATCCGTCTGGCCGGCGAAATGCTTCGCCGCCGTCTCCCTGGCCTGATCAGCAGTGGAGAAGTGGATGAAGCCGTCGGCGACGTCGATCGGAGCGCCGGTGAAGCGGCCGTTTTTCTCGGCCGCGCGCCAAAGCGCTTCGGGCGCGATCTTGTAGATAATCTGAGACATGGTTGCGCTATAATCCGAACCGATCATGCGGGGAAGGGCAACTCGTCCGCATTTACGGCGCAAAGCTGTGATAGGTTGCGCACCCTGGCTCGTGGAGGATGGAACATGCGTCTGCAGCACATACTGATCCCCGCCGCACTGGTCTCGCTGGTCGCGGCGTCGGCCTGGTCCGAAGAGACCGACCACTACCGGCTGGAAAAAGCGGCCAACGGCTATGTCCGCATGGACACCCGGACCGGCGCCATGTCGATCTGCGAGGAGCGCTCCGGCGAGCTCGTCTGCAAGATGGCGGCCGACGAACGCGCCGCCTTCCAGGACGAGGTCGAGCGTTTGCAGGCCTCGATGAAGGCCATGGACGAACGCGTCGCCAGGTTGGAGAATTCGCTGTCGGCCCGTCTCGAGTCGAAATTGCCGAGCGAAGAGGATTTCGACAAGACGATGAGCTATATGGAGCGCATGCTGCGTGGCTTCATGGGCATCGTCAAGGAGATGGACAAGGACAATGGCGACGGCGCCAAGCTCAACTCGCAAAAGACCTGAGCTGCCCGGCGCAAAGTGCCGTCCGGCCATTGCCGCTTGAAAACAAAGCGCTTCGCCGCATAATCGTCCGATCCCGTAAAAGCCGTCAATCGATAACGAAGTTTGGGCAACAACGGGATTTGGGGAGGAACATTTGCCGTCGGGCTACACCTTCGTCATTGCCGACGACCATCCGCTGTTCCGCGGCGCCTTGAAAGAGGCACTTGCCGGCGTCGGCGATGTCGCCGCCATTCACGAGGCCGGCGATTTCGAAAGTGCCAAGGCCCTGGTCGTGGCCAATGAGGATGTCGACCTGGTGCTGCTCGACCTGTCGATGCCGGGCGCCAGCGGCCTGTCCGGTCTGATCGCGCTGCGCGGCATCCACCCGGCGGTGCCGCTGGTGGTGGTGTCGGCCCACGACGACCCGGTGACCATCCGGCGCGCGCTCGATCTCGGCGCATCCGGCTTCATCTCCAAATCGGCCAGCATGGAGGAGATCCGCGGCGCCGTGCAGACGGTGCTGGCCGGCGATATCGCCGCGCCCGTCGGCATCGACCTCGGCGTCGAGCGCGACCCCGAAATATCCGACCTGATCAAGCGGCTGCAGGCGCTGACGCCGCAGCAGACGCGTGTCCTCGGCATGCTGGCCGAAGGCCTGCTCAACAAGCAGATCGCCTACGAACTCAGCGTCTCCGAAGCGACTGTAAAGGCGCATGTCTCGGCCATCCTGCAGAAACTCGGCGTCGACAGCCGCACCCAGGCGGTGATCCAGCTGTCCAAGATCGGCAGCGATCCGTTGCAGCCAGCAGGCTAAAGCTATTCCAGGAAAGTGCGTAGCGCTTTCCCTTGGGAATTGCGCAAAAACAAAGAGATAGGACTCTACTCGGCCGCCGACGCCAGCGGCCTGACCCTGGCCATCATCGAGCGTAGCACGGCCGGCTTCAGCGGCTTGTTGATCACCGGCACGTCAATGGCGGCGGCAGCGGCACGGACCTCGGTGGAGCGGTCGGCGGTGACCAGCACGGCCGGCAGGTCCGAACCATGGATGTCACGCAGGCGCGCGATGATGTCGAGGCCGCTTCTGCCATCGAGATGATAGTCGGCAAGCACGATGTCGGGCCGATGGATGTCGGCCCTGGCGAAATCCTCCGAGCCGGAAAACGTGCCGACGCTGCAGCCCCAGCCTTCGAGCAAAAGCCGCATGCCGTCGAGGATGCGGGCATCGTTGTCGACGCACAGCACATGCAGTCCGGCGAGCGATGCGGTGGCGCGGGCCGGCGCCTTGGGCTCGACCTCGCGCCGCGGCGCTTCAACCGAAGCAACCGGCAGGATGACCGAAAAGCGCGTGCCCTTGCCGGCGTTGGAAAAGATCTGGATCTCAAGCCGCAGCACCCGGGCAATGCGGTCGACGATGGAGAGGCCGAGGCCGAGACCTTCAGCCTCGCGCACGCCTTCGTCGAGCCGGGTGAATTCGTTGAAGACCGTGTTCAGCTTGTCGCCGGCAATGCCGATGCCGGTGTCGATCACCTGGATTTCGGCAAGCTCGCCGCGCCGGCGCACACCGACCAGGATGCGGCCATGGCGCGTGTATTTGATGGCGTTGGAGACCAGGTTCTGGATCAGCCGGCGTAAGAGATTGCGATCTGTCATCACGATGAGCGATGAGGCCATGATCGTCAGATCGAGTTTCTTTTCGGCGGCGAGCGGCTGAAAATCGTTGCCGATCTGGCGCAGCAGCCCGTCCAGCCGGAAGGCGCTGTCATCCGGCTTCATGGCGCCGGCGTCGAGCCGCGAAATGTCCAGCACGGCACCCAGGATCGTCTCGACCGATTCGAGCGAGGATTCGATGTTGACGGCGGCCTTGCCCGCCGGGCCCTTGCCGGCCTTTTCGATCAGCGACGAGCAGTAGAGCCGGGCGGCGTTCAGCGGCTGCAGGATATCGTGGCCAGCGGCGGCGAGGAAGCGCGTCTTGCCCAGATTAGCCTCCTCGGCCAGCATCTGCGCCTGCGCCAGCTCCTCATTGACCCGGGTCAACTCCTCGTTGACTCTAGTCAGTTCGATGGTGCGCGTCTTGACCCGCTGCTCCAGCGATTCATTGGCCCGCTTCAGCGCCAAATCCTGTTCGACGCGTCCTGATATGTCGGCATAGGTGGCGACGATTCCGCCGTCCGGCATCGGGTTTGAGCGCAGTTCGAGGATGCGGCCGCTGGTCTTCAACTCCATCTGCCACGGGCTGACGAAACTGGTCAGCCGGTTGAGCATCGCCACGCGCTGGTCGGCCGGAATATCGCCGCGCTCGGCGAGGTGGCGCAGGATGCGGTCGAGCGAGACGCCGACCTGGCCCATCTCGTCGGGCAGGTCGAACAGCGCGCGATATTGTCTGTTCCAGCAGATCAGACGAAAATCGCGGTCGAATACGGTGATGCCCTGCTCCATCTGGTCGAGCGCGATCTGCAGCAGGTCGCGATTGTGCTGCAGCGCTTCGGTGGCGTCGTCGAGCAGGCGAAAGGCGTCCTTGGACTCGCGGTCGTTGCGGCGAAACAGCAGCGACAGGATCAGCCGCGCCGAAGACGAGCCGACCGCGCTCGCCAGCAGCTGCTCGGAAAAGCGGATGACATCCATGCTGGCCTGCTCATTGCCGTGCAGCGAGACGCCATTGCTTTTCTCGAAGGATTGGAAGGAGCGCTCGGTGCGCTCGACGCCGAGGTAGCGCGAGATGGTGTCTTTCAGCACGTTGACGGTGATGGCGGTGCGGAAGCGGCGCAGGCTGGGCATCGGGCCGGATTCGCGCGGCACGAAGATCGACGCCTGGATCCGCTCCAGCGGCACTGACGCGCGCGACAGCGAGCCGAGCACGAAGAACAGCGTGTTGACCGACAGGCTCCAGAGCACGCCGTGGTTCAACGGTTCGGCGACGGTGCCGAACAGAGCCTGCGGCCGCAGCGCCTCGAAACCGAACAACCCCTGCACGACGATGTCCGCGTCGGCTGCCGAGAGCGACGGCAAAAGCAGCGTATAGCCCCAGACGAGGATGCCGGCGACCATGCCAAGGGCCGCGCCGCGGCCATTGGCGCCGCGCCAGATCAGCCCGCCGATCAGCGCCGGCGCGAATTGGGCGATTGCCGCGAACGACATCAGGCCGATCGACGACAGCCGCGCCGAGTTGGTGCTTTCGCGGTAGTAGAGGAAGGCGATGAACAATAGGATGAAGATGGCGCCGCGCCGCACGTTGAGGATCAGCGTCGACCAATCCTCATTCTCAGAGGTCGTGGTCTTGAGCAGGCGGCGCACGAACAGCGGGATGACGAGGTCGTTGGAGATCATGATCGACAGCGCCACGCTTTCGACGATCACCATGGCGGTCGCCGCCGACAGCCCACCGATGAAGGCGGCCATGGCGAGGAAGTCATGGCCGCCGAACAAGGGCAGCGCCAGCACATAGAGGTCACTGGTGGTTTTGGCGCCGACCAGCGCCAGGCCGGCGAAGGCGATCGGCAGCACGAACAGGTTTATCGCCACGAGATAGAGCGGAAACACCCAGGTCGCGGTGCGCAGTTCGGCCTCGCCGCGGTTCTCGACGATGGTGACGTAGAACTGGCGCGGCAGCATGATGATGGCAAAGCCGCTCAGGCAAGTCAGCACCAGCCAGGTGGCGAGCGAGGTGTTGTAGCCCATGGCTTGCCGCACCTGGCTGTTTTCGGCCAGCTTGTCGATCATGTCGCCCGGGCCACCGAAGATCAGGAAGGTGACCATCAGGCCGATCGCCAGGAAGGCGGCGAGCTTGACCACGGTTTCGACCGCCACCGCCAGCACCAGCCCGTCCTGGTGCTCGGTGGCGTCGGCATGGCGGGTGCCGAACAGCACCGCAAACAGCGCCAAGAGCATGGCCACCACCAGCGAGATGTCGCTGACGAAGGGATCGAAGGAGGGCGGCGATCCCGTATAATGCTCGACCATCAGGCCGACCGAACCGGAGATCGCCTTCAATTGCAGTGCGATATAGGGCACCGCGCCGATGGTGGCGATCAGCGTGGCGATCGCCGAGACGGCAAAGCTCTTGCCGTAGCGCGCGCCGAGGAAGTCGGCGATCGAGGTGATCTTCTCGCTCTTGGCCAGCCGCACGATGCGATTGAGCAGCGGAAAGCCGAACACGAACACCAGCACCGGCCCGGTGTAGATGCCCAAAAATTCGAGGCCGCGCTCGGACGACAGGCCGACCGAGCCGAAGAAGGTCCAGGAGGTGCAGTAGATGGCGAGGCTGAGCGCATAGATGAAGGGCCGGGCGCGGCCGGGTCCCAACGCCGTTGAACGCCGGTCGCCGAGGCTGGCGATGACGAACAGCAGCGTTACATAGGCGACCGCAATGATGACGATGAACCAGCCCTGCACGGCCCGAAAATCCTCCTCGGCCAGCTTTCACCCCGGCCTGCCCAGAGGCAATCACAGCTCTAAGGTCAAGTCCATCGCGGCTTTCGGCGCATGGCCGCGACGCCGCCCTGTCGAACCGTGACCTAAGGTAAGGAGAAAGCGGTGTTTTCCAGCTTTTGCTTCTGTTGCAACCGCAGGTTTTTGTTATGGTGCGCACGGGCCGACGCCGGAGGGACGGCGGCAGCGCGGTCCGTCATGACAAGGAGGGTCGAATGCTGAAAGAATTCCAGGAATTCATTTCCAAAGGAAATGTGATGGACCTTGCGGTCGGCGTCATCATCGGCGCGGCCTTCAGCAAGATCGTCGATTCTCTTGTCAATGACATCATCATGCCTTTCATCGGCGCACTTGGTGGCGTCGACTTTTCCAACTACTTCATAGGCCTCTCATCAACAGTGCATTCGACCAATCTTGCCGACGCGCGTAAGGAAGGCGCGGTGTTCGCCTACGGCAATTTTATCACCGTGGCGCTGAATTTCGTCATCCTGGCTTTCATCATCTTCCTGATGGTCAAGGCCGTGAACAACATGCGCAAGCGGCTCGAGCGGGAGAAGCCGGCCGCACCTGCGGCTCCGCCACCGGCCGACGTCGCTTTGCTCACCGAAATTCGCGATCTCCTCGCCAGGAAATAGACAAGGCCAGATTTCTGGACCAAAACCCCGGTCGTTCGCGGCCGGGGTTTTCTGTTGCCGCATCTGCTAAGAGCATCCGCCAATGCATGTCGCCCATAAGTGCGCAGCGGTTCTGGATAATGACATGCATCAAAGCAGACATCAAAACGGACCTGTTCGTGACCCTGATCGATAGCTTGCGCGCCGAAGCGGTGGCCGCCCCCGAAAGCGGCATTGTCGCCGTCGTCAATTACGGCCGTACGCGCGAGGGCATGATCCCGCTCTGGGCCGGTGAAGGCGATTTGCCGACGCCTGCCTTCATTTCGGAAGCCGCCGCCAAGGGGCTCGCCAATGGCGAGACCTTCTACACCTGGCAGAAAGGCATTCCGGAGCTGAGGCAAGCGCTTTCCCGCTACTATGCCAGGCATTTCGGCAAGAGCTTCGCCGAAGAGGAATTCATCGCCACCGGTTCCGGCATGCATGCCATTCAGTTGGCATTAGCCGCGGTCGCCGGCAGCGGCGACGAGGTGGTCTATCTCTCCCCGGCCTGGCCGAATTTCGCCGCCGCCGCCGGTATTTCCGGCGCTACCCCGGTTGCGGTCACGCTCGACCAGTCGGGCAATGGCTGGTCCTGCGATGTCGACAAGATTGCGGCTGCGGTGACGCCGCGCACCAAGGCGCTGTTCGTCAACACGCCATCGAACCCCACCGGCTGGACGGCCGATAAGGAAACGCTGCAGGCGATCCTGAATCTCGCCCGCCAAAAGGGCCTGTGGATCATCGCCGACGAGATCTATTCGCTGTTCCACTACGGCCACGGCCGTGCGCCGTCCTTCCTCGACATTTCGACCGCGGAAGACCGCATCCTGTTCGTCAACTCCTTTTCCAAGAACTGGGCGATGACCGGCTGGCGCGTCGGCTGGATCAAGACCCATCCCGAGCTGCAGCAGGTGTTCGAGAACCTGATCCAGTATTCGACCTCAGGCGTCGCCCAGTTCATGCAGCGCGGCGCCGTCGCGGCGCTGGACCACGGTGATGCCTTCATCGTCGAGCAGGTGGAGCGCGCCAGGAGAGCGCGCGACCTGGTCTGCGATATTCTCGGCGCAACCGGCAAAGCGCGCTTCACCGTGCCGCAAGGCGCGTTCTATTTGTTTTTCACGGTCGACGGCATCACCGATCCGCACCGGGCTGCTTTCGACATCGTCGACAAGGCCAATGTCGGCCTGGCGCCGGGCACCGCCTTCGGCCCTGGCGGAGAGGCGTTTTTGCGCCTGTGCTTCCACCGCCGCCTCGACCAGCTCGAGGAAGCGGCACATCGCTTGGCGGGATGGATGAGGACGGTTTGAGATAAATGGCCGGCGGCTTCAGCCGCCCGACTTCGGCACCAGCAGCGGCACAATCCGGTCGCTCTTGGCGACAGTGGGCCGTCCGGCGGAGCCGTAGGGAATGCCGAGCGCATCCCATGTCTCGATCAGCGCGTCCTGAAGTCCCGCAATCAGCGCATCGGTATGGAACGGCGTCGGGGTGATGCGCAGCCGCTCGGTGCCGCGCGGCACGGTCGGATAGTTGATCGGCTGGATGTAGATGCCGTGTACGCCGAGCAGACGGTCGCTGGCCATCTTGCAGAGTTCGGGGTCACCGACCAGCACCGGCACGATGTGTGTCGGCGATTCCATCACCGGCAGGCCGGCTGCAGACAGAACCTCCTTGGTCCGCGACGCCTGGCGCTGTTGCGCATCGCGCTCGGCCTGCGAGCGCTTGAGGTGGCGGATGGACGTGGTGGCGGCGGCGGCGACGGCCGGCGGCAGCGCCGTGGTGAAGATGAAGCCCGGAGCATAGGAGCGCACCGCGTCGATGACGGCGCTGTTGCCGGCGATATAGCCGCCCAGCGTGCCGAATGCCTTGGCCAGCGTGCCTTCGATGATGTCGATGCGGTCGGCCAGCCCCTCGCGCTCGGTGATGCCGCCGCCGCGCGGTCCGTACATGCCGACGGCATGGACCTCGTCAATATAGGTCATGGCGTTGCAGCGTTCGGCGAGCTCGACGATCTGCTTGATCGGCGCGATGTCGCCATCCATCGAATAGACGCTCTCGAACACGATCAGCTTGGCGCGTTCGCGGCCCGCCGCCTGCAGCAGGCTTTCGAGATGCGCGACGTCGTTGTGGCGGAAAATCTTCTTTTCGGCACCCGAGCGCCGCACGCCTTCGATCATCGAGGCATGGTTGAGCTCGTCCGAAATGATCAGGCAATTGGGCAAAAGCCGCGCAATGGTCGAGATCGAGGCCTCGTTGGAGACGAAGCCGGAGGTGAAGACGAGCGCGGCTTCCTTGTCGTGCAGGTCGGCCAGTTCCAACTCAAGCTCGACCAACGGGTTCGAGGTGCCGGAAATGTTGCGGGTGCCGCCGGCGCCCGAACCCATCTTGCCGGCCGCGTTCTGGAAAGCGGCGATGACATCGGGGTTCTGGCCCATGCCGAGATAGTCGTTGGAGCACCAGACGGTGATTTCCTCGGCGCGGCCGTTGGAACGCCAGATAGCGCGCGGAAACTTGCCGACAATGCGCTCGAGATCGGCGAAAACCCGGTAGCGCCGCTCGGCGTGGAGCTGATCGATCGCTTCCTCGAAGAACCGCTGATAGTTCATGTCGCCTTCCCAGTTTTGCGCGGGATCATAATCGTTGGCCCATTCGTCGTCCACCGGGCCGTTTTGGTCAAAATGCCACGCCCCAAGCCTGTTCCTAACGATGCCAGATCGTGGCCTATTCCCTTGATGTGGATCAATTTTGTTTCCGTACGATGCCACAGGCCGGTGAGACTGTTACGGATTTAACATTCAGGCGTTTCTAATGGCCTTGCCGCAGGCTTTCCAGTAAGGCGGTGATTGAGACAGTTTCCGATAAATCATGAGTAAAAGAGGACACGGATGACGGTTTTGGTAACGGGCGGCGCCGGTTATATCGGCAGCCACATGGTCTGGGAACTGCTGGATGCCGGCGAGAGCGTCGTCGTTCTCGACCGCCTTTCCACCGGCTTCGAGTGGGCGGTAGCGCCGGAAGCCAAGCTTGTCGTCGGCGATGTCGCCGATAGGGAATTGGTCGGCCAGATCATCCGCGAGAACAAAGTCGACGCGATCATCCACTTCGCCGGTTCCATCGTGGTGCCGGAGTCGGTTGCCGACCCGCTCGCTTATTACGAGAATAACACCTCCAAGACCCGCACGCTGATCGAAACCGCGGTGCGCGAGGGCGTGCCGCATTTCATCTTCTCCTCGACCGCCGCCGTCTATGGCGGCGCCGGCCTGGAGCCGGTGCGTGAGGATGCCCGCCTGGCGCCGGAATCGCCCTACGGCCAGTCCAAGCTGATGAGCGAATGGATGCTGCGCGATGCAGCGCTTGCGCATCCCTTGCGCTACACGGCGCTGCGCTACTTCAACGTCGCCGGCGCCGATCCCAGGGGCCGGACGGGGCAGTCGACGCCTGGCGCCACGCATCTGATCAAGGTCGCCTGCGAGACCGCGCTCGGCAAACGCCCCTTCATGCAGGTGTTCGGCACCGATTATCCGACGCCGGACGGCACCTGCATGCGCGATTATATCCATGTCAGCGACCTGGCTGCGGCGCACCGGCTGGCGCTGCAGCGCCTGCGCGCCGGCGGCGGCAGCCTCGTCGCCAATTGCGGCTACAGCCACGGCTATTCGGTGCTCGAGGTCATCGACAGCGTGCGGCGCGCCTTCGGCCGGGATTTCGAGGTCAAGATGGGCGACCGGCGCCCCGGCGACGCCGCCGCCGTGGTTGCCAATTCGGACCTTGCACGCGCCGAACTCGGCTGGACCCCGCAACGCGACGACCTCGACCAGATCGTCGCCGATGCGCTCGCCTGGGAGCGTATCCTCACCGGCAAGAACTCCGCGCGGGGCTGAGCCGGGCACTTCCGAGGGCTCGCAAGGCGCGCGGCGAAGCGCTATTGAAGGCATTGGCGATGCGGCGTGGAGGCGCTGCGCCGCGAAGAGCTTTGGGGGGTGGCATGAAGATAACGGTGCTTGGAGCCGGTGTTGTCGGCACCGCGGCCGCGTATTATCTGGCCGCCGACGGCCATGAGGTCACCGTTATCGAGCGCCATCCGGCGCCGGCGCGCGGCACCAGCCAGTCCAATGCCGGTCTGGTGTCGCCGGGCGACGCCACCGCCTGGGCCTCGCCAGCGGCGCTGAAGACCTTCCTGCGCGCGCTCTGGAACCATGATCTCGGCATCAAGGTCAGGCTGCGCTTCGATCCTTATTTCCTCGCCTGGAGCCTGCGCTTCCTGCGCCAGTGCACGGTGGCGCGCCTGCGCGCCAACAGCCAGGTCAAACTGCGCCTGGCGCTCTATTCGCGCGACTGCATCAACGCGCTCTCCGACGCCACCGGCATCCACTATGACGAGCGCAAGAAGGGCATTCTTTATTTCTTCCGCTCGCAGCACAGTCTCGACACCGGCACCGACAACTACCAGTTTCTGGCGAAGCATGGCCTGCCGATCGAGATCGTGGGCCGCGACCGGCTGGTCGAACTTGAGCCCGGGCTCGCGGGCGTGAAGGAAAAGATCGCCGGCGGCGTTTATTCGCCGATCGACCAGACCGGGGATTCCAGGATATTCGTCGACGGGCTCGCCGCCTATGCTGCCGAAAAGCTTGGCGTCAGATTCCTGTTCGACACCACGGTCGAGGGGCTCGACATAGAGGGCGACTGGGTGCGTGCGGTCATGACATCGGCCGGCCCGGTGACGGGCGACGCCGTCGTCATCGCCATGGGCCCCGAGAGCGGCCTGATCGGTCGCCGCTACGGTATCGACCTGCCCGTCTATCCGGTTAAAGGCTATAGCGCGACCATCCCGCTGGAGGACGAGAGCAAGGGACCGACCATGGGCGGCGCCGACGAGGACCGGCTGGTTGGCTACTCCAGGCTCGGAAACCGCCTGCGCATGTCCTCGACAGCCGAGTTCACCGGCTTCGACCGCAGCTTCAAGCCCAGCGACTTCAAGTCCATGCTGAGCACCGGCAAAGACCTTTTCCCTGGCGCTTTCGACGAGAAGAAGGCGCTGTTGTGGGCAGGTCTGCGGCCGATGATGCCCAACTCGGTGCCGGTCATCGGCAAGGCGAAATACAAGAACCTTTACCTCGACACCGGCCACGGCCATGTCGGCTGGACCATGGCCTGCGGCTCGGGCAAGTTCCTGGCCGACCTCGTCGCCGGCCGCAAGCCGGAGATCGACCCGCAAGGGCTGGTCTACGGGAACTGAGGGAGCTCTAGTCGTCGTGTTGGCATGGAGTCCATTCGCCGTGCACCCATTCGGCAAGCCATCCGCGCTCAAGCTGGCCAATCTGTGCCAAGTTTTCCTGCCTGGCGGTCAAATGGCCGAGACCGATAACTTCGAAATCTCCACAGTCCGCAGGATGATCATGTTCGCCGCAGGTCAGTTGCCACTCACCATCGAAATGATGAACGACCAGCGTCACCGGCCTCTCCGATCGAAAGACGTGCCCACATACAATTGCTCTGGTTTCCAACATTGAGGCCGTCACTGCGCAAAGTTTGACAAATATCGTACGACGATCTGGAAGATGCATCTGGCTGACAGATTCTACAAACCCTGAGTGACGAAATGTCGGGACCGCAAGTCGCTATCGACCTTGGCCGCATCGAGCGCAACGCCCGCACCATCGTCGAGCGCTGCGCGCTGTCCGGCATCAAGGTGTTCGGAGTTACGAAGGGCACATGCGGCATGCCGCAAGTGGCGCGGGCCATGCTGCGCGGCGGTGTTGCCGGCATCGCGGAATCGCGCTTCGAAAACATCCGCCGGCTGCGCGACAGCGGCATCAATGCGCCGGTCATGCTGCTGCGCAGCCCGCCCATGGCGCGCGTCGAGGAGGTCGTGCGCACCGTCGACATCAGCCTGCAGTCGGAACTGACCACCATCCGCGAGATATCGCGCATTGCCGAGCGCATGGGCCGCGTCCACGATATCATGCTGATGATCGATCTCGGCGATCTCCGCGAAGGCATCTGGCCAAGCGACCTGATCCCCACCGTCGAGCAGATCCTGGAATTCAAGGGCGTGCGCATCGCCGGCATCGGCACCAATCTCGGCTGCTTCGGCGCCATAATGCCGACGCCGGAGAACCTTGGCCAACTCGTCGCCCATGCCTACAAGACCGAGCGCCTGTCCGGCAAAAGCCTCGACTTCATTTCCGGCGGCGCCTCGTCGTCGCTGACGCTGCTGCTCGAAGGCAAGCTGCCGCCCGGCATCAACAATCTGCGCGTGGGCGAGGCGATCCTGCAAGGCGGTGTCGAAACCTTTCGCGACGTGCCGTGGCCCGAACTCGAACCCGATGCCTGCCGGCTGACCAGCGACATCATCGAGGTCAAACTCAAGCCTTCGCGGCCGATCGGCACATCCGGCTACGACGCCTTCGGCAACCAGCCGGTCTTCGCCGACGAGGGCGACCGGCTGCGCGCCATCGCCAATATAGGCCGCGAGGACGTGCTGGTCGAAGGGCTGACGCCGATCGCCAAGGGGGTGAGGGTGCTCGGCGCTTCCAGCGACCATCTGCTGCTCGATGTGCAGGATGCCGATCCGCGACCTACCGTCGGCGACCGTGTCGCCTTCCGCATGAATTATGGCGCCATGCTTCTGGCGATGACCTCGGAATATGTCGAGAAGGCGCCGATGCACGACGTCGCGGATTTCTCCGGCCGCAAGATGGTGTCGATCTCGGCCGAACCGGAAGCCGGCGGGATTATCGCCCGCGAGGGAACCGGCGCGCGTCTGGAGGCGATGAATTTCGACGTGGTCGAACTCGCCGACGTCGAGCGGCCGCCCTCGGGCTTGATCCGGCTCGCTGCCGGCGCCGATCGCCGTATCGCCCACAAGGCGCTGACCGCAACGGCGCGCGCGACGCATTCCTTCGGCCTGATCTGGATCGATTCCATCGCCGCCCTGATGCCCGAGGACGAGGAGGCCAAAGACATGCCTGAAGTCTCGGTGCTGGCCCGCGCGCTCGGTCTCGATCACAAGCCCTGCGCACTGCAGCCGCAGCTGTCGCCGGAAAATGTCGTCATCGTCGGCCTGCGCCATGCCGATCCGGCGGAGGCAAGGGTGCTCAAGGATTCGCGTGTCTCGGCCTTCACCATGACCGACATCGACGCCATGGGCATGCGCGACCTCATGCACGAGGCGATCCGCATCGCCACCTCGGGCACGCAAGGCTTCCATCTCAGCTATTCGCCGACGGCGACCGAATTCGCCGGCTGGGCTGCGGGCTCCGGCGGGCTGACGGTGCGCGAGACGCATCAGGCGATGGAGGCGATCGCGCTGTCCGGCGGTCTGCTGTCGATGGACGTTTCCGGACTGACCGCCGGTCTGGAGCCGCGGATCGGCGCCGACGCCATCAACTTCGTCATGTCGGCCTTTGGCAAGCGGATTTTGTGATCAGCCTTGCGCCTCGACTGCCGCGCGCCACGCGGTGACATAGGCCGCCCAGACCGGGTCGGTCTGCGGTTCAGTTCTCTCGCCCTTGCCGTGTGGCACGGACTGATCCGTTGCCAGCAGCGCCGCGCCGATGCTGGTGCCGGTGGCGGCCTCGGAGGCGATGACGATTCGCGCGGTCGCTGCCGCCAGCATGCCGACAAAGAGGCGGTTGCGGGCAAACGGTCCTTCCACGGTGGTCGGGCCGTCGGCGCCGATCAGCTCAAGGCAGGTCGCCGTCATCAGCGCCAGATAGAAGGAGATGGCGGCGAACCGCTCGCCTTTGCTGATGCCCTCGGCACCAAGCCATGCCGCGGCATGGTGCGGGAACGGTCCTGATCCCTGCTGGGTAGAAGGCAAAAGCAGCATCTTTTTTGTCAGAACGGCCAGCACCTCGCTGCCGCTGCAGTCCTGCGGCTTGTCCTTGGTCAGCTGGGAAAACTCACGGCCACCCATGAAACGCGCCGAGGGCACGGGGTCGCCCAGCGCGCTGACATTGACCAGCGTGTCGCGCGCAGCATCGAGCGCAATCTCTCTGCCGCCGACCGCCATCGATACCACCCAGGTGCCGGTCGAGACGACCGAGAAGGGCGGATCGTCGGACAGAAGATGCGGCAATAGGGAGGCGTTGGAATCGTGCAGTCCGCAGAAAACCGGGGTCTGCGGATCGAGCCCGGTGCGCGCGGCAAGCGCCGGCAGGATCGGGCCGAGCTGGTCCCTGGCCGGCCGCACCGATGCCATCAGCCTGCGCCAATCCAGCCTGTCGACCATCGAGGAAAAGTCCGCCTCCCAAGGGCTCCACAGATCGGTGTGGCAGCCGAGCGAGGTCACCTCGTTGGCGGCAACGCCGGTCAGGCGCAGCGCCCAGTATTGCGGATACATCAGCATCGCGGCGGCCTTGGCGAATTCGGTGGGGAAACGCTTCTCAAGCCAGAAGAATTGCGCACCGAGATTGAGGCCGACCGGCAGGCGCGGCGTACCGGTTTTGGCGAAGGGCGCTCGGACAGCGTCATACTCCGCCGCCAGCCGGTCGGGGCCGTCGAACTCGTAGTCAAGCACCGGCAGCACCAGCTCGCCCGAGGCGTCGACCAGCACGCCGGTCGCACCATGCGTGGTGATCGAAATCGCGTCGATACGCTGTTCGCGGTCGAGGCTGGCAAGGCTGTTGAGGATAAACGTCCACAGCGCCTCGACATCGTGATGCGGATAGGGCGCTTGTCGCAGCGGCGCGTTCGCCATGCGGCGCAACCCCACCTCGCTCAGCGTGACGAGATCGACCAGCGCCACCTTGGCGTTGGTCTTGCCGATGTCGATGACGGCGATGTGGCGCAGCGCACTCATGCCATATGGAACATTGTTTCCAGGGGGATGGCCACCGGTTGGTTGTCCGGCCTGGTCTCCATGATGTCGGCCATGTGCGCCCACCAGCGCTGCATCACCGGATGCTTCGGCAGGTCGGCCATGCTATGGTCGTCCCGCCGCCACAGCACGCCGAACAGGATGTTGGTGTCTTCATCGAGATGGATCGAATAATCGGAGACGCCGGCCTGTCTCAGCAGCGCCACCAGCGACGGCCAGATCTCATCGTGGCGCTTTTTGTACTCGGCTTTCATGCCGGGTTTGAGCTGCATCTTGAAGGCGTATTTCTCGGGCATCAGCTGTTACCACGCAGCCGTCGCCAGATGATCGGCAGCGCGATGACGAAGATCAAGAGCAGGCCGATGAAGATCGACATGACGATGCCGGGCACGTTGAGCAGGCCGAGGCCGAAGGTCACCAGCCCCATGATAAAGGCGGCGAGCACGACGCCAACAATGCTGCCGGAGCCGCCCAGAATGCTGACGCCGCCCAGCACCACCATGGTGATGACCTCAAGCTCGTAACCCTGCGCGATGGACGGTCGCGTCGAGCCGAGCCGCGAGGTGATCAGCACCGAGGCGATGCCGGCCATCAGCCCTGTCAGGCAAAACAGGATGAATTTGATGCGGCCGACGCGAACGCCGGAAAACTGTGCCGCGACCGGATTGTTGCCGGTGGCAAAGACACGGCGGCCGAAACTGGTGCGATGCAGCAGGAACCAGTAGGCGACGGCCGCGATGAGGAAGAGCACCAGTTCGAACGACACCACCCACCAGACGTAACCCTGGCCCAAGAAAGCAAAACTCTCGGGATAGCCTTTGTAGGCCTGATCGCCCAGGATGATGAAGGCGATGCCGCGAAACAGGCTCATCGTGCCGATGGTGACGACGATGGAGGGCAGGCCGAGCCTTGTCACCAGGAGCCCGTTGAAGGCGCCGCAACCGAGCCCGACGACGATGCCGATAGCCACCAGCACCGGCGTGTCGGCGCCGGCCTGCACCGCCATGCCCATCATGGTCGAGGCGAGCGCGATGATGGCGGCGACCGACAGGTCGATCTCGCCCGAAATGATCAGCAGCGCCATCGCGAAGGCGATCAGGCCTTTCTCGGTGAAATTGAAAGTCAGATCCGACAGGGAGTAGGCGTCGAGGAAATAGGGCGAGGCGAAACTGTTGATGGCGAAGATGGCGACCGCCACGACGACCAGCAGCGCCTCCCAGGAAAAGATCGCCGAGGAGAGCGGCTTGTCGAGCCGGTCGGGAATGTGGCGCGGGGCGGGGGTGTCGGTCATGCCGCTTCCGCTTTCCTCAGGATAATCCGCCCCTGCTGACGTTCGCCACGCGCGTTGAGCACGACGGCCAGGATGATGGCGCTGCCTGAAATCGCCATCTGCCAGAAGGGCGAGATGTTGATGACGGGCAGCGCGTTGGAAATGATGCCGAGGAACAGCGCCCCTAACACCGCGCCCCCGACCGAGCCGATGCCGCCGGCAATCGAAATGCCGCCGATGACGCAGGCGGCGATGATGTTGAGTTCATAGCCGTTGGCGACCTCGACCGAGGCGATGACATAACGAGAAATCCAGAGATAACCGGCGAGCCCGCCGATCATGCCGGAAATGCAGAAGACGATGAATTTGGTTCGGCCGACATCGATGCCGGCATAGACCGACGCCGTCGGGTTGACGCCGATGGCATAGATCGAACGGCCAAGCGCGGTTCGCGTCATCACCACGAAGAACAGCGCGATGACCAGTATGGCGATCCAGGACAGAACCGGAATGCCCAGGAAAGCTGCGCGCTGGAAGCCGATGAAGTCCGGACTCATCTTGTCGGCATTGACCCAGGCGCCGCCGGAGAGGACGAAGGTGGCGCCGCGATAGATGGTGAGCGTGCCCAATGTCACCACGATCGAAGGGATGTTCAGCCGCCACACCAGCAGGCCGTTGATGGCGCCGAGCACCAGTCCGACGGCCAGCGCAATGACGATCAGCAGCGGGATCGGGATCGCCGGATGCGCGGCGTTCAGCATCGCCACCACCATGCCGGTGAAGCACAGGTTGGAGGCCATCGACAGGTCGATCGAGCGGGTCAGGATGACGACCATCTGTCCCAGCGCCAGGATCATCAGGATCGAGGTGTCGTTGAACACCTGGGCGAGATTGCCGGGGTCGGCAAAGGCCGGGAAGCGCGTCGAGATCAGAGCAATCAAAACGACGATCGCCGCTGCCAGCCAGATCTCGCGGAATTTCAGGAGAGCCTTCATGCCGCGATCCCCGCTGCCGTCCGGACCAGCGTTTCGGCGTCCAGCCCCTTATTATCGTAGACCGCCGCAACCAGCCCTTCGCGCATGACGACGACGCGGTCGGACATGCCCAGAATCTCCGGCAGTTCCGACGACACCATGATCACCGACAGGCCCTGCGCGACGAGCTCCGCCATGAAGCCGTGCACGGCGGCCTTGGAGCCGATGTCGATGCCCTTGGTCGGCTCGTCCAGGATGATCACCTTGGGCGCTGTCGCCAGCCATTTGGCGATGACGATCTTCTGTTGGTTGCCGCCCGACAGCGTGCCGACATCCTGGCTGAGCGAGGAGGCCCTGAGGTCAAGCCGCTCGGTGTAGGAGCGGGCGAGCGCGAATTCTTCCGACAATCGCAGCAGGCCGGATTTGGAGGTGCGCTTTAGCGAAGGCAGCGAGACATTCTGGAAGATCGGCAGGCCGATCACCACGCCCTGCTTGCCGCGCTCTTCCGGCACATAGACGATGCCGGCTTCGATGGAATCCGCCGCCGATTTCGGCGTGATCGTCTTGCCTTCCAGCGTGATCGTTCCACCCGATATGCGGGTGATGCCCGATATCGCCTGCATCACCTCTGACCGCCCGGCGCCGACAAGGCCGTAGAAACCGAGGATCTCGCCCTTGTGCAGTTCGAAGCCGATGTCGTTGAATTCGGTCGGGTGCGAAAGGCCAGCGACCGACAGCACCGGCGCGCCGATCTCGGCCTTGCGTTGCGGAAAGATGTGATCGACCGAGCGGCCGACCATCATGCGCACGATCTGGCTCTGGCCGGTATCCTTGATAAGGCCCTCGCCAACCATCTCGCCGTCGCGGAACACGGTGTAGCGATCGGCGATCCGATAGATCTCGTCGAACTTGTGGCTGATGAACAGGATCGCCTTGCCTTCCTCCTTGAGGAATTCGATCAGCAGGAAAAGCTCCTCGATCTCCTTCATCGAAAGGGCTGCGGTCGGCTCATCCATGATGACGATCTGCGCATCGATCGACATCGCGCGAGCAACCGCTACCAGATGCTTGTTGGCGATGCCGAGGTCTTTCAGCCGCGCATCGGCGTTGATATGGCCGGCATGCATGGTGTCGAGCACTTCGCGCGCGTGTTTTCGCATGGTGCGCCAGTCGATGGTGCCTAGCCGCGTGCGCGGCGCATGGCCGAGAAAAATGTTTTCGGCGACGCTCAGATCGTCGAACAGCACGGTTTCCTGATGAATGGCAGTGACGCCGTGGCCGAAGGCGGCATGCGCGCTGGGCAGGGTGACGGCCTGGCCGTCAATGCTGATCGTGCCGGCGTCGGGCTGGTAGATGCCGGTCATGATCTTGACCAGCGTCGACTTGCCGGCACCGTTTTCACCGATCAGCGCCGTAACCTGGCCGGGGTAAAGCGACAGGCTGACATTGTGCAGCGCGCGCACGCCGGGAAAGCTTTTGGAGACGCCGGACAGCGTCAGGCGCGGGGCAGGACCCGTGGGCTCCTCCTTCGCAATGCCGTGCTGGGCTGTCGTGTCCATATCCGTATCAAGCCCTGAAACAAGGTCCGTTTAAAGTCGCGGCGGGATTTTGGTCCCGCCGCGCTTGGTCCGAGACGTCCGAGATCAATAGATCTTGGAGAACTTTTCGATGTTGGACTTGTCGAACTGGAAGGGCGGAGCCATCGCAGCCGAGTTGCTGTCATCGAGCGTGACCTTGCCGACGCGGCCGATCGACAGCGTTGCGCCCGGCTTTGCCTCTTCCTTCTTCACCGCCAGATCATGAGCGAGGTAGACGGCGGAGTAGCCGAGGTCGATCGGATTCCAGAGGGCAACCGCCTGGCTGGAACCGTTGTCGATGAACTTCTTGAACTCCGACGGCAGCGCCAGACCCGTGACATTGACCTTGCCGATCAGGTTCGCGTCGGTGACGACCTGGGCAGCGGCAACGACGCCGACGGTGGTCGGCGCGATGATCGCCTTGAGGTTCGGATAGGATTTCAGCAGGCCCTTGGCTTCGTCGGTGCTCTTGGCCGAATCGTCATCGCCGTAGACGGTGGCGACGAGTTTGATCTTGGGGAATTTCTCCGGCAGGATCTTCTTGGCCGCGTCGATCCAGGCGTTCTGGTTGGTCGCGGTCGACGAAGCCGACAGAATGGCGACTTCGCCGCCTTCCGGCAGATAGTCGGCGGCCAGCTTGATGATGGTCTCGCCGATCAGGCCGGTGTCGGACGGGTTGAGATGCAGCTGGCGGCCTTCCTTGGCGACGCCCGAATCCCACGAGATGACGGTGATGCCGCGCTCCATGGCCTTCTTCAGCACCGGCACCAGCGCGTCGGCGTCATTGGCCGAAATCGCAATGGCGTTGACCTTCTGCGCGATCAGCGAATTGACCACTTCGATCTGCGCTTCGGCGGTCGCCTTGGTCGGGCCGGTGTAGATGATGTCGACATCGCCGAGTTCCTTGGCCGCCTCTTCGGCGCCCTTATTGGCGGCGTCGAAGAAGCCGTTGCCGAGCGACTTCACCACCAGCGCGATCTTGACGTTCTCGGCATAGGCGGCATTCACGAACATGGCGGCCGAGAACGCGGCCGTCACCATCAATTTCTTCAGAAAGCTCATCGTATTTCCTCCCTTGAGCGTTGCATTCCATCGTCGCTGCGGTTGGCCTCAGGCCTGCAGCGAGGATTCTTCCTTTGCCGACTTGCGGGCGACGATCAGCGTCACACCCGCGGCCTCCAGCATGTTGGCTTCGCGATCCTCGATGCCGTCATCGGTGATGACGGTGGCGATGCGCTTGAGCCCGCACAGGATCAGGCTCGAGCGCTGGCGGAATTTCGATGAGTCGACCAGCACCACCAGTTCGTCGGCCTGGTCGATCAGTTTCTGCTCCGCCTGGATCAGCAGCGGGTCGCCTTCCATCAGGCCAAGCGGCCCGAGCCCTTGAGCGCCCATGAACATGCGGCGCGCGTAGAAATTACGCGTCACGTCATTGTCGAAGGGCGAGAGGATGATGTTCTGCTCGCGGTAGATGGTGCCGCCCGACAGCATGACGGTGTTCTTCGAATGCTTGAGCAGGTGCTCGGCGATGGGGAACGAATTGGTGAAGATCGGCATGCGGCGTCCGGTCAGGAAATGCACCATCTGGAAGGTGGTGGTGCCGCCATTGATGATGATCGGTTCGCCGTCCTTGCACAGCTCCACCGCTTCGCGCGCAATCGCGCGCTTCTGCGAAGCGTTAAGCGTTTCGTTGACGGAAAAGGGCCGGCCGGCGAGGCCGATGAACTGCGGTGGCGAGATCGCCTCGGCGCCGCCACGCACGCGACGCAGGCGCTTTTGCACATGAAGAGCCGCGATATCGCGCCGGATCGTCGCCTCGGAGGAGTCCGTCAGGTCGACCATCTCCTGCACCGTCACCACAGGCTTTTCCTGGACGGCGGACAGAATGATCCTGTGGCGCTCTTTTTCGTGCATGGTTCCTCCCTGCATGGTCATGAGGCACTAGAAAACCACCAGTGTCAATCATTTCCGCTCATATAATTTCATTGTGCAGTGCAATATGATCGATCTTGATCGTTTATGATTGACAACCGAGATGCTTGCGTAGACATTTCCGGCAAAATGGACCGCGCCTTTTGCGTCCAGGGAGGATAATCATGCTCGACAAGCGCTCCGGCTCGCGCCTTGCCAACCTTTGGGACGATGCTAAAGCCAAGGGGCTGAGCGAGCCTGAGCTTCTGGTCTATCGCTCCAACACGCTCGGCTCCGACAAGCGTGTCACCAATTATGGCGGCGGCAACACCTCGTCCAAGATCCGGCAGAAGGACCCGCTCTCCGGCGCCGAAGTCGAAGTGCTATGGGTCAAGGGCTCGGGCGGCGACAGCGCCTCGATCAAGCTGGACGGTTTCGCCACGCTTTACATGGACAAACTGCAGGCGCTGAAAGGCCTTTATCGCGGCGTCGCGCATGAGGACGAGATGGTGGGCTATCTTCCCCACTGCACCTTCAATCTCAACCCGCGCGCGGCCTCGATCGACACGCCGCTGCACGCCTATGTGCCGAAGCCGTTCGTCGATCACATGCATCCCGATGCCATTATCGCGATTGCCGCGGCCAAGGATTCCAAGGCGTTGACCAAGGAGATATTCGGTGACGCCATCGGCTGGCTGCCGTGGAAGCGGCCGGGCTTCGAACTTGGCCTCTGGCTGGAGAAATTCTGCGTCGAACACCCCGAGGCCAAGGGCGTCATCCTCGAAAGCCACGGCTTGTTCACCTGGGGCGACACACCCAAGGAGTGCTATGAGACGACGATCTCGGTCATCAACCAGGCGATCGAATGGTTCGAGCGCCGCTCCGAGGGTCTCGCCATCTTCGGCGGCGAAGTCGTCAAATCGCTAGACGCCGCTGAGCGCCGCGCCATCGCGGCGAGACTGATGCCGAGGATCCGCGGCCTGATTTCGGAGAAGAGCCACAAGCTCGGCCATTTCGACGATTCCGCCGCTGTGCTCGAATTCGTCAACTCCAGGGATTTGCGCCCGCTGGCGGCACTCGGTACCTCATGCCCGGATCATTTCCTGCGCACAAAAATCCGCCCGCTGGTTATCGAGTTCGACCCAGCGAAGCCCGACGTCGAAGCCGTGATTGCGCGCCTCGCCGACGATATTGCTGAGTACCGTGTCGGCTACCAGGCCTATTACGACAGCTGCAAGCATCCGGACTCGCCCCCGATCCGCGACCCCAATGCCGTGGTCTACCTGATGCCCGGCGTCGGCATGTTCACCTTCGCCGGCGACAAGGCCACCGCCCGCATCTCTGGCGAATTCTACGTCAACGCCATCAACGTCATGCGCGGAGCCTCGACCGTCTCGTCCTATGTCGGCCTGCCGGCGCAGGAGGCCTTCGACATCGAATACTGGCTGCTCGAGGATTTGAAGCTGCAGCGCATGCCGAAGCCGAAGTCGCTCGCCGGCCAAATCGCGCTGGTCACCGGCGGCGCCGGCGGCATCGGCCGCGCCACCGCCAGCCGGCTGCTGCGCGAAGGCGCCTGCGTGGTGCTGGCCGATATCGACGAGGCCGCACTTGCCAGCGCCAATGACGAACTGGCGAAAGCCTATGGCAAGGACTTCGTCCGGCCGGTGCTGATCAACGTCACCGCGGAGGAGCAGGTGATTTCCGGCTTCGCCCAGACAGCCGTCGAGTTCGGCGGCATTGATATTCTCGTCTCCAACGCAGGCCTCGCCTCCTCGGCGCCGATCGAGGAGACGACGCTGGCGCTGTGGAACAAGAACATGGACATATTGTCGACCGGCTATTTCCTGGTCTCGCGCGAAGCCTTCCGGCTGTTTCGCGCCCAGAAGATCGGCGGCAATGTCGTCTTCGTCGCCTCCAAGAACGGCCTTGCCGCGTCACCCAACGCCGCCGCCTATTGCACCGCCAAGGCGGCCGAAATCCATCTCGCCCGCTGCCTGGCGCTGGAAGGCGCGGAAGCCCAGATCCGCGTCAACGTCGTCAATCCGGACGCCGTGTTGCGCGGTTCGAAGATCTGGACCGGCGAGTGGAAGGAACAGCGCGCCGCCGCCTACAAGATGTCGACCGACGACCTCGAAGAGCACTACCGCTCGCGCTCGATGCTGAAGCGCTCGGTGTTTCCGGAAGACATTGCCGAAGCGATTTATTTCCTGGCGTCCGACATGTCGGCCAAATCCACCGGCAACATCATCAACGTCGACGCCGGCAACGCGCAGAGCTTTACGCGCTAGGCTTTTTCTCGTCCAAGGCAGGGCAATCGCATATGACATTGTCTGAAATGTTTGCCCGGCACCTACCCCCACCCTTAATCCCTCCCCACAGGGGGGAGGGAGACCCGCTGGCGCTGACCTCTGCAAATTATCGAGGTCTGGATGCAAGGGCGGAAATAGCAAGGGCGCGCGGCAGCGTCCCCTCCCCCTTGTGGGGAGGGCTAGGGTGGGGGTCCTCCTCGTAAGAATTTTTATGCAATAGCCCTGCCGTCTACGGGGAGAAATGCCTGGCAGGCGGGGCAGCGCCGATGCAGCAAATATTGGGAGGAATAGCAGTGTCGGAATTCATCATCTCCGCTGACGTTGTCGAAAAGAGCAACGCCGCCCGCAAACCCGACCTCGAACGCGACTACGCCTCGCTCGGGGAACGCCTCGACCGTCGCGGCATCGCCATCGACGCCATCCGCGGCAAGGTCGAGAAATTCGCCGTCGCCATTCCGTCCTGGGGCGTCGGCACAGGCGGCACGCGGTTTGCCCGTTTTCCCGGCGCCGGCGAGCCGCGCGACATTTTCGACAAGATCGAGGACTGCGCCGTCATCAGCCAGCTGACGCAGGCGACACCGACCGTCTCGTTGCACATCCCGTGGGACAAGGCCGATCCGAACCGGCTGAAGCAGGCCGCCTCGCGCTTCGGCCTCGGCTTCGACGCCATGAACTCCAACACCTTTTCGGATGCCAGGGATCAGACGCTCTCCTACAAATTCGGCTCGCTTTCGCATGCCGATGCCGGCACGCGCCGCCAGGCGGTCGAGCACAATCTCGAATGCATCGAGATCGGCAAGACGCTGGGGTCCAGGGCGCTGACAGTGTGGATCGGCGACGGCTCGAATTTCCCCGGCCAGGTCAATTTCGCCAAAGCCTTCGAGCGCTATCTCGACGCCATGAAGGAGATCTATGCCGGACTGCCCGCCGACTGGAAACTGTTCACCGAACACAAAATGTACGAGCCGGCTTTCTACTCCACGGTCGTGCAGGACTGGGGCACCAATTACATGATCGCCAAGGAGCTGGGCGACAAGGCCTACTGCCTGGTCGACCTCGGCCACCATGCGCCCAACGTCAACATCGAGATGATCGTGTCGCGGCTGATCCAGTTCAAGAAGCTCGGCGGCTTCCATTTCAACGATTCGAAGTATGGCGACGACGATCTCGATGCCGGCTCGATCGATCCCTATCGGCTGTTCCTGGTCTTCAACGAACTGGTTGATGCCGAGCTTTCCGGCGCCGAGGGTTTCGATCCCGCTCACATGCTCGACCAGAGCCACAACGTCACCGACCCGATCGAAAGCCTGATGCTGTCGGCAGTCGAGGTGCAGCGCGCCTATGCGCAGGCGCTGCTGGTCAACCGCAAGGCGCTCGAGGGTTTCCAAGACGGCAATGATGCGCTGATGGCGACGCAGACGCTAAAAGCTGCCTACCGCACCGATGTCGAGCCGATCCTTGCCATGGCGCGGCTGAACACAGGCGGCGCCATCGATCCAGTCGCCGCATATCGCGCGGCGGGCTACCGGGCGAAGGTCGCGGCGGAACGGCCGGCGGTTATGGGCGGGTCAGGCGGGATTGTTTGAGATTGGCTAATCTCCACCACAGGGGGGAGATTAGCTTGCCTCTGCCGGCAGGCGAACACCAATATGTGTTCGCTCATATTGATGATGGACTCGGGCGCTCCATGTAGCTCTTCTAGGCACACCGCACTTGGAGCACCGCCATGCCCTTGACCCGCCGGACGCTGATTGGCGTCACCCTTTCGCTCGCAATTGCGCTCGCGCCATCCGGCGCGCTCCATGCCGCCTCGCCTCAACCGGCGAAGGGCGAGCACGGCATGGTCGTCACCGCCCAGCATCTGGCGTCGGAAGCCGGCGTCGAGGTGCTGAAGAAGGGCGGCAATGCCGTCGATGCGGCGGTCGCCGTCGGCTATGCGCTCGCCGTCGTCTACCCTAATGCCGGCAATATCGGCGGTGGCGGGTTCATGACCATCCGCTTCAAGGACGGCAAATCGACCTTCCTCGATTTCCGCGAGCGCGCGCCGCTGGCGGCAACCAAGACCATGTATCTCGACAAGGACGGCAATCCGGTGAAGGGCGCCAGCCTTGATGGCTACCTCGCGGTCGGCGTACCTGGTTCCGTGGCAGGGTTCGAGATGGCTCGTGAAAAATATGGCACGCTGCCACGCCAGGATTTGATGGCGCCGGCAATTGCCTATGCCAAGGATGGCTTCATCCTCGACCAGGGCGACGCTGCTTCATTCGCAAGCAATGCCGCACGGCTGGCGAAGGACCCTGCCGCCGCCGCCATCTTCCTGAAGCCGGACGGCAAACCCTATGGCGCCGGCGAGCGTCTCCTCCAGCCCGATCTTGCAGCCTCGCTCGCCGCCATCTCCGAAAAAGGCGCCGAAGCCTTCTACAAAGGCGCCATCGCCGGCGCCATCGTCAAGGCGAGCGGCGCCAGGGGCGGCATTCTGGCCAAGGCAGACTTCGAGCAATATAAGGTACGCGAGCTGCAACCGGTGAGCTGCACCTATCGCGGTTACGAGATCGTCTCTTCGCCCCCGCCAAGCTCGGGCGGCGTCATCATCTGCGAAATCCTCAACGTGCTGGAGGGCTACCCGCTGTCCTATCTTGGCGCCGGCTCGGCCGAGACGGTGCACGTCACGGTCGAGGCGATGCGCTACGCCTATGTGGACCGCAACTCGGCGCTCGGCGATCCCGATTTCGTCGACAATCCGGTCTCGAAACTGCTCGACAAGGGTTACGCCAAGGAGATCCGCGACAAGATCGACCCGTTCCGCGCCGGCGTCTCGCAGGATTTGATGCCGAAGGGCTTCGGCGAGTCGAAGGAAACGACGCACTATTCGATCATCGACGATGACGGCAATGCGGTCGCGATCACCTATACGCTGAACGGCTCGTTCGGCGCCGGCGTGGTCGCGGACGGCACCGGCATCCTGCTCAACAACGAGATGGATGATTTCACCCAGAAGCCTGGCGTGCCCAACCTCTACGGTCTCGTGCAGGGAGAGGCCAATGCCATCCAGCCGAAGAAGACGCCGCTGTCATCGATGAGCCCGACCATCGTCGCCAAGGACGGCAAGCCGTTCATGGTTATCGGCAGCCCCGGCGGCTCGCGCATCATCACCATCACGCTGGAAGCCATCGTCAACGTCATCGACCACGGCATGAACATCCAGGAGGCGATCGACGCATCGCGCATCCACCATCAATGGCTGCCCGACACGATCTATGTCGAACCCTTCGGCCTGTCGCCCGACACTGAAAAACTGCTGGCCGGCATGGGCTACCACCTCGATCTCGCGGATTCTACCTGGGGTCAGGCGGCCGGCATTCTTGTCGGGGGCAAGAGCCTGGCGGAAATCGAGAAGGGCGGCGGCGCCCGCTACAACGGCGCCATCGACAGCCGCGCCGCATCCGGCGAGGCGATTGGCTACTGATCAAAACAAGAGATTGATCAGAGGACGAGCGTAAGCGTCGACCCGACGAGCATCAGCGCCGCGATCGCGACGAACGCCGCGTAGATGCGGGGACGGTCGAGGAGCAGCGCATTGCCCGATATCCAGGCCGCGGTTGCGCCGCCAAGCGCAAACAGGAAGCCGTTCCGGTGACCAAAGGTCATGGAAGCGGCCATCAGCCCGCCAATGATCAGCGCGCCGAAGACGATGATCACGGCAACGGCGTATTTCTCGAAGTCGTTGCCGCCGCCCATGGCCGGGCCGATCGCGTTCAAATTCGTCAGATCGTCCGGATCGAACGGGTTGGTCGATCCATATTCATCTTGACCGACAGGTTCTCGCATCATTCATTCTCCGCTGACCGGCAACAAATCATCAACATCTGCCGAGCGCAACCGGATCGCGCCGTGCCGAAGGCCGCCGATGCGGTCTTCAACACTTTCTGATGCCGACTTGCCACGGTTTTTTTGCGCCGGTTCACAAAATCTACCCTGCTTTCGGGTCCACACGCCTGAATACCTGGAAAATGAATTACCTGGAAAAATCGCTGCGCACGATGCGGTGCCGCTGCAGCTTGTCGTAGAAGGTCTTGCGCGGAATGCCGAGCGCTTCAATCGTGCGCCGGACATCGCCGTCATTGCGGCCAAGCGCCTCGCGGATGACATTGGCTTCATAGCGTTCCAGCTGTTCCGGCAGTGAGCTGGCGTCATCCGGCTCCGCCGGGGCGGAAGGTGGCGCTTGCGCCGCTTCCTCGAGTCCCAGCACGAAACGCTCGGCGAAATGCGCGAGTTCACGCACATTGCCCGGCCAGTCGTGCTGGCTCAGATGGCGGTGCACTGAGGCAGGCACGGCTGGCATTTGCCGGCGGAAGCGGCCGGCTGCACGCTCGGCGAAGTAGAAGAACAGCAGGGCGACGTCGTCGCGGCGTTCGCGCAGCGGCGGGATCGAGATCGTCACCACATTGAGCCGGTAGTAGAGATCCTCGCGGAAGGCGCCGCGCCGGCTGGCGTCGCCGAGATCGACCTTGGCGGCGGCGACGACGCGCAGGTCGACCGGCCGGATTTCATTGGTGCCGAGCGGCGTCACCTCGCGCATTTCCAGCACCCGCAGCATCTGCACCTGGGTCGAGGCCGGCATGCTTTCGATCTCGTCGAGGAACAGCGTGCCGCCGCTCGAATGCTCGATCCGGCCGATGCGCTTCTTCTGTGCGCCGGTGAAGGCGCCGGCCTCATGGCCGAACAGCTCGCTTTCGATGACCGTGTCCGGCAGCGCGCCGCAATTCAGCGCCACGAAATTGCCCCTGGCGCGGCGGCTCCAGCGATGCAGCAGGCTCGCCACCACCTCCTTGCCGGAGCCGGTCTCGCCGGTCACCAGAACGTCGACATCGGTATCGGCGATTTGCCGCAGCGTCCGGCGCAATCGCTCCATCGCCAGCGTCTGCCCGATCAGCGGCAGGCCGTCCTGCGCCTGTTCGGCGCTTTCGCGCAAGGCGCGGTTCTCCATCACCAGCCGGCGCTTTTCCGCCGCCCGTGCCACACTTTGCGCCAGCCGGTCGGCGGCGAAAGGCTTGGTGATGAAGTCGTAGGCGCCATCCTTGATCGCCTTGACCGCAACCGCGATGTCGCCATGCCCGGTGACCAGGATTACCGGAATGTCGGCATCAAGCTGCAAGACGCGGTCGAAGAGCTGCAGGCCGTCAATGCCGGGCATGCGGATGTCGGACACCACCACGCCGGGAAAATTGGCGTCGAGCCCGGCCAGCGCCTCGTTCGCCACCGCAAAGGCCGAGACGGAAAAACCAGCGAGTTCCAGCGTCTGCCGCGTGGCCCTCCGCAATTCGCTATCGTCGTCGATCAATACGACCGGTGCGGTGTCCATCATGCTGCCCTGGCGAGGTGAATGGTAAAGCGCGTGCCGGCCTGGTCGCTCGCCACCTCGATGCGTCCGCCATAGTCGGCGACGATGTCCTGCGAGATGACGAGGCCGAGCCCGAGGCCTTTTTCCTTCGAGGTGTTGAACGGCGTGAACAATGACTTGAGGATGGCAGGCGAAATGCCCGGCCCATTGTCGGCGACGGCAAGCGCCACGCCGTCGGCCGTCTCCTGGGCCGACACCTGCACCCTGGCGCCGTCGCGCCCGTCCAGCGCTTCCAGCGCATTCTGGAACAGGTTGATCAGCACCTGTTCGAGCCGCAGCCGGTTGCCCATCACCTTGAGCGTTACCGGCGGAAGCGTGATATCGAGTGCGTCCAGCCGACCGGCAAAGCGGCTTCTGAGCAGCACCACGGCGCCCTCGATGACGCCGCGCAATTCGACCGGTTCGGCTGCCGTGCGCCCCTTGCGGGCAAAGACCTTCAACTCTTCGGTGATGCCTCCGATGCGCTCGGTCAGCGCGGCAATCGCGCCAAGGTTCTCCTCGGCCGAGGCGGTCTGCTTGCGCTCCAGGAACACACGCGCATTGTCGGCATAGGCGCGGATCGTCGCCACCGGCTGGTTGATCTCATGCGCGACCCCGGCGGCAACCTGGCCGAGGGTAGCAAGACGGTTGGCCTGCACCAATTCCTGCTGCATGACCTGCAGCTTGGCTTCGGTGCTGCGGTGATCGGTGATCTCGGCCTGCAGCCGGTCGCGCGCCAGGCTGAGGTCATGCGTACGCTCGACGACGCGGCGCTCAAGCTCGATGCGCGCTGCCTGTTCGGCAGCGATGCGCATCTGCGCCGACTGACGGCGCCACAGGAGATAGCCGGCCAGCGCCAGCAACGGCACCACGACGCCCAGCGCCAGCAGCCGCATCTCACGCACCGCAGCCGCGATCGGCGCTTCGACCGGCACGAGATAATCGAGCCGCCATGGCGTCGATTGGACCAGTGTCGAAAGCCTGAGATATTCGGCATCGCTGCCGCCCGGTGTTATCGCATGCACCATCGACACGTCAGGGCTCAATGCCTCGGGGCGTGTGATCGGCAAGGGGATCAGCGGCGCGTTGCCGAATTGCTGGCTGCTCCGGATGGCGGCAGCCACCGGGCCGGTCAGCGGCGCGGTGGTCATGAAGCGCCAGGACGGCACGCTGGTGATCAGCACGACGCCGTGGTCGTCGCTGACATAGGCCGGCCGGTTGGCCTCATGCCAGTCGGCTTCAAGCTGGTCGAATTCCATCTTGACGACGACGACGCCGAGCGGTGCCGCCGCATTGCCGACGCGACGCGAAATATAGAGGCCCGGGCGCTTGCTGATGTTGCCCAGCGCAAAATATTCGGCCGTTCTCGATTGCATGGCGCCGGAGAAATAGGCGCGGAAACCATAGTCGTTGCCGACGAAGCTGGTTGTTTCGCGCCAGTTGCTGGAGGCGATCGCAAACCCGTCGACGCCGGTGACGTAAAGCACCGAAGCCTTGGTGCCGGAGACCAGCCCTTCGAGCTTGCGGTTGAGCACGTCGATCGTGACAGCGCCCTTGTTCTGCAGGGCGTCATGCACCTGCTGGTCCTCGGACAAGAGCAGCGGCAGCGCCCGCGGGCTTTCCAGCACGGCGCGCAGCAACGCAACCTTCAGATTGGCATCGGTGCGGCCTTGCGCCGCCAGTGCCGCGACCTCGGCGCGGCGCGCGTAGAGGCCGGCGCCGGTGAGCGCCGTGGCAACGATCACCAGCGCGATCGCCGCAAACAGCAGCCAGGCGCGACGCGCGCGTTTGCCGAGTTGCTCGGGCGTCGGCGACAGGACCGCGGCAGGGCGTTGCAGCATTCCCTATTTGTGCATGATTTCGCACAAAGCACAATTCAGTCATGCGGATGTCCGCACTTGCGTTGAGCGGCAGCAGCCTCGATCGGACGAATACCCAACAAAATCAATGGCTGCGGTATGCCGCACAGTCTGGCACGGCAGTTGCAGTGACCAATACAGCAGTCGCAAGGCTGCGGAAAACAACTGCCCCGGGAGGTCGAGCTTTCGATCGGGGCGCCATGGAGGACGTCATGCAGCCAGCATTCGCTGCCGCCGAACCGCGCGGCAAGCTACCCTTTTACCGTCATCTCTACGTGCAGGTCCTGACGGCGATCGCCGCCGGCGTGCTGCTCGGTCATTTCTATCCCGAACTCGGTGCTTCGCTGAAGCCGCTCGGCGATGCCTTCATCAAGCTGGTCAAGATGGTGATCGCGCCGGTCATCTTCCTGACGGTGACCACCGGCATTGCCGGCGTCTCCGACCTGAAAAAGGTTGGCCGCGTCGCCGGCAAGGCGATGATCTATTTCCTGGTCTTTTCGACCCTGGCGCTGGTCGTCGGCATGGTCGTCTCCAACGTCGTCCAACCGGGCGCCGGCATGCACATCAATGCGGCGACGCTCGACCCCTCGAAGGTCGCCACCTTCACCGAGAAGGCGCATGACACGACCATCGTCGGCTTCCTGCTCAACATCATCCCCGACACCATCACCGGCGCCTTCGCGCAAGGCGACATTCTGCAAGTGCTGTTCTTCTCGGTGCTGTTCGGCATCTCTCTCGCTCTGGTCGGCGAGCGCGGCCGCCCGGTCGTCGATTTCCTGCAGGCGCTGACCTCGCCTATCTTCCGCCTGGTCGCCATCCTGATGAAGGCCGCCCCTATCGGCGCCTTCGGCGCCATGGCCTTCACCGTCGGCAAATACGGCATCGGCGCGATTGCCAACCTCGCCTTTCTGATCGGCACCTTCTACCTGACGTCGCTGCTCTTCGTGCTGGTCGTGCTCGGCGCTGTCGCTTGGTACAACGGCTTCTCGATCCTCGCCTTGATCCGCTACATCAAGGAAGAGCTGCTGCTGGTGCTCGGCACCTCGTCCTCGGAAGCCGCTCTTCCCGGCCTGATGGCCAAGATGGAGCGCGCCGGCTGCAACCGCTCGGTGGTCGGCCTGGTCATCCCGACCGGCTACTCCTTCAACCTCGACGGCACCAACATCTACATGACGCTGGCGGCGCTGTTCATCGCCCAGGCGACCGACACGCCGCTCACCTATGGCGACCAGATCCTGCTGCTGCTGGTTGCCATGCTGAGCTCCAAGGGTGCCGCCGGCATCACCGGCGCCGGCTTTATCACGCTGGCCGCCACGCTCTCTGTCGTGCCTACGGTACCCGTTGCCGGCATGGCACTGATCCTCGGCGTCGACCGCTTCATGTCGGAATGCCGAGCGCTGACCAATTTCGTCGGCAATGCAGTGGCGACGATCGTTGTGGCGCGCTGGGAAGGCGAACTCGACCAGACCAAGTTCGCCGCCGCCATGGCCGGCACATTGTCCGAGGAAGCCGACCTGGCGCTGTCGGGCGATCTGCAGCCCGCCTGATTACTGAACGCAGACGTTCGCCACAAGGCCGCAGCCGGTTCGCCCGTTGCGGCCTTTTGTTTTGGCGCGCATGGCGGCTGGTGTTGGCCAAAGCTTCCCGGCTAGGATGTCGGCGGTTTTCAACCGAAAGGCCGGCGAATGAGCAGTGCATACCCCGAGATCTATCTGGTCCGTCACGGCGAGACGGAGTGGAGCGCTTCGGGAAAACACACCGGCCGCACCGACATACCGTTGACGCCAAAGGGCGAGGCGGCGGCTCGCGGCGTGGCGGACCGGCTCAAGGATCTGTCCTTCCAGGCGGTGTGGTCGAGCCCGTCGCAGCGCGCCTTCAGCACCTGCACGCTTGCCGGCTTCGGCGCTGCTGCCGTCAAGAAGGACGACCTGCAGGAATGGGACTATGGCGCCTATGAGGGCGTTAAGACCAAGGAGATTCTTGTGCAGCGCCCCGGCTGGCAATTGTTCCGTGACGGCTGTCCCGACGGCGAGTCGGTAGCGGATGTTGGCGCCAGGGCCGACAGGATCATCGCCGGGCTGCGGGCAATCGAGGGCAATGTGCTGGTGTTTTCAAGCTCGCATTTCCTGCGCGTGCTGGCCGCGCGCTGGCTCGGTCTGCCACCCGAAGGCGGTGCGCACTTCGTACTTGATACCGCGAGCCTCAGCATCCTCGGCTATGAGCACGATCTGAGCGAGCCGGTGATACGCAGGTGGAACCAGAAGTAGGGTTTCGCGGCAAGCCTGCCTCTTAACGCGCGAGCACCGCCAATTCCTCCGATGTCAGATGCCGCGCCTTGCCCTTGGCGAGTTCGCCGAGCTGCAAACCGCCGATCGCCACCCGAACCAGCCTCAGCACCTCGATGTCGAATACCCCGAGCAGGCGGCGGATCTGGCGGTTGCGGCCCTCGTCGAGCACGATTTCCAGCCAGGCAGTGCGGCCGCCGCTGCGCAGCAGTTCGATCGAACTTGCGGTCAGCAGTTCGCCGTCGACGATCGCTCCGTCGCGAAAGCGCGCCAGCATCGCTTCGTCGGGCGCGGTGCCGATCTGGACATGATAGGTCTTGGCGACATGCGAGGCCGGATCGAGCAGGCGGTTGGCCCAGCGCGTGTCGTTGGTCATCAGCAACAGGCCTTCGCTGGCCTTGTCGAGGCGGCCGACCGGCGACACGAAAGGCAACTCCAGTTCCACCAGGCAGTTATAGACGGTGCCACGATCCTGCGGGTCATCGCGCGTGGTGACCTGTCCGCGCGGCTTATTGATCATCAGGTAGACTTTTGCCTCGCCGACGATCTGCTCGCCGTCGACAGCGATGCGGTCGCGGCCGAGATCGACACGCAGCGACGGATCGCGCACCACCTTGCCGCCAACCCGCACGCGCCCTTCGGCTATCAGCAGCTCGGCCTGCTTGCGCGAACACAGGCCGAGTTTGGAAAGCGCCCGGTTCAGGCTAACGCCTGCCTTGGCGGCCTGGTGTCGGGCGATGTCTGGTGGCCGTGCCATGTCCTGCTTGCCATCCCAATGATCGGCATCGACAAATGCCACGCCCCGCATTGGCTTCGCAACCTGCCGCGGCATCAACATCACGGGTCGCGGGAGCGGGGCTGTTCTCAAATACGATGTGTCAGGGGGTCGGGCTCAACAGCCCGCCATGGAACGCTGCCCCGCGACGGACGTTGTTGCCGACGAGCGATTTGTCGCGAAAGGCACCGCCATGAAGAAAATCTACCAAAAGCCGACGCTCGTGAAGCGAGGCAGGCTCACCAGCCTGACGGCTCAGATCGTCGCTTCTGGGGTCATTCTGGGGGAATGATCCCCCAGATAAGGGAAGGGATAAATCGATGAGCGAGCGCGGCGTTGATTTCCTGCAGGGCTGGATCCACGAGCACCTGCCGGGCGAACTGCCTGCCGACAAGGCAACGGCTCGAACCCTAACCACGCGAGCTGCCCTGGATGCTCGGCATTTAGGCCTTGAGGTCAGCGAGATCGAAGAGGATCTCGGTCCGCTGGAACGGGTGATTTTCGAGGCGCTGGATCAGCCCGATATCTGAGCCCCCGATATGAGCCCATTGCAGGCGATATTGGCCCATCGCCATCCTGGCGGGGGCTTTTCCGTGATGGCATCCGTGGGTGCGCAGCCCTAGGCAGCCCGCGCAGCTGACGCTCCCCGTGCCGGCGGCAATTCGAACACAGTGGCGCCGTTCTCTCGGCCGCGTTCGACATAACCGATGACACGGAACCATTTGCCGACGTCGGCCCGCTGCAGCCAGCTGCGCGAGTGGATGGGAAGGTTGCCGGCCAGCGCCTGAATGTGGCGGATGTGGCGCCTGCAGAAGCGGACCGTCGCGGCGCTGAAGAAACCCTCCTGCGCGGCAAACAGCGTGTCGGCGGCGTCGCTGTTCTCGTGCCAGGCGACGATCGCCACCGTCTTGTCGCCCTCGACCAGCGCGTGCGCCCGGCCTTCCTTCAAATTCATCATCAAATTGTCGTAGGCAACCTTGCTGTCCTTGCCGGCGGCCACATACTCGTCCGACATCCGCGTGGACAAATCCCGGAAAACACTTTCGAGGTCGCCGATCGTAGCTGCGCGTGCTCGCATTTCTCCTCCTGCAGCCCCGGCAGGCAGTTTGCCCCAGGGAAAGGGGATCACCAAGCAAATCAAATCCGCCATTTGGCCGATGCGCGCAAAGTGATTTCATTGGGCGGCAAATGTTGGACGCCGCCATCTCCTATCGCGGCAAGCCTGTCATTCGCGTTGCGCCGGTTTTCGTATTTGCTTGACATTGGGCTGATGGAGGCGCGGGTTGCGCCGGGCGTTTGGGCCTTGGGGCATATTTCAATGAAAGAAGTATACGAAAAGCCGGTCCTGCACCGGAAGGGCAAACTTGCGGCGCATGTTGCTTCGCCTACGTCAGGTGGCGGCGGAACCATTGACGTTCCGCCATCCACTGACGAGACTTGATATAGACCTCCACTGAGCGCGAGACTTGCTGATCAACAGAAAGCCCGCTGGCTCAGGCTGGCGGGCTTCTTTCGTTTCTGGAACCATTTCAGTGCATGCCGAATTGACTCGCGATCGCGTTCGGGAGGGGAAGCATGCAAGACCAGCATGTCGATGAGCCGGTTCGCGTGGCGCTCGGCAGGTCCGGAAACACCATCTACAAGGTGGAGCGCGTGGCGCAGGCCGCCGACATCCTGATGAACCGCTGGCCCGCGAAGACGGGCCGCTATCACGTCGCCGCCCGCAAGGCCTGCCTCGGCGTTCTCGAAGGCCTGAAAGAGGCGCACTATGCCCGCGCTGCCTTCGTCAATGCGGCGATCGAGGCCGATATCCTCGTTGAACGCGACGCCTAGGCTTGAGCGGCCACCGCTCAAGTCAGTTCAAATCGTGCTGTGGGGCACAGGCCGTGGCTTCCCGGCCTACTCAATGATCGAGAGGCCACGCTGCCTGAAGTGCCGCAACGGTCCCCCCGTAGACATTTAGGTCCATGTCAGGGTCGGTCCCCGGTACTCGGTATGGGCAGGAAGCAGCAGAGCAGTTTATCTCGCTGGAGAATTGCCAGAGCGTGTAGCCGTGCCAAGGCCCTTCGGGGAAGTCGGTTACGTGCCGCTTGAAGCGTGCATACCAGAGCGGGACGCCGCCGAACTCGGTCGAGCCGTGCCAGTGGCGGGAGAGCTCTTTGGCGACGGAATGGTTCACATAGAGCAGCGGAAACCGTCCAGTCTCCGACTTCATCCTGCGAAGCGCGCTCTCGATCTGCACGAAAGTGACCTTGAACGTTCCATCCTGGCAGTCTGAGGACGTGGAAAGGCATTCCACATCAACGGCATGGGTCTCTGTCGTATCGTTTCCGACCACCTGGAGGTAGTTGCTGATCTGCCGGTCAACGTCGCTTTTTGTCAGGAGGTGGTATGAGCCCCATTTGAGACCGAGCGCCTTTGCCTCGCCTTTGCGGGTGGCATATGCGGAATCTCTGCCGAGCCCCTGCGTCGCCTTGTGAATAACCGCGGCGACGCGCCGGTCCGTCTTTACTTTGTGCCAGACGATGCCGTTGCCCTTGAACGGATCGAGCACGATTGCGTTCTGCGAATTTTCCCAAGGCGCTGAAAAAGGATCAGAAGTATCGGAAGGCGCCTCTTGCCGTGCAGCCTCCTCGCCATTGCCGGCCACGCAGGTACCCTTGGCGATGGCCCCGTCCGTCACCTCCACGAACTTACCGTCCGCTCCGGCGTAAAAAATTGTGAGGGCCGGCGTCTCGGTGGTGATTTCGCCCGCTTGCATCAAACCTTTCACATGAACGAGAGCGGCGAGGGCGCCGTCCAGTTCAACGAATGTGGCGTCAGAGGAAGTGCTGCCCTCTGCCTCAAGATCTTCGGGGTTTGATGCGACCATCTGGTAAGAATAGTTCGAATGCTCTGTGTTGATTTCGATAAGCCGGCTGCCATCGACGCCAGCCTGCCCCTCATAGGTACATTCGAGCGATTTCGCGGCACTCGGCGAATTCATGGCGATCGGGAAAAGCACCGACATTCCAAAAATCCACACGCGCACAATGCCTGACATGCCGGTGCCTCCATAAATATCAGAATTTGCCCAGCACAGTGCTACTGCGCCGCACGAAAATAGACAACGATCATTCAAAAGTGAGAAGCCGACAGGAGAAGGTTACTTTGATCTATTGTAAAAATCCAGTGGCTATTTCAGCGTCTTCGAAAATACCTGAATGCCATGGAAGGAATTGAGCGTGTATCGAGACAAAGACTTGAAGTGCGTCGCAGGATCCCGTTTAAATACGACGCGCTTCGGAAGAAGCTGTTCAAAACGGACAAAGCAAGTCAATCGTCTGCTCCACCCGTTCCCGACGGCTGTGCCGCATCGCGCGTTTGGCATGTTCTTGACGGGCCGGCGGATGGATTGAGCGCCATGACGTGGTCGATTGACTCTCGCAAACTGAGCGCCTCGCTTGTGGCTGCGTGCCTGGCGGTTGGCTGGAGCGGAGCGGCGCTTGCGCAGGCTCCGCAACCTTGGACGATCCAGGGCAAGCTGACAGGCAAGCCGAAGAATCTCGAGGGATCGGAGAGCAAGAATTCCAAGGATGTGAGCGGCATTGCCTGCGCGACGGAAAGTGGCTTCCCGCGGCTTTGCCTCATTGCCGATGACGAGACGCAAGGGGCACAGATCATCATCCTGCAGGACGGTAAGCTGATCGCCGGGGATTTCGTGCGGCTGATCGACGACAGTTTCGTCGGCAAGCCTCTCGAACTGGACGCCGAGGGCGTGGCCTTCGCCGGCGGAGCCTTCTATGTCATAGGTTCGCATGGCCGGCCGCGCCATGAATCCGGCGTCGACGCCGCCGCCAAGGTCGAGGCGAGGGTCATGGCGAGCAGTGAGATTTTCCGCATTCGCTTTGCGCCCGGTTCGATCGATATGACGACCGGCAAGCTCATGGCCGAGCCGGAAAAGAGGCGATCGACGGAACTGCCGGCAATCGTGCGCGCCCAGCCCGAGCTCGCGCCCTTCGCCGAAAGCCCGCTTGAGGAAAACGGCCTCACCATAGAGGGCGTGGCGGTGCGCGACGGCGCCCTTTTGGCGGGGCTGCGCGGGCCGGTTCTGGAGGGCAACCGGGCCGTCATCCTGTCGGTGCCGCTCGGCATGCTGTTCGATCACGGGGCGGGCGGCGCGACCCTGCTGAAGCTGGAACTCGGAGTCGACGGCGAGGGACATGCGCGCGGCGTGCGCGATCTTCTCGCCTATCAGGGAAAGCTGCTCGTGCTCGCCGGTCCCGTCAACGACCCGCCCGAAGGCCAGCCCATCAAGCTCGGCGACTACTCAGTGTTCTCCGATGGCGATCAGGCCGATAAGCTTCTCGATCTCGAAGGCTATGGCGCCGAGATCAAGCCGGAAGCGCTGCTGCCGCTCGGCGAGGCCGATGGCAGGCTGCGCGCGCTTCTGCTGTTCGATGGGCCGGCCGGCGGTCAGCCGACGCCGGTCGAGTTCGGACTGAAATAACCGGCGCTAATCGGCGCGGCGTTCGGATGGCTGCAGGCGGAGTTCAACTCACTGGCGGCGCTGACACCGCGATGTGCAGCGCGGAGGCATTGCTCAGCTATGTGTCCGGAATGGACCCTAGGGTGATGGTGCCCAGAGGCGGATTCGAACCACCGACACGCGGATTTTCAGTCCGCTGCTCTACCAACTGAGCTATCTGGGCCTCGCCGGCAAACGAGACATCGCCTGACCGGATTTCAGGAAAGCGCCGTGGGGCACCCCTTGAAAGCGCGTGGGTTATAGCACGGGAATCCGGCCTGTCCAGCGCCTAAGCGCTGATTTTCCGGGGCAATTGTCGCAGACAATACCGACGCCGGCAAAGCAGCAATTGCGTAAGGTCGTCGAAGTGGAATTGCGCGGCCGGCACCGCCCAAACCCTACTTCGGCTCGTCGCTCTCGTCCTCGTCATCCCGCGCGGTGATGACATAGGCGCCCTTCAGCCAGCGGTTGAGGTCGATGTCCTTGCAGCGCTTCGAGCAGAACGGATAGGTCTCGCGCGCCGACGGCTTGCCGCATTCGGGGCAGGGGCGCTTCGGGCGCAGTGGTGTGACCTTATCGTCCAGGCTCATGGCCGCGCGGTATGCCAACTGGTGTGGACCTTGAAGCCTTCGCCCGAAAGCAGCGCCACCGTCTCGTAGAGCGGCAGGCCGACAATGTTGGTATAGGAGCCGACCAGCTTGACGACGAACGAACCGGCGAGACCCTGGACGGCATAGCCGCCGGCCTTGCCGCGCCATTCGCCGGAGGCGACATAGGCGTCGATCTCCTCGCGTGGAAGCCGCTTGAAGCGTACCCTGGATTCAACCAGCCTTTGGCGCAGCTTGCCGCCCGGCGTAATCAGGCAGATGCCGGAATAGACCCGGTGCGAACGGCCCGAAAGCAGTCCAAGGCAATTGGCGGCGTCGTCCAGCGTCTCGGCCTTGGGCAGGATGCGGCGTCCGACCGCGACCACCGTATCGGCGGCCAGCACGAAACTTGGCGCATAGTCTTCCTCGCTTTTCAGCGAGGCCAGCGCCTTCTCGGCCTTTTCCTTCGACAGCCGCTTGGCCAGCGAGCGCGGATGTTCGGCGCGCAGCGGCGTTTCGTCGACATCGGCTGGCAGCACGCGGTCCGGCTCGATGCCGGCCTGTTGCAACAGTTCGATCCGGCGCGGCGAACCAGAGGCAAGCACGAGCTTCTGCAGGATGCTCATCGCGGTTCGCGCCGGACTGTTACTTGAAACGGTAGGTGATGCGGCCCTTGGTCAGGTCATAGGGCGTCATCTCGACCAGGACCTTGTCGCCGGTCAGCACACGGATGCGGTTCTTGCGCATGCGGCCGGCCGTATGGGCGATGATCTCGTGTTCGTTTTCGAGCTTCACCCGGAACATCGCGTTGGGCAACAATTCCGTCACGACACCCGGAAACTCGAGGACTTCTTCCTTCGGCATTCGATACCTTTGCTTGGATTGCAGTTCCGGCGCCCTGGAGCGCCCAGGCCGGAATTTCGGCGGAACCTATATGATAATCGTGCGCTTGTGAACACGCTTAGATCGCGTCATAAGCGACGCGCTCCAAGCTTTCGTTTTATGCATGTCGTTGTCTCAAAACCGGGACCGCTTTTGAGCGACATGCATCAATCCGCCGCGTTTTTTACCTCCGGAAGCAGAAAACGTCGGCTGATGCGCGCTTTCAGCCGTTCTCTCACGTCGCGATAGCTGGCCATGATCTGCTCGCGCCTGCCGCCGACATCGGTCGGATCCGGCATCGGCCAGTATTCGACGTCGACGGCAAGCGAGCGGGTGAGCTCGAGCGCGGCGTGGTGGGCTTCGGGCGCCAGGGTGACGATCAGGTCGAAATAATCGTCCTCGAGATCGTCCATCGAGCGCGGCTGGCGCTCGCCCAGCGTCAGGCCCTCTTCGGCCAGCACCGCGTCGACGAACGGATCGCGCTCGCCCCTGTGCACGCCGGCAGAGGCGACGAAAGTGGCCGGCGGCAGCATGCGCCGCGCCAGCTGCTCGGCCATCGGTGAGCGCACGGCGTTCATGCCGCACAAAAACAGGATCGAGCGGGGCGCCGCAGTCAGGTCTAACCCCGCCAGTGCAGCACGCAGACCAGCGTGAACAGCCGCCGCGCCGTGTCGAAGTCGATGTCGATCTTGCCGGCCAGCCGGTCCATCAACGTCTGCGAGCCTTCATTGTGCAGGCCGCGCCGGCCCATGTCGATCGCCTCGATATGGCTTGGCGTCGAGGAGCGGATGGCGTCGTAATAGCTTTCGCAGATCAGGTAGTAGTCCTTGACGATGCGCCTGAGCGGCGTCAGCGACAGGATATGGGTGACGACATCAGCACCATCCTCGCGGGCGACCGCAAACACCAGCCGGGATTCGGCCAGCGAGAGCTTCAGCCGATAAGGCCCGGCGCCGTCATCATTGACCGGCTGAAAGCTGTTTTCTTCGATCAGGTCGAAGATCGCCACCGCGCGCTCATGTTCGACATCGGGCGTCGAACGGCCGATCGACTCGTCGAGCTCGACATCGATCAGCCTTGCGCGGGTTTGATCGCCGTCCGCCATCGCCGCCTACATGTTCAGCCGGATGGCGACGGAGCGGCCATGCGCGTCGAGGCCTTCCGCCTTGGCCAGCGCAATCGCCGCCGGCGCAAGTGCTCTCAGCTGCTCCGGCCCGAGCTTCAGGATCGAGGTGCGCTTGACGAAATCGAGCACCGACAGGCCCGAAGAGAAGCGCGCCGAACGCGCCGTCGGCAGCACGTGGTTGGAGCCGCCGACATAGTCGCCGATGACTTCGGGCGTATGGCGTCCCAGAAACACAGCACCCGCATTGCGCATCCTGGCCAGGAAGCCTTCGGCATCGTCGATAGCAAGCTCGACATGTTCCGCGGCGATGCGGTCGACCAGCGGCAGCGCGGCCTCGATGGTCTCCACCAGGATCACCGCACCGAAATCGCGCCAGCTGGCAGCCGCCGTCTCGGCGCGCGACAGGCTCTGCAGCTGCCGCTCGACCGCCTGTTCGACGGCCTTGCCGAAGGCCGGATCGTCGGTGATCAGGATCGACTGCGCCGACACGTCATGCTCGGCCTGCGCCAGAAGATCAGCGGCGATCCAGTCGGGATCGTTGCTGCCGTCGGCCACCACCAGCACTTCAGACGGTCCGGCGATCATGTCGATGCCGACCGTGCCGAAAACCTGGCGCTTGGCGGCGGCGACATAGGCATTGCCGGGCCCGACGATCTTGGCGACCGGCCGGATCGTTTCGGTGCCATAGGCAAGGGCGGCAATCGCCTGCGCGCCGCCGACGCGGTAAATCTCTGAAACGCCTGATATATCGGCGGCCACCAGCACCAGCGGATTGATGATGCCGCCCGGCGCCGGCACGACGATGACGATGCGCTCGACGCCCGCCACCCTGGCCGGCACGGCGTTCATCAGCACCGAGCTTGGATAGCTTGCCGTGCCGCCCGGCACATAGAGCCCGACCGCCTCGATCGCCGTCCAGCGCGAACCCAACTCGACCCCGGCGGCATCGGTATAGCGATCGTCCTTGGGCATTTGTCGCTCGTGATGGGATCGGATGCGGTCACGGGCAAATTTCAGCGCCTCGACCGTCTGCGGATCGGCGTCTTTGTAGGCCTGCGCGATGTCGTCCTTCGACACGGCGATGCCGAGGCTATTGAGGTCGGCCTTGTCGAATTTCAGCGTGTAGTCGACCAGGGCAGCGTCGCCCTCGGCACGAACCCGCGCAATGATGGCGCGCACGGCAGTGTCGACGTCCTCCGATACCTCCCGCTTGGTGGTCAGGAAGGCGGCGAAACGCTGCGCGAAACCGGCATCGGACTGGATAAGCGTAATGGCCATCGGCTGCGTCTAGATCATGGTGAGATTTGGTTGAAATCTCATCATGATCTAGCCCTTTGTTGGAGCATGATCTCTGGACAAACGATTCCCGTTTTGTCCAACAAAAACCGGCACCCACTTTTTGGGATCATGCTCTAGACCCTATGCACCGGACGCGAAGTGGCTTCCCAGGCGCCGCCTATGTCGGCAAGCCGTGCCTCGATGCATTCGACGTCGAGCATGATCGCGCCGCCGCCGGAAAAGACCAACTCGACGATGCCGGCCGGCTTGCTGATTTCGATAAAGCTGATTGCCAGAAGCGACAGCACCTCGGCCGGCCGATCGCGGGCAATGCCGCTGGTCTTGGCGCCGAGCACGCGGTCGAAATGCAACACCGCCTGGCGCCGCTCATTGTGCTTGCTGAACAGTCCGGATTTCGCCTCCCAGACGAAGCGGTTCATGGTCAATATGAAACGCTTGGCCGAAGGCAGGTATTCGAGGTCGGAGACCTTCATTACGGCGTCCTGGACGTGAGCCGAGACGATGCTCAGATCCTGATCGTCGAGCGCAATGAGTTTGAGGGCTGCCATGCCGAATGCACACCTGAAAGTTGGTTTCAGCCTTCTGTTAGGCGGTCTTTCCGGTCCGTGCAACCGCGACACAAATTCAACCCGAGGCTAGCGCCTCGGGTTTGAAGTGTTGGCGGTGAATGAAGGCAGCACCAGACGCCTGTCTGTCTGAAGCAACTGCCGTGCGGTTAAGCTGAAATCCGCTCGATCACCGCGCCGCAATTGGAGAGCTTTTCTTCCAGCCGCTCAAAACCACGGTCGAGGTGGTAGACGCGGTTGACCGTCGTTTCGCCTTCGGCCGCCAGACCGGCGATGACCAGCGACACCGAGGCGCGCAGATCGGTCGCCATCACGGGTGCGCCCTTCAGCTTGGCGACGCCGTCGACGATCGCCGTTTGGCCGGACAGCGTGATGTGGGCGCCGAGCCGGGCCAGTTCCTGCACATGCATGAAGCGGTTTTCGAAGATGGTCTCGGTGATGCGCGACTTGCCCTTGGCCATGGTCATCAGGCCCATGAACTGCGCCTGCAGATCGGTCGGGAAGGCCGGAAAGGGCGCCGTCATGACGTCGACCGGCGAAATGCCGGCGCCGTTGCGCCGGACGCGAATGCCGGAATTGGTCGGCGTGATCTCGGTACCGGTCTGGGCAATCACATCCAACGCGGTCTGCAGCAGCTCGGGGCGGGCGCCTTCGAGCACGACATCACCGCCGGTCATGGCCACCGCCATGGCATAGGTGCCGGTCTCGATGCGGTCGGGGATGACGCGCACGCGCGCGCCCGACAGCGACTCGACGCCATCGATGGTGATAACAGGCGTGCCGGCGCCGGAAATCCTGGCGCCCATGGCGTTGAGGCATTCGGCGAGGTTGACGATTTCGGGCTCGCAGGCGGCGTTTTCCAGCACCGTCTCGCCCTTGGCCAGCGCCGCCGCCATCATCAGCACATGGGTGGCGCCGACGGAGACTTTCGGGAAGACATAGCGATTGCCGACGAGGCGGCCGTTCCTGGTCTTGGCCAGCACATAGCCGGTGTCGACATCGATGTCGGCGCCCAGCGCCTGCAAGCCCTCGAGGAACAGGTCGACCGGCCGCGTGCCGATGGCGCAACCGCCGGGAAGCGACACTTTCGCCTCGCCCATGCGGGCCAGCAGCGGGCCGATCACCCAGAACGATGCCCGCATCTTCGACACCAGCTCGTAAGGCGCGGTCGTGTCGACGATGTTGCGGGCCGAGAAATTGATGGTGCGCGAATAGCCCTCATTCTGCTTCTCGCGGCGGCCGTTGACCGAATAGTCGACGCCGTGATTGCCGAGAATGCGGATCAGCTGCTCTACATCGGCCAGATGCGGCACGTTTTCCAGCGTCAGCGTGTCGTCGGTGAGCAGCGAGGCGATCATCAGCGGCAAAGCGGCGTTTTTCGCGCCCGAAATCGGAATGCTTCCGGCGAGCTTGTTGCCGCCGACAATTCTGATGCGATCCATGAGAGAATGTCCCCTCGGCCCGATAGGCCGGTTTTCGTCAGTTTGAGTATCGGCCCGTCTAGACCATTGGCCGGCTTGGTTCAAGAAATAGGATTTCTGAGCCCCTTTGGCCAAGGTGACCGGCCAGTGTGGCTGATATCGGTCAGTCCTTGTGCATTTTTTCAGCAGCCGGCAGTCCTTCGGGCCGCTGGTCAGGATCACCGGTGCGCCGCGAGCGCGCTTGCGTCTTGCGCTTCATGAGATTGGCGCGCAGCTGCTCGGCCAGACGGTCCTTGCGGTCAGTCCCGTCCTTTTTTTCCGGATCAGCCTTTTTCGGTGGAATTGTCTTCTCGTCCATCGTTCCGTCCCGCCCGCAACTGGCAGGGCCTGCCGTTCAAGGGATAGCTAGCATTGTGGCGCCGCCATGTCAGCGAAACTTGTCTGGCAAAGCCTTTCACAGACGCCTTGCGCTTGCCGGTTCTATATGGCAGAAGCCCCGCCATCAGCGGCTGCGGTAGCTCAGTGGTAGAGCACTCCCTTGGTAAGGGAGAGGTCGAGAGTTCAATCCTCTCTCGCAGCACCATCCCAAACCATTGTTTGGAAACAACTATCTGACTTTATTGGTCTTTCTGCCGCCTGTCTGGTACACAGGAGTGGTACACATGAGCTTGAGAATGCCTGCACCTAAGCCACATCCGAAGACTGGCGTCTATTACCTTCGACAACGCGCGCCGTCCGATTTGAGGGATATTCCACTGGACGGAAAGGTGGCAATTCCCGTTGGTGGCATCTTTAGGACGGTAAAGGCGGGGGCAACCGTCAAGGTTAGCCTCGATACGAAAGACCCCGCAGAAGCCAAAAGGCGTCACCGCGAAGCCGATGCTGCGCTACATGAGTACTGGCAGCGGTTCAGGGAAGGCCCTCAGCCACTCTCCAACAAGCAGGTCCAAGCCCTTGCCGGCGTCCTCTACGCCCGCCTGGTCGACATGATGGACAGGGAGCCCGGGGAGCAAGGCATCTGGAAAGAAGTCCTGCGGCTGAACAAAGGCAAGGAAGAGGGCGGCGAACTTGACCGCTGGTTCGGACCGACGGTTGATGAACTGTTCCTTGAGGAGGGCGTCAACACCAATCCCTTGAGCCGGACTCGCGTCGTCCATGCAGCCTACAAGGCAATCCAGCTTGCGGCCGAGACCAATCTCAGGAAGGCCGCAGGCGACTATTCGCCGGATGAAGCACGGAAGCGGTTCCCCGACTGGGAGAACGAGCGCGGCGAGGCCAAGCCAGCACCACGGACGGTGGAGGATTTGGACCTGTTCGCGCTCCTGGACCATAAGTTCGCGACACAGAGCCTCAATGAGAAGACCAAGAGGGACTACGCGCGAGACCTCGCCAAATTCGTCAAGAGCAGCGGGCACCGGAATGCTCAGGACGTGACGAGCGCGGATGTTCGGAAGTGGCGTGACGAATTGATAGCCGAGGGGCTTTCGCCATCGAAGATTAATGGCAAGGCCCTTGCGGCGTTGAGCGCGGTCCTCACCCACGCAGTCAGGGAGTTCAGCTTACCGGCAAACGTGGCTAACGACATTCGAGATCGAAGAGACGGCCCAGCGCCGGGCAAGAAGGGCTACAACATAGATGAAGCCAGGGCCATCCTCAGCGCCACGTTCAACGGAAGTTCCAAAGACATCTCAGCGCCTCACAAGCGCGCGCTCTTCTGGGTACCGTGGATATGCGCTTATTCCGGCCTACGAGTGACCGAGATCACTCAGCTTCGCGGCGTGGATGTCCGAACGGATGGTGACATACCCTATTTGCTCATCACGCCTGAGGCCGGTTCCACAAAGAGCGGCAGGGCGTGGATGACTGCCGTTCATCCGCACCTTGTGGAATTGGGCTTGCTTGACATGTTCAAGGAGGTGGGCGAGGGGCCGGCCTTCTACGTCCCCTATCCCAGGACCGACCTCACCAAGCTGACAGGAAAGCGTCGGTCGGAGGAGGCGGGCGTCCGAGTCGGGAATTGGATCACGGAGGAATTGGGTATCGCGGCACCGGGCGGCAAACCCAACCACGCTTGGCGGCACCTTTTTACGACGCTCTCGCGCGCTCACGACATGGACAAGCAGCACCGTGACTACATGCTTGGGAGTGGTCGTGAGGATGCTCGCGAGGGATACGGCGATTTCCCACCCAGCGCCCTCATCAGGGAAATCACGAAGCTGCCGCGCTTCGATGTCAAGGTGACGACTTGGAGACCACCAAACCAAGCCGTTCCAGCTCAAGCCCAACGCGAGCGGCAGATAGGCAAAGCGGGAGCCGAGCGGAAGGCTTTGTGAGGCGGAGGGTGTAGTTGCCGTCCCTACAGCGCCGCATGTTGAGTTGAAGGTTCCATCCGCTCGAACACGAACTGATAAGTCCGCTGGACTTTCTCCTCGAACAGCTTGCGGTCGTAGACCTCGGGCAGATAGGCGTCGAACTCCTCGCCGATTGTCTGACGTACGCCTGCCTTTGCTGTTTCCTTGGACCGCCAGTCGAGAACGAGCTTCTCCTTCTTGAGCTTGGCGAGCAGTTCCCGCGCCAGCTTCTTGACTTCCATCTCCTGGGTCATTGTCAGCTTCGGTTCGGGCTTGGTCAGGATGTCGAAGATCGCGAGTTCTTCCTCGCTCAAGCCCTCCCGAATGTGGCGCTGCTCTTCCTCGTCGAGATCGCCGACAAAGGCCATCAGTTGCTGGAACAGCTCCTCGATATCCATGCTTCCGGTGTTGTATTCGTCGATCAGCTTCTGCAGCCGCTCCAGAAGGCTGACACGCGCCGGGTTCTTTGCGACCAGGTCTTTTGCCCGTTTCTCCGCCGTGCCCCTTAAAACCTCTGTGGCGGTCTTCTTGGACCCCTGGGCGAACAGTGCGGCAAGCTTATCGAAATCGATTGCCGACAGGTCGAGCAACTTCTTCAGATCGGCGCCTTGAAGGATTGGAACCCGGATCGCGATCCCTGAAATCGCCTGATCGACGAGCCGTTCGATCTCTGCGAGCACAGCTTCAAGGTCCTTCGACGGACCGGCCCTTGTGAGGCTGCGCATTGTCTCGGCTATGACTTGAAGGACAACCAAAGCACCTCGATAGGGAAGCACGGCTGGGTCTGGCAGAGCTGCCTTAAAGAGCTTCCATGCCTTGCCCACAAGCCCAAGAAACTCGCGTTTGGCGTCGTCGGTGCCGAGCAACGCTTCTGCGGCATGCCTAACCTTTGCAGCGCGCTCGAAGCCCTGTGCGGCGATGATCGCATCGGGATCAACCCCTCGCTCGGCGGCAAAGGCCAGCGCCTTATCCAACGCCACCCTCAGTTCGGCAAGCAGTTGCGCTTTCTCCTTGATCGGATCGGTCTCAACTCCAGGGCGGGGCTTGGCATAGATGGCCAGCGCCTCCTTGAGGTCCCGGAACACGCCGACATAGTCGACGATGAGACCCGCCTGCTTGCCTGGCGCGACACGATTCGCCCGCGCGATCGTCTGCATCAGCGTGTGGTTCTTCATCGGCTTATCGAGATAGATCGTCGAGCAGGTAGGCACGTCGAAGCCGGTGATCCACATGGCGCAGACGAAGACCAGCCTAAGCGGATCGTCCGCCGCCTTGAAGCGCTCGTCGAGTTCCTCCTTGACCATCCGTTGACGGTGCGGTCGTATGTCGGCTCCGCGCTTTGCGATGACCTCTATTTCATTCTGCGACTGGCTGACGATAACGGCCATGTCGGTCGCCTCCAGCCACGTCAACTGCTCCTCCAGCGCCTTCCGCTCGACAGCATCGAAGATTGCTGCAATCCGGGTCCGCTCCTGCTTCAGATGCGCTGTCCAATGCATCTGCACCTTGTCGTACATCCGCACGGCAGTCGCCTTGTCGATCGCCACGAACATCGCCTTGCCGCGATAACCGCGCCCAGTGAAATGACGCACCAAATCGGCTGCGATCTTGTCGAGCCGGTCATCGTTGGTGATGAGGTGGTATTGTTTGGCGAACCGCTTCGCCAATTGTTCTTCCGCTTTGGGGTCGAGCCCAGCTTCTTCGAGAACCTTGGCTATCTCCTCGTCGAGGTCGGCACTCTTCAGTTGCAGTTCCGGCAACCGGCTTTCGTAGTAGAGGGGCACCGTCGCGCCATCCGCGATCGACTGGGCGAAGTCGTAGACCGAGACATAGTCGCCGAACACCTCGCGCGTACGTTCCGCTTCGCCTGCGATCAGCGGTGTTCCGGTGAAGCCGAGGAAAGCAGCGTTGGGTAGCGCCGCCCGCATGTTGGCGGCAAGCACGTCGTACTGGCTGCGATGTGCCTCGTCGGTGATGACGATGACATCGGAACGGTCCGACAGCATTGGATAAACCTCTCCGCGCTCGGTGCCGAACTTCTGAATCAGCGAGAATATGTATCGTTCGTTCCCGGTCAGGAGTTCCTGGAGATGCTTGCGCGAGCCTGCCTGAACCAATTGGCGGTCCTTGGTCAGTACACCGCAAGAGGAGAAGGTATCGGCAATCTGATCATCGAGTTCCGTGCGATCGGTGACGATGACGAAGGTCCAATCGCCGGGACGTTTCCTCAGCACCTTGCGGCTGAAGAACATCATGGAGAAGCTCTTGCCCGAGCCTTGGGTGTGCCAGAACACCCCGAGACGGCCTTGGTTCTCCTTCAGCTTGCCTACAGCCTCGATCGCGCGGTTGACGCCAAGGTATTGATGGTTCTTGGCGATGATTTTGATCAGGCCCCTCTCGCCCTCTTGGAAGGCAATGAAGCTCTCGACAATGTCGAGGAAGCGTTCGGGGCGACAAGTGCCTCGGATCAAGGTCTCCAAGGAGACGACGCCCTCCTCCTCCTCCTCGTCGATCTTCTTCCAATCGGCAAAGAACTCGAACGGCGCGAGCGGCGCTCCGAGCTTGGCTTCATGGCCATTTGACAGGATGACGAAGGCGTTGGGGACAAAGACCTGTGGTATTGCGGTTCGGTAGTCCTTGAGATTGCCGTCGTAGGCGTCCGCAATCGAATGATAGAGCGCCTTGAGTTCGATGAAGAGCAGCGGGATGCCGTTGACGAAACCGACGAGATCGGCACGGCGGGTGTAGAGATCGCCTGAGAACCAGACCTGATTGGCCAGTAGGAAGTCGTTCGCACTGGCATTCGCCCAGTCGATGATGCGGACTGTTTCGTCGCGCAGCGATCCGCCTGGCGAGCGAAGCTTCACCTTCACGCCGTTGCGCAGCATCTCGTGCAGATCGGCATTCGCGCGAACTGGCTCCAGTGCCGCGCGTTCACTTGTCAGCAAGGCATAGGCTTCATCAAGTGCCGACTGCGGCAGCCCAGGGTTCAACGTCGAAAGCGCCGCCCTGAGACGGTTGGGCAGGAAGGCGACACGGCGCGATTCACGTCCCTCTGGGCTTTGCCGGGGCGTACCAGGGGTGCCAAACTCGCCATAAAGATTAGCGGCCTGCCAGCCGAGAACCTTGAAGAGGTCGATTGCAGGTTGCTCGATAAGCTCATTTTCCGAGAAGCCGCGATAACTTTGCGTCTTCTGTTCAAAGATGAGATCGCCCCCGTCGCTCATGCGTCCTCGTCGGGCTCCCCAATCCCACCGCCATCAGCACCAAGATCGAGCAATTTCACTCGGGGGGCGAATGCCTGCCGAAACCTCTGCATCCTGTCGAGCATCCAGGCGTGCAGGTCGGAATAGCCGCTCGCCTCCGAAGGGTCGACATCGTTCATGTAGAGCGCAATGCGGCTCGCCTTCTTGTTAGGCAATTCCTGCCATTCAAGCGGCTCGCCGACAGCGGCCTCGATCGCCGCGCGGTCGAGCTTCAGCTCGCGGATGCGAACCTTGAGCGGGTCGTCGAATAGATAGAGCTCCACACCGATCCGTCGCTTGCTGGTGCTGATCGTGCAGAGGATTGCGAACCCAGCGCGACCGATGCGAAATTGGATCCAATTGTCCTTGTTCTGTCGATTAATTGCGAAGGAAGGATCGTTCTTGCGCAGATACTCAGCGAACGAGGCCCAATAAGCCAAACGAACCTTGTGCCGATCAGCTAGTTCGCCCTCGCCGGACACCTTGGCGTCTACGGCGCGCGCCCAATTGTTGGGTTGGGCTACGACGCGAAAGAACGGCGCCGGGTCGCTGTCACCAATCTTCAGCGCTTCGACCTCCACCGCGAAGAAATTGAAGCCCTCCTTGGTCGCACTGTTCAGCCAATCGATTGCGGCGCGATGATCCTCGCGAATCGTCTCTGCGATCCATATGGCGGTGGCATCGCTTCTCTGGCTGGCAATGTAAGTGATAAGTTGCCCGAGGTGCCGGTGATCGGTATTTCCGAACTGGTTCTCGATCAGCACAGGATTGCCGCTTTCGTCCTCGGCGAGAATGTCGAGACGGAACTCGCCGGCCGGCAGCTCAGTCGCCTTCAATTCTAGTTCGCCGATTTGCAGCGCCTCTCCGAGCAAGTCGAGGTTCTCGGCTAGCCATGGAGTGAAGGTCTGAGCTTCGTGAAGCCACACAGCCTTGGCGGAAATCGCCGTCAACCTCCCAAGTTTGGGAAATGTCATTCCGCCGCCTCCAGAAGCGGCTCTGCTTCCGACACATCGATCGCCGCGGAGATCAGTTTGGGCAAGAGGAGATCGCGCTGTGCGCGAAGGTTGCGGTTCTGCTTGGCGAGGGTCATCGCCAATTCAACGCTCGGCCAGATAATGCCGTCGAATGCCGCAAGGGTGTCGCCATCTGGAACGGCGACAGCATATTGCCTCAGTACCTTCCAATCCGCCCGTGGCATCTTGGTGCCATTCGATGTCTGCACCGCATGGGCAACGAAATCGTCGGAGGATACGACGGCAAGTACTATCGATCTAAGGGACTTGTCTTTTGCTCGAATTATGATTGCGTCCGAAGAAGCCACACCATGGCTCGGCGCGACAGCTACTTTGTGGAAATATGGGCGAATTTTGCCGAACAAAATGTCGCCGTGCATGTATCTCAACTTCAAGCTTGTCACTCCGTCCACGGCCCCCCATTCTGTTAAAGTGGTGGAACGTCTCGGAATGTGTTCTAGGCCGACGTATGGAATCGACGTGTCCAACTCGGCCGGAAGACATCCGTCACGGATGTCATTGGCTAGTTCTTGTAGCTGAACCATTTTCCAGCCTTGCGGGAACGGCCCACGCGGGCTGTCGATGAGCGGCAGGCCTTCGCACGCGGGCGCACGGAGACGGACGAACCACTCTTCGTATACACGGCGCGCTGTCTCCTCCAAGATCGCGATGCGCCGAAGATTGTTCTCAATCAACTGGTCGTAAGACGAAAGAACGTCCGCAATGCGCGATTGTACCGCTAGTGGCGGAACGCAAATCTCAAAACGCTTGATCGTCGTGCCGCTCAAATTTCTCTGAGCGCCTCCTAAGGCCAAGCTCACCAATTCGGAGCGGCGGTGCATGAGCGAATAAAAAAGATACTCGGGAATGCAAATGCGTTTGTTAGGAACAAGAGCGCAACAAGCCTGATTTGAAGCCAATGGACGGTCCACGATCCCAAGCGTGCCAATCGTGCTCCCGTCACCATACATGGCTATCAATACAGTTCCAGGAGGATAAATCTTGGCCGAAGACCGTTCTAACGCGTCATTTGTGATCCATTCAGAGACGTCGTTAGCACGCACATACCAATCCGCTAATTCGCCGGTCTTAACCCACGGAATAGTTCCGTTGGCATAAAAATTCGGAAATTTGCGGGACGGTGTGCCGCCACTTGTCACGCGTTCGCAGCAAGCCGATATCGGCAACTTTTGCCAACTTGCAGTGCCGAGTCTCATGAAGAACGGTCCAATACAACTGTCAGATTTCTAGCGATTGAATTTTCCAGCCTTCGAGCCTCAACCGTGAGCACTTCAAGCTCTTCCTGAAGCTCCCCCAATGTTTCTACGAAATCGACATCGTCCAATTCATTCGTCATCGATCCTACGTACCGGCCGGGATTTAGACTCCAGTTCTGCGCTGCGATTTCGGCGCGATTTGCAACCTTACAAAGACCGGGGACGTCGGCATAGGCTCCTTGGAAACCGTTGGCCTCCAGCAATCCATGACTATTCCACTTGGCCTCGGTCTCCTCGCCGCGCCACAGCCGAACGATATTAGCGAGGTACTCTATCTGGGCATCGGTGAAATCGCGGTGTGCTCTGTCAATCTGGCGGAAAGTATGTCTGGCGTCGATGAATAGCACCTCGTCCGCACGTTTACTTTCACGCTTGGCCTTATTGAGGAACCAAAGGGTGCAAGGCAACGTAACGGTATAGAAAAAATTCGGGCCGACTGAGACAATGACATCGACGCCTCCAGTTTCGACTAGTTTTTGCCTTATTTCTGCCTCCGAGCCGCGAGCATCCGACGCTGAATTGGCCATAACGAAGCCGGCTCGGCCGGTATCGTTCAGTGCCGTCCAGAACAGCTCGATCCAGAGATAATTGCCATTGTCTGCTCTCGGCAGGCCGAAGGGGAAGCGGTCAGCTCGTTTGGAGACCGTTTCCCTCTCCTTGTCGACGCCAGTGACGTTGAAGGGCGGATTGGCCATGACGAAATCGAACTTGTCGACCACGCCGCCGAGATCGGCGAACGGCTCGTCGTAGTAGGCATTGGCATCCATGATCGTCCCGCCGAGACCGTGGACGGCGAGATTCATCTTGGCAAGCCGCAATGTCTCGCTGACCTTCTCGATGCCGTAGATCGAAAGCTCCTTCTCAGGGGCATTCTGGTGTGCGCGGACGAAATCTGCCGAATGCACGAACATGCCGCCCGAACCGCAGGCAGGATCGAGGATGCGCCCGCGATAGGGCTCGATAATCTCGACGATCAGTCGGACGATGCACGATGGTGTGTAGTACTCGCCGCCCTTCTGCATTTCCTGCAAAGCGAACGAGCCCATGAAATATTCGTACACCTTGCCAAAGGCGTCACCAGCGATCTCGATCGGGGCAAGGAGCTTGATCAACTCGCGCAAGATGCCATCGCCTACCGCCCCGTAGTTCTTCGGCAAGGCATCGGCCAAATCCGGATTGTGTTTCTCGATATCCTCCATCGCATGATTGAGTGCCCGGCCAAGGTTCGACCCATCGGGCAATTGCAGAAGATGCGAGAAGCGCGACTCCGGCGACAGATAGATGACGTTGCGGGCCTTATAAGCATCAGGTCCGGGCGGCCCGAGGCGGCTGCCTTCGCGCGGCTGCAGTTCCTTCTCAACCGCCGCGAACCTGCTTTCCGCATAACGGAGGAAGAGCAGCCCGAGGACCGGTCGGGAATATTCCGACGGCTTGAGCCCGGAATTGGCGCGAAGCTGGTCCGCCACGCTCCATAGCCGCTTCTCGATCTCGGCCAGATCAATCGCCATCGGATACACTCCCCCTATGCACCACGAAGCAATACAGCCCTTGGGTTAATGATGGCAACCTAACCTTCAGGTATCGAGGAGTTTACAGCTCGATCTGAATGCCATGGTAGATGATCGCCGAGCCGGGGTTCATCCGAATACCCCAGCCAGGGTTCTTGATCATGAAAATCGCAGCCTCTTCGATCGTGACAAACTCCTTCGCGTTCGCGACCTCGTTGTCGCTGCGCGGGAAACATTTGTAGTGAGTTCCGGACAGCCGATAGGCTTCCTTCTCGACGCCGTTCGTGACCGCATAGATGCGCATATGACCCTTTCATACCGAAATATTTTGCAAAAAAATCCGTCCGCCCAATCAGGTAGGCGGCTACCGAACACTCCCCCCGTACCCCGGCCTTTGTCTCTAGGCCACCTCGGAGTTCAAGCTGTTGCTCGGCTGGAAACGCTTCGCACGCTACGCTCCGTCAAAATCGCTAAGCTCCTCATAAGGGTCTTCGTCGGGATCGAAGTCAATAAACCTGCCGAACCTAGGGCTGTAATCCCTGCGCTTGAGATCCCCATATCCATTTGAGATGCCTATCGCCGTCCCTCGGATTACAAGTCTGTCGACATCTCGATCTACGCTCCGCACGTGAAGTAATGTGCCCGCTCGTTTTGTGCCGGATAGCCAGTCGCTGTGCGCTGAAGATGACAGTGCTTCCCAATTGTCGAAAGTAAACTCTACGCTTACACGATTTGCTTGCCGTACTCCTCGGGTCGTTTGTCCCGGTCCTTCATGGCTTTTGGTCAGACTCTTGAAGGAGTGTGCTCCTTGCACGAATACAAAATCGCCTGTCGCGAGAACGTGCGGCAAGTCCCCTCTATCGAGATGATCCGAGATGTTAAACACTACAAGGCGCCTAAGGACGGCCGTCATCACGCCTTTCGTGTATCGGTGGAGGTGTAGTATCTCGGGGCCTTCATACATATAAAAAGTATCAGAGCTGCGTGGGCGCAACGCTCCATCAGGGAATATCAAGGCGAGAATTAATGCATTGTCGAAACCGGTAACCCTGGTGAAGTCGACGTCTAATTCCTCGGCAAGTTCGAACAAGCGTAAATGATTAAAGTATGCCCAAGAATTGTACTCAACGCTAGACGACCTTATTATTGCTTCAGCATCCATGCGTCGGACCTGCTCTTCCCAGGTTTGCTTTGCATTTAAGATCGCAGACCTATCTAGATTTCTAGAGAGTTCTTTATGACTGTGCGCATGGCCGTGATCATCTAGGCACAAAACGGCCAGATTGTTTGCATCGTGGCTACGGCTCTCCTCCCACGGGACTATGTGATGAAGGATTATGGGCTTTTCATGCTCTCGGCACACGCAACAGGTAAATCGATTGGCGAAGAGTACACTGGTCAGAATGGTCGCTGGAATGGGAGGGCGATTTTCATTTAGGATAACGCTAGACGCAGTAGAGTTGACTCCAAGAGACGTCAGCTCTGGTAGAGTCTTGGACTTAAGATCGGCAAGCGTCATCTTGGCGTCGACAAGCCTGCGAGCTGTGCCGGCATCTATCCCCCTGGCCAGAAACGCACGTTCGCTTCGGTTCATCTTTTACCCCCCCCGCGTTCCGGTTGTACTGCTCCTCGACGGCTTGTCCAGATGGGCAGGTCTCGTGGTCGTTATAGACGACGAGGTTGAAGGTGTGAGCTGCCAGGGTCCGCTCGATCAACCTTCCAGGCACAACAAGCCCATTTGGCCTTACACTCAATCGTGCGAAATCGTGCATTAGCGTCGGTTTGTTCATCGCTGCGAGTTGGGTCTCAGTGATACGCTTAGCATCGCCTCATGCACGCGCATCGTCCCAAGCCTTGAGGTTACTTACCAAGCGCCGGACCGCGCGCGCCGCACCGTCAACATGGGCAAGCTTGTAGAGGCCAAATTCTGTCGCACCCAGGACATGTGCATGAACATTGTTTCGATGATCCCAGAGCTGCTTGAGCAAATCGGCATCCGCCTGAGTGACCCAGTTTCTTTGTACCGCCGTATCCAACCTCTGTTTCACGCCGGCTCCACCACCACCGAGGCCCGGCTCAGCTGGGATACGAAGGGTCGCCTCCAACACGGTGCCGAGGGTTATGATCATCGATTTGAAGCACATCTCCTGGGCTACGCCGGCGAGGTCGGTACGATGCGTCAACCACCACATCGCGTCGAAGTACATGAGCCCGTAAGCGCACGTCGTACGCTTGTCGTAAGGCATGTAGCGAGGGAATGCAGAGCGAAAAACTGCGGCTGTCCGCATTACACCGCGTGGAAATCTCACGCGAGCTGTCGCGCTGCTTTGGTTCCCCAAATAGTCCTGAATTTCCTGAAGTAGCGCTCCGGCCCTCACGGCTGCGTCTGCTAACTCTTGTTCGTTCTGAATAGGCACAGCGTCCCCTCTACTGATCATTAGATCTGCCACTCAACCGGCTGGTCCTGCCTACATTGGCAAGGCTCGCCAAGCGGCTTCCGAATGCGACTGTGTGCCGCCTAAGGGTTCACCTCGAAGGAGTGAAGCCGTTTGGTCTGGCGGCCCACGACAGTCTACGGCCTACTTCCGGCGCTTCGCATGGAAAATCAGTTCGAGCGCGCTCGGTACGTCCGCCCCGCTGGTCACCTTGAAGAGGGTGTTGCCCCTATCATCCTTAATTGGCAGTTTGGCTATGGGCTCGAAATGCTCAACCGGCCCACGGATGGTGATCGAAAGCTGCGAGACCCTCGGCTGAATGATGACATACCAAAAGTTGTCAGGTGTCTCGCTGAAGTTGCGGGCAAGACCGCGCTTCAGTTCACCCTGCGAACGCTGACGAACGCCGTCTAATAGCGCTGCCGCTGCCCGCTGCATAGGGAGAGGGAGCAGGTCCTCGGCCAGTGATAGAAACTGGCGGTCCCCGGGTGCATAAGTCACCACCGGTGCAGCGTTGCGGGACGTGATCGAGGCTTGACTGCTCGATGTCGGCGTTTCAGCCGCAATAGCGATTGCCTCAGCTTGGGTTCCTACATTCACCGCGACAGCGTCGTCCACATCGAACTGTAGGGTCCGCGCCTTGGGGTCGAAGTTGCAGGCCTTGAGAACTACTATGCTGCGCTGACCAGTTGCGGACGGCGCCGCTCCAAAAAGGCGGATCTGATGCGGAGGCATTTCAAAGGTCCAGAGGCCGGGGCCAACACCGGCCGCATTGGTTGCTGTGATCATCAGTCCCATGGGTAGCTCCTTCAGTTAGAAATCTATCTGCGCAGATAATCTGCAGATAGTCAACGTCAGGTCGCTGCTGCATTGAAGATGGCGAGTTGCCCAGCAAGCCGGTGTCCAGATGGGCAGGGTCCATCGGACGTCCGGCTGGGCACCTCGTTCCATGTCCAGAAGAGCGGGTATTGACTTTTGGACACAGTCGACTCAGAAGTCTAGGCTCTATTGGACACATAGAAGGGGCTTGGACATGCAGATCGGTTACGCGAGAACGTCAACAGAAGAACAGGTTGCAGGTCTGGAGGCGCAAGTACGTGATCTCCAGGCTGCCGGTTGCGAGGAGGTCTACTCGGAGCAGGTGTCGGCGCTCGGCGATAGGAAGGAGCTGGAGCGCGCCCTCGGGTTCCTGCGCAAGGGCGACACGCTGGTCATCACCAAGATCGACCGGCTGGCACGCAACACTCGCACGCTTGGGGAAATCGTCGATGACCTCCACGAGCGCGGCATTGGGCTGAAGGTGCTGCAATTCGGCAAGGAGACGCTCGACACGACTGGAGCATACGGACGGCTGATGCTGAACATGTTCGCGGCCTTCGCCGAGTTCGAGCGCGACCTGATGAGGGAGCGGCAGAAAGAAGGTATCGCCAAGGCCAAGGGGGAGCAGAAGTACAAGGGTCGCAAGCCGACGGCACGGGCAAAGGCCGGGGAGGCCGTAACGCTATTCCGCGAGGGGAAGAGCGTGTCCGAGGTCGCGAAGGCCGTCGGCATCGGACGTGGCTCGGTCTATCGCGCGCTTGAGGCTGCGGGCCTGAAGGAGGTTGCTCCTCCTCAGCAATGACTCGCAGGCTGCCAGTATAAAGGCTGATCATGCAAAATGAAGGCACTTGCGGCGTGGGGCAGTGACGTCGCTGTGGGCGCGGCCTGAGCCTCGATCCCAACTTCACCAGGAGCGAGATTTGATTTCCACTGAAGAAAGGCGACGACGGGATGCCGAACGGCAGCGTCGATGGCGGGAAGCCAATCCGGAGCGCCATCGGGAACAGCGTCAAAGACGATACTTGCGCAATCCTGAGAAGGCCCGTGAGAGTGCCCGTTTGAAGTCCCAAAACTGGCGTCAGACCAATCCGGAGAAGGTGCGCGAAGCCAATCGCAAATACCATGCGGCAAATCCAGCAGCCGCCACTGAACGAAAGAGACGATGGCGGAAAGTTAATCCTGACAAGTCACGCGAAGAGGTGAAACGGCGCTATCGGGCTGATCCCATGCGAGCGCGAGAGAAACAGAGGGCCGCAACAAAGAGATACCGCGAAACAAGGGTGACCCCCCTTGCTGTCGAGATCGTCCAGATGTTCAAACTATTGGCGGAAGAGGCACGCTTCGATTTTGCGCGCGAACTAATCGCTGAGGGCACGAACAGTCGTTGCACAAGGCTCGCGGTGAGAACGTGGAGGGTCAGGCCGTGGATAAAATGGTACGGCGAAAAACCCGACAAACTGGAAGCTCTTGAATAGGGTCGGCAACCGATCATTGCCCCGCGCTCAACGCCATAGCATCGCGCAGCATGGCCACCTTGGAGCTCAGACGCGCCAAGTGCCTAGAATTTTCGTTCTTATTCCTCAATGACTTAGCTCGAAGGAGGCCCCAGACTCTACATTTCTTATTAAGTACGCTTGCGTACCAGTACTAAATCGTACATATATGAGTCACCGAACGGATGCCACGGGGCAGAAGGGAGGCCCCTCAGACCACTGAGGCGCAAGTGATGATCCTTCCGCGGAAGCTCGGAATGGGGAGCTGAAGAGCGAAACAAAGGCGCATGTAGGCTTCGCGGACCGGCTTGAGACCGGACCGTACTGGCCTGAGGTCCCGGATAACATCCGCGCCGGGATCACCTCAGGGCGGTGAGAGGGCCGAAGCGGGGTCCCCACTCAGGTGGGGCCTGAAGCGTCCAAAAGGCGTTGCAAGGAAGCCCAACCGGCCCTGCCAAGTGAGTCCAGACGCTCACCTCTGAATGCAGTCCCTGACCTTAAAAGGCGCGAGGGGATACAAGAGCCGGAGGTCAATTGACCAAAAGAAGAAGAACCACTCGCTCAGCTCGCTGAGTCCCACCAGCATTTTCAATTAAAAAGGAGAACAGAGTTTGAGCTACGAAGACCTCAGCCTCGAACAACTCGGGGCACAGGCCTATGGCCACTACCAGGCCGGTGAGAAGAACAACAAGAGAGCGAATGACCATGCCAAGTCCTGCGGCCTCTACCTGATCGAGGCCAAGAGCCGCGTCGCCAAGCGCAAGGACATAACGTGGCCTCAGTTTCTGAAGGCCCACTGCGACATCGGTCGGTCCCGCGCTGACGAGATCATCATGATCATTGAGGGACGGACTGAACCCACGGCTCCCGCTAACCGGGTTCGAGAGTGGCGAGAGAAGCAGGCTGAGGTTCGCCGTACGTACGGCAAATCATCCAAAATTCCTCAACAGAAACAACAAACATCCCGCTGCGCAGCCGACAGGGAACGCGCCGAAGTGGAAGCCAGAATCGATACCATACTGAAGGGGTTCACAACGAACCAGCTCAAGGATCTTGAGGTGCGCCTTCGGAATGTCTCTCGCGCCGGGGGCTGCTTGGCGATTTGGACAGCAGCGGCGGCTTAGACAGGCCTTTCGAAGACAATGCATCACAACCGCGAACACGATGGAGGGAACCGAATTACCAATGAAGCAACCTGCGAAGCAAAAGAACGAGACGAAAGCCCGCCCAGTTAAGCCTCACCTAACCGACCGTGACCGCTACACGGCAACGGTACGCGCCATCATGATCATTGAGGAGTTCATCAAGCTCGCCCCGGACATGCCTGTCCGACAGATGCGCCTGTTTCTCCTCATCGCTCTCAACCCCGACCGACCCATGGCCGAATACGCTCGGCTAATCGACCTTGCTCCTGGTGGGCCGTCAGCCCGTCATTTCGCTGCCCTGAGGTCCGTTGACGAAACTGAAGGATATGGCACCAAGAAGCTACGTCACACCGGCCTCGGCCTGATCGAGACGTACTCCGACCCCAACGACAAGCGCAATCAGTTAGTCCGCTTGTCCAGAAGGGGTGAAGGGGTCCTCAACTCAATCATTCATTTTATTGAGGAGGATCAGACCCTCGGGCAGCAATACCGCGTCCGCGAATGAGCAAGGCTGCGCAGAAATCAACATGTGGTTCCATTCAATCTGGCATCACTAATGCCAAACAAGGAGCGCCGATCTTTCTGTAACAACTGTTGCCAACCAACTCCGGCACGCACCCCGGATCACCTTTGGCGCGACCGGCGAAATCGAGAGCCGTCCGTGTCTCTTGCTCCAGGGCTAGAAACCACGTTCGGACCAGCACACGGGGTCAATTTGCCAGAGCCGATCGCGTGCCCAGCATCGCCTCGTCTGTCCCGAAATCACTAAACCAAATCGAGAGAAAGGAAATAGAAGCATGTGCCGTGTCGACGGCTGCTATCGAGCACCAACGAAGTTCAGCCATCTTTGCGAATACCACAGGAACGTCGACCGAGTTCACGGCGATCCGAGGCAAAGAGGCGTCACCAAGACCGAACTCAAGCCGTACCAGAAGGCCATTCGCGACTATCTCGCTAGGCGCTCAGGACCGAGAGCCGAAGCTGTCATCATGGGGGACTGGGATCGCGTCACAAGGCGAGCCGAGGAGTTCCTTGAGGCAGGGAATCGCGGCCGACCCCAGAACGTCCATGAGCGCCGCGCTGCGCAGATGATCGTCAGCGTTGGCAAGGACTACCATGCGATGGAGATTGCAATTCTTTGCATGGCCCTTGGGTATTTCTATGCCGACCAGCCTCGACGGTGGGCGAGCGACCGGGGTTTCCAGTATCAGGCAGCTCGCATGTTGCGGCGGCTCGCTCAAGGCGAGACGGACTTCACCTGGAGACCGGAGGGCACGATGGTTCGGAGCTCGACAAAGCGCTGCCCGCCATCGGTTACCCGAGCGCTGTGGTCGTCAATCGAGGCGACCAACTTCATTGGCTACGGCATCCAAATCAGACGAGAGATTGAGAAAGGACGAGAGCAGAAACGGAAAGACCACATCGCGGACCTGAGGGAAATCCTCGGACCCGGCGCATTCGCCGTCAGAAGCGAAGCAGCGTGACCCGGAGTGAATGCAGTACACGGCAGAAGTTCTCGACCGCGCCTCTGGCGATCTCAAGCTCGTCTCTCTCGGCGACTGGATCACGGTAACTGAATACGGAGAAAGGAAAGGAGTCGGACGGCGGAAGGTCAGAGCCGTACTGACGCAGGTCGGACTGCTTCGGGAGGAGACCGAGGCTCCGATCTCGGGGAAGTCCAGGGTCACAAGAAGGCGTCTCACCCGCGAGGCCGTCGAACAGGGCCTTGGAAAGCGCATCTATCCCGCCAAGGAGGGGAACTATCCGTTCGATGTCCTCTCTCCGGAAGGACAGGCATGGATTGATGCTCGGTGGGATGAAGGGGTTGCCGCCATCTCGTCGGCAATCGCCTCAAGTCCTTTGGCCGAGGAAGCGAAAGCTTGCTGGGAGAAGTTTCGGGCAATCCGACGCTCAGAGCTGACCTCGCAAATGGAGGTCTGCTTCTTGCTCGACCATTTCCCTGATCTGCCTCAGGTCGACATAAGCAGGATCACCGGCGTGTCGGAACGGATGGTCTCCCGCTATGTCACGATACGGGCGGACCAGATTAGGAAGTGGACAGCATTCAAGAATAATTCCCTTCCCGACCACCTCAAGGTGACCTCCAAACCTGAACTGATAGACCCTCGCCCGGAACAAGCTTTCGGGGTCCCACCGGAGTGAGATTCCTGTGATGTCTTCCGACTGGATACTTACATTACAGAAGGACTTACATCGTCGAAAAATGCCGATGATTCGTCAGATTGGCGGATTGTCGTCCCCACATCCCGAAACAATCCACACACAGTCCCGACGATCGCGCTGCTCTCTGATCGGCGCGGTTGTCTTCTTCCACCTATGACCCTCAAGGTTAGGAACTCAACAATGAACGATACCAAGGCCTATCATTCAGGCCAGCACATTATCATCCATACCGATGGCGCGTGCATCGGCAATCCTGGCCCGGGTGGCTGGGCGGCAATTGTCCAATTGCTGGAAGGCTCGAAAGAGCTGAAGCGCAAGGCGCTGACTGGTTCGGCCCGCAAGACGACGAACAACCGAATGGAACTGATGGCGGCGATTGAGGCGCTTAAACTTGTGACGAGCGGCAAGCCCGTGGTGTTGCGCAGCGACAGCCAATATGTCGTGAAGGGCATAACTGAGCGGTTGCCCGACTGGATTGCCAGGGGCTGGCGGACCGCCGGCAAGACGCCCGTTAAGAACAGGGAGCTTTGGGAAGAGCTGAGTGCACTCGTAGAAGTCCGTTCTGTGGCTTGGGAGTGGGTGCGCGGACACAACGGCGATCCGGTCAACGAGGAAGCCGATAGGCTCGCCAATGCGGCCGCTCGGATGGCTTGCTAGGCTGAACGAAGAACCGGGGCAGGGACACCTGGACTGACGACCTCCAACTCAATCGCGAGGCCTCGGTGAGCACCGGGGCCTTGTCCCTGTTTGCGTCGTATTGCTCGTACATGCAGAAGTCCGCGATCCGCGTGGCAAGGCGCTGCCAAAATTTGCGAAACACAGATGTGCGCATAGCACCCGCCGTGGTGCTCGGCGGCCCGCTGGACCGAATACATCACAGAAAGGAGAATATCGAATGGGAATCAATGACAGTGGGGCGAGGCTCTTCGACATCAGCACTAATGATGTCTTGAGCCCGGAATATCGAGAGCATGTTGTCGGCGGCAAGGTTGAGCCGCTCATGAACGCCGATGCGGTGATCAAAATGATACGGTCGTCCGACACCTCGCACGCACGCGAACTCTGGAGGAAATATCGAAAAGCTCTGGCGAAGCTTAGGCGGGTGGGTGAAGGGCGCTCTCCCGAGAAGCTTCGTTCGACCGCTTTGATGCGGGCAATGCAGCAGAGTGGCGTTGAGATCAGCGGGGTATGAAGCTGGAGTCTTGCCAGCTGGACACGGGGCTGGTACACAGATTCCCAATTGGGTGTCAGAAAGAATAATAAAAACAGATAGTTGTGATGCTGCTGATCGAGTTCAATCCTCTCTCGCAGCACCAGTTCATTCCTTTGATTTTAAAAGATGCAGTCGCGAAGTCCGGGTCTCGTTGCGGACCAAAAAAGCCGGCTGACGCAAAAGTGCCAATCCCGCGCATCCAACCGTGGCGCCTCGCCCGGAAACATTGAGAGAAAGAGGCTCTACGGGGCCGGACGACTGCTCAACAAGTCCGGACCTGTCAACTCACGAACAGGCCGGTCTGGCCGTATCCGGCATGCTGAACACTACCGCTCGCACGCTGAAAGCCAGCCTCCTCGTACGCATATCCACGACAAGAACACAGCTCGCCCAAGGACTTGCCATCGGCCGGCCATCATGATGCCATCTCGCCTGCGGAAGATAGCGTCGGGTTTTGGGGTAGAGAATGCTCTTTGGGCGAACGGCAGGTGCGACAGGGCGCATGTGCGCGGCAATTGCCGCAGCACTGGTGTGCCTATGCGCGTTTGGCCCCGCTTTGGCTGAAGAGCCGAAGGCGCTGAAAGGCGTCGCGCTCATCATCGGTCAGTCCGACTACCAGCATGTCGGCAAACTGCCCAATCCGGAAAACGACGCCCGCGCCATCGAGGAGATGTTCGACAGGCTCGGCTTCGAGACCAATGTCGCCACCAACCGCGACGCGCGCAAATTGCGGCGCGATCTCGAAGGCTTCGTCGACGATGCCGAGGGCGCCGATGTCGCCATCATCTACTATTCCGGCCACGGCATCGAAGCCGGCGGCGAGAATTATCTGGTCCCTGTCGATGCCGATATCTCGGCGCTCGACAATGCCGGCGAAAAGCTGGTGCCGCTGTCGTCCATCGTCGCCGAACTGAAGGCCAAGGTGCCGGTCACCATCGTTCTGCTGGACGCCTGCCGCAACGATCCGTTCCCGCCGGGCACGCTCCTGAAGCTGGCGCCGGGCGACCAAGGCAAGCCGATCGGCGCCGGCGGTCTCGGGGAAACGCGCGGCGTGGTTTCCCTGAAGGGCGGCGCCGACGCCAAGGGCTCGGTCGACGGCAGCCTCGGCCAGGTCATCGCCTTTGCCGCCGAGCCCGGCAAGGTTGCGCTGGACGGTCCGGCCGATGGCAACAGCCCCTATGCGGCAGCGATCCTGCGCCACATCGACACGATGGGCGGCGAGGAATTCGGCACCGTTCTGCGCATGATCGGCGAGGAGGTCTATCTCAAGACCAACGGCCAGCAGCGGCCCTGGGTCAATGAGAGCCTGCGCCGGCTGCTCTATTTCGGTACCCCCGCCGAGGCACCGAAAGGCGATGAGGGCGAAATCCTCAGGGAGCGGCGCCAGCTCCTGCTGACCATCTCGACGCTACCCGATCCGGAGCGCCGCCAGATCGAAACCATATCGCGTGACGGCAAGGTGCCGATGGATGGGCTTTACGCCATGCTGAAGGCGCTCGGGGTCGACATACCCAAGGATCCGGCTGAGCTCGACAAGCTGCTGCGTGGCCAGACCGAACGGCTGAAACACGTGTTGGCCGAACGCGAGACTTTGAAAAACCCGGACCCCGAAATTGCCAGGCTATCGAAACTCGCCGAACAGGCGGTTCAGGAAGGCGCGCTCGAAGCGGCGCAGAAATTCAACGAGCAGGCCAAGGCCCGCATCGGCGAACTTTCGTCTACGGTCGACCAGGCCGAGGCCGAGCTGAAGGCAAAGCGGCTCGAATTCGCAAAGGTTTTCGCCAGCAGCGCCAGAACCTACGAGATTTCCTTCAACTTCAAGGAGGCGGCTCAGGACTACGCCAAGGCCTATGAGCAGGCCGCGAAATGGAGCGACGAAGATGCGTTCTACTACAAGGCGGCAGAGGCCAACGCTCTGTCGGAACAAGGGGACTTCTCCGGCGACAATGCGTATCTCGCCCAGGCCCTGACAGCCTATGAACAGGCATTGACCTATGTCACCCGCGAAAAGTTGCCGCTGCTTTGGGCGGCCACCCAGAACAATATGGGCGCCACGCTTGCTACTTTGGGCGAACGGGAAGCCGGCCGCGACAACCTCGACAAGGCAGCTGCCGCCTATGAGCAGGCGCTGACCGTCTATACGCATGACGCCTACCCTGACGACTGGGCATCGACCTATGGCAATCTGGGCACGGTCTACTGGCGGCTCGGCCAGCGCGAGAACGGGACGGCACTGCTTGAGCGGGCAGTCGCGGCCTTCCGCTCGGCGCTCGAGGTACAGTCGTCGAAAAAACTGCCGCTTGAATGGGCGGCGACGCAGAACAATCTCGGCATCGTGCTGTCCGAGATCGGCGAACGCCAGACCACATCGGACAGTTTTCGCGCAGCGATATCGGCGCATCGCGCCGCGCTGACAGAATATCGCCGGGATCGCGTACCGCTCGACTGGGCATTGAGCCAGATCAATCTGGGTGTCGTTCTGGCGAGCCTCGGCGCGCGCGAAAAGGATGTACCGACGCTTGAGCAATCGGTCGCGGCCTTCCAGGCGGCGGCTGAGGAGATGACCAGGGAACGCGCGCCGGCGCAATGGGCGACGATCCAGAACAATTTGAGCACCGCATTCGAGTCGATCGGCGAGATCAACGGCGATATCGCCGCGTTGCAGCGCGCGCGGGAGGCGGCGGAGGCAGCGCTTTCGGTTCGGACGCGCGAGCACGCCGCGGCGAGCTGGGCGAACGGCCAGCTGACGCTGGGCAACGCCTTGCAGCGCCTCGGCGCCAAGCAGAAGAACAAGGAACTGCTGCTGCAGGCAGCCACCGCGTACCAGGCCGCTCTGTCCGAATATCCGCGTGAGAAACTGCCGCTTGACTGGGCTTCGCTGCAGCAGAATCTGGGATCGGTCAACGACACGCTCGGCGATCTCGATACGGGAACCGATTACTACATTCAGGCGGTGACCGCGTATCGTCAGGCATGGGAGGTCTATACCGCAACCGCCGCGCCGGGCGAGTTCGCTTCGATTGGTTACAGCCTTGCAGGCACGCTATCGAACTGGGGCGAACGCGCGGGGGACATCTCGACCCTGCGGCAGGCGATCGATGTCTACGGTCAGGTGCTCAGGGTTCGCACCCGCGACAAGGACCCAGCCAATTGGGCCAAGACGGAATTCCGCCTCGGCTGCGCGTTGATGATGTCAGGCAAGCTGGCCTCTGACGATCAACTGCTGCAGCAATCGGTCGACGCGCTGCGGGCGGCGCTCGACGGGCAGACGAAAGGCGGTGATGTCACGGAGATCGGCCAGACGCGGCGCGTGCTCGGCCAGACCCTGTCGATCCTGGGCGACGATACATCCAACCTGGACTTGCTGGCGCAAGCAGCCGACATGCTGGAAGCCGCGCTCCCCGCCTACTCCAAGGACGCCGACCCGGAGGAGTGGGCCAATATCAATTACGACCTCGGCTTTGCCGTCTACAGCCAGGGCCGGATTGGTGGCGACGCCACGTTCTACGCCAAGGCCGTGCAGAGCTTCGAGACGGCAGCGCGGATCTACGACGGTTTTCCCAACCGCATGCAATGGGCGCGCACCAAGGGCGATATCGGCAATGCCTTGCTGATGGCCGCGGACGGCAAGGACGTCGAGTTGCTCACCCGCGCGATTGCCGCCTATGACGCAGCGCTCAGCGTGGTAACGCGCGAGAATGCGCTGGCTGTCTGGGAGAACAATCAGAACAATCTCGCCGGCGGGCTGTCGAGTCTTGGTTACTGGGCGAACGATGTCGGCAAGCTGAAACGAGCCGCTCAGATCTACCGCGACCTCGCCACGGTGCGAACGATCGCCCGCGATCCCGATCTCTGGATCACCAACCAGACCAGTCTCGCGCAGACGCTGAGCATGATCGCGGCCCGCGAGCCTTCGGCTGAATTGTACGAGGAGGCGATTGTCGTCAACCGGGCGCTTGCCGAGCAGCTCGGTCGCGACCGCGATCCCGAACGTTGGGCCAATGCGCGCAACGAGATGGGCTATGCCTTGACCATGGCCGGCCGCGCCGAAAACAATGTCGCGCATTTCGAGGAGGCGGTGTTGGTCCTGCGCGAGGCGATCGTGGTGCAAAAGAAGATCAATTCGGTGCCGGCTGTCGCCTTCACGCAGGACAGCCTGTGCGACGTGCTGGCCGATCTGGGCGCCGCCCACAAGGACAAGGCGATGGCACAGGAAGCGATCGCCGCATGCCAGGACGCGCTCGTTGTCTTCCGCGAGCGTAAGATGGACGATCTCGCCGCCGGTTCCGAAAAGAACCTCGCCGAGGCACAGGCGTTGCTGGCCGAGTTGCATTAATCCGAGCCCGCGCTCCCGGATGCGGGCGAATGGTGGGCACGCCAGCGTTCACGCTGTTGCGCAAGCAAACGTCATCGGCTCGCCATGGCGTGACAGAGATGCGATGTGGCAGTATCGGCTTGTGCGCCTTTCGCCGCCCGTCATTCAGGGCGGCAGGTAATCATATTCCGTTGGAGCGCCAGATGACCTCACTCACCCGCCGCAGGGTTTTGAAAACAGCCGCGCTTGCCGGCGTTGGCGGGGTTGGCCTTGCAGCGATGGCCAGGCTCAGTGGCTGGGCCGCAGCCGCGCCCGAGCCGGTGGTTCTCAAGACGGCAAAGATCCAGGCCAGGTTCATGGATATCGGCCAGACCCGCGATGTGCTGACTTATGGAGAGGCCGGAATGCCGCCGGTGCTCAGGATGAAAAAGGGCGAGCCTTTCGCCGCCCGCCTCGTCAACGGCATCGACGATCCGACGACGATCCACTGGCACGGCATTCGCGTTCCAAACAAGATGGACGGCGTCCCCTTCCTGGTTCAGCCCTACGTCTACACCGGCGATCATTTCGACTACGCCTTCACGCCGCCCGACGCCGGCACGTTCTGGTATCACCCGCATTGCAACACGCTGGAGCAGATGGGCCATGGCCTCACCGGCGTGATCGTGGTCGAAAACCCCAACGATCCCAAATTCGACGCCGAGGCAATCGTCAATCTGCGCGACTGGCGCCTCGGCGACGACGCGCAGTTCATCCAGCAATTCCGGCCGCGCGATGCCGCAAAAACCGGAACCTATGGCACGGTGCGCACCGCCAACTGGCTCGACCAGCCGCAATTCGACGCGCCGGCCGGCGGGTTGATGCGGCTGCGGGTCGCCATCACCGATGTCACCCGCATCTACGCCTTTCGCGTCGAGGGTGGGGAGGCCGCGGTCATCGCGCTGGACGGCAATCCGGTGCCGCAGCGTTTTGCGCCCGATGCTTTGCTGCTCGGACCGGGGCAGCGCATGGAGCTCGCCATCCGCATGCCTGACCAGGAGGGCGCGATCGTAAGCCTGGGCGACATCAGAGGCACCAAACCCAAGGTCCTCGCCACCTTGCGCGCCACCGGCAGCTCGCTCAAGCGCGATTTGCGAGACCTCGCACCGCTGGAAGCCAACCCAGTGCCGGAGGTGGATCTCGCCAGCGCGAAACACATCGCGCTCTCGCTCAGCGCCACGGCGGAAAACGTGCCGAGCGACAGCATATGCGGCACGCTAGGCTACTCCTTCTGGGCCATCAACAAGGTACCGTGGCCGGGCGACACGCCGGACCCGACCGCGCCTTTGGCCGAGCTGAAGCTCGGCAAAAATTATGTCATCGACATGGAGAATTTGACGCCGCAAGCGCATCCGATGCATCTGCACGGCATGAGCTTCAAGGTGCTGTCGTCGTCGACACGCCAGGTTCAGCCGGTCATCTCCGACACCTATCTCATGCAGCCCAACGAGAAGGTTCAGCTCGGTTTCGTCGCCGACAATCCCGGCGACTGGCTGCTGCACTGCCACATCATCGAACATCAGAAAACCGGCATGACGAGCTATATCAGGGTGGTTTGACGCCGAGGCGGGTCAATCAGCCTCTACCGGGGTTGGCCTCACCGGCCGGGCCTGTTGCCGGAGAAATTGCCGGTGTTCGCCGGTTTCGTTGGCAAAGCGGCGCCGTTCCCTGCTATTCCCGCCTGCAAATCAAGAAGCCGTGGACACGCTTGCATGACCAATGTCGCCCTGACCGGACTGGCCCGCGATCTCGCCAGGCGCGCCGCCGAGGGACGCCCGGTGCGCATCGGCGTCATCGGCTCCGGCGAAATGGGCACCGACCTGGTCACGCAAGGCATGCTGATGCCCGGCATCTCGGTCGCGGCCATCTCGACGCGGCGTCCGCACACGGCGCGTGACGCCATCCGCATCGCCTATGGCGACGAGGCGATGGCGGTCGAGGCGGACAGGGGCTCGAAAGTCACCGCGGCGATCGAGGCGGGCAAAATCGCCATTACCACGAACGAGATGCTGGTCACCAATCCGCTGATCGACGTCGTCATCGACGCCACCGGCAAGCCTGGTGTCGCCGCCGATTTCGACTTGAAGGCGATGGAGCACGGCAAGCACCTGGTGATGATGAATGTCGAGGCCGACGTCACGATCGGCTGCTACCTCAAGCAGCAGGCAGACCGGCTCGGCGTCGTCTATTCGGTCGGCGCCGGCGACGAGCCGTCGAGCTGCATGGAGCTGATCGAATTTGCGTCGGCGCTCGGCTACACCATCGTCTCGGCTGGCAAGGGCAAGAACAACCCGCTCAACCACGATGCCGTTCCGGACGACTATCGCGAGGAAGCGATCCGCCGCAACATGAACCCGCGCATGCTGGTCGAATTCGTCGACGGTTCCAAAACCATGGTCGAGATGTGCGCCATCGCCAACGCCACCGGGCTGGTCCCAGACGTTCCCGGCATGCACGGCCCAAAGGCCGACCGCGATCAGCTGGCCAATGTGCTCATCCCGAAGGCGGATGGCGGCATCCTGTCGAAGAAGGGCGTTGTCGACTACACCATCGGCAAGGGCGTGGCGCCCGGCGTGTTCGTCATCGTCGAGGCGACGCATCCGCGCATCGTCGAGCGCATGGACGACCTGCACATAGGCCACGGCCCCTACTACAGCTTCTTCCGGCCTTATCACCTGACCTCGCTGGAAGTGCCGCTGACCGCGGCGCGCATCATGCTCTATGGCCGGCCAGACATGGTGCCGCTGCCGAGGCCGGTCGCCGAGGTCTGCGCGGTGGCCAAGCGCGATCTCGCCATGGGCGAGACCTTCGATGCCATCGGCGAGACTTGCTACCGCTCATGGACCATGACCGTCGAAGAGGCGCGCGCCAATCGCGCAGTGCCGGTCGGCCTGCTCGAAGGCGGCAAGGTGCTGAAACCGGTGAGGAAGGGCGAACTGCTCACCGCCGACAATGCTACGCCCGACCGCACGACGAGGCTGTTCGCTTTGCGGAAGCTGCAGGATGATATGCTCTACGGGGCTGAGATGGCATGAACAGGCCAGCTCTCTGGCTTTGTCATGACAAGATCACTATATTGTAGTGACAGCGAACGGAGGCTTCCAGAATGAATCTCCAGATCAGAGACCCGCGCGCCCGTGACCTCGCCCGGCAGCTTGCCGAAAAGCGAAAGATTTCCTTGACCGAAGCGGTGATCGAAGCGCTCGAATCCGAGCTTCAGCGCGAACGTGAACAGGTTCCGCTGGCTGAGCGGCTGGCCGCCATATCGAACGATCTGAAGGCCAAGGCGGGAAGCGGCGGCAGGGATTTGACTAAGGATGAGATCGACGAGATGTGGGGACATTCCTGATGTTCATCGACACCTCGGTGGTGATCGCTGTCCTCGCCGGAGAGGAAGACGCCGCCGATTGGAGCCGCCGGATCGGGCAGGCCTCGATACGGATCACATCTCCGCTGGTCGTGCTCGAAGCGGCGATGCGGCTTTCATCGAAGTTGGTGGTGGAGCCGCTCTTCGCCGAAAAGGCGATAGAGGACTTCCTGCGTGAGGCCGAGATCGAGGTGGTTCCGATCGAAATCGGTGATGCCAAGCTCGCGATCCAGGCTTTTTCGAACTATGGCAAAGGTCGCGGCCACCCGGCTCAGCTCAATCTCGCTGACTGCCTGTCATATGCCTCGGCAAAAAGCCGTGGGATGCCCTTGCTCTACAAAGGGAAAGACTTTTCCCACACCGATCTGGCCTGATCCTACTCCCCCAGTTCCACGGTTCGGTCAGCAGCTTCGTCAGCCGCTCCCGCCCAGCAGGCCAAATGCTGCCGCGGTCGCGCCATGGGGCTTTTGACCTGCTCGCGCAACACGCCTGGTCATTGCGCTCGTGCTGACGGCGCAGACCCATCGGCTGCCATTGTATGATCCATTCATACAGTCTGTCTCTTTGATCCGGGTTTTTCAAACGATGCCGAGATGCCAATCTCCGAACGATCAGTTGAACCCCCATTGAGGATTGAAATCTTGCAAACCATTTGGACAAGACGCGAGACGATGAAAACCCTTCTGGCAACGGGCATGGTTGCCATGCTTCAGCCTCTGGCTTTTGCAGCCAGGGCGGCCGCCAACCTGGAATGGACCTATTTTCAGGCTGACGAGAATGGTTTCCGCCGCACGCCGGTGCTGCTGACCGGGGAAAAAGAAGCCATCCTCCTCGACGGCGGATTTACCCTGTCCGATGGCCGTGCGGTCGCGGATGCGATCAAGGCGACGGGCAAGACCCTGACGACGATCTATGTCAGTTGCAGCGACCCTGACTATTATTTTGGCCTGCGTCCCGTCGCGGATGCTTTCCCCGGCGCCAAGATCATCGCGGCCGCTGCGACGGTGGCGGCCATCAAAGCCAATGTGCAAGCCAAGCTGGATGTCTGGGGCCCGCAGCTCAAGGACAATGGACCGAAGGTCCTGGCGGATGTCGTCATTCCCGAGGCATCCGATATCACCTCACTTGAAATCGAAGGAAACAAGATCGAGATCGTCACGGTCGCCGATCTGAAAGACCGGCGGTATCTCTGGGTGCCCAGCCTTGAAGCGGTGTTCGGCGGCGTGCTGATCTCGTCCGGCGTACATGTCTGGGTTGCCGACGAGCCAACCGTAGACGACCGCAAGAAATGGATTGCCGCGCTCAACGAAATCGCGTCCCGCAAACCCAACATCGTGGTGCCGTCCCATCAGGTAGCCGGTGCACCGGACGGTCTGGCGGCCGTGGAATTCACCCGCGCCTACCTCGAAGCTTTCAATAAGGAAGCCGAAAAAGCGAAATCCAGCGTCGAGCTGATTGCAGCGATGAAGCGGCGCTATCCCGATCTTCTTGACGTCTCGTCCCTGGAACTGGGCGCAAAGGTCGCCAAGGGTGAGATGAAGTGGGGCTGATACGGCCCCGCGAGCGTCTGGGCTACTTCCCCAATTCCACCGACCGCAGCCGCGCGGCTTCCACCGCCTCGGTCAGCAGCTTCGTCAGCCGGTCTTCGCCCATCAGCACGGCAAGGGCGGCTGCCGTGGTTCCGTTGGGGCTGGTCACCTGCTGGCGCAGGACGCCGGGCTCCTCGCCGCTTTCGGCAGCGAGTGCAGCAGCGCCATAGACGGTCTGCATGGCCAGCAGCCTGGCGGTCTCGACCGGCAGCCCGGCCTTCTCGGCTGCAACCGTAAGCGCCTCGATGAAATGGAAGATGTAGGCCGGACCGGACCCCGAAACCGCCGTCACCGCGTCCATTAGGCCTTCGTCGTCGATCGTCGTCACCACACCGCTCGCCGACAGCAGCTCGGCAACGAAACGCCTGATGTCGTCGGTCACCAGCGGGTTGGAATAGACCACCATCATGCCCTTGCCGATCGCGGCCGGCGTGTTGGGCATGCAGCGGATAACAGGCGCGAGATGGCCAAGTATGTGCTCGAAGGTGGCGACCGGCGTGCCCGCGGCGATGCTGACGAAGGTGGTCCTGCCGTCGCCGAAGCGCTTGTAGGCGGCGGTGACGTCGCGGATCACCTGCGGCTTGACGGCGATGACGACGAGGTCGGGCTCTGCGTCGGCGGGGATCCCGTTCGCGTCCGCGGCGACACTGCAACCGAGGTGCTCGGCGCGCTTGCGCAATTCGGCATTGGGCTCGACCACGAACACGGCTTGCGGGGCAAGCTTGCCGGATTTCAGCCAGCCCGCAAGCATGGCGTAACCCATATTGCCGCAACCGGCGAGAACAAGCCTGATCGTCATTGAGAGCCCTCCGAGACAAGGGTTCTCCTTAGACGCTAGCGGGCAGACGGGAAAGCCCCTCAAGGGGTGCTGGATCAGGCCAGCCGGTCAAGGTCGCCGGCGTACCGCGATCGGCCGCAGCGACACTTGCCGCAAGCCAAGCACGCCGAGCACGAAGAACAGCCACACCGGGTCGCCGCGATGGAAGAAGAAGCTTTCCAGGAACGCGTTCAGCGCCGTGAACAGCACCACCATCATGAAGAAGTCACCGAGATAGATGTTCTCCTTGCGCGGCGGGATGCGCATGTAGTCGCGCAGCGGCGCGATCACGAAAGTGTAGACGGCAACGCACAGCGCCGGGATGCCCATCAGCACCGCAATGTCGAGATAGCCGTCATGGCCATGCACGATGGTCCGGATGTCCCAGGCCCGGTCGAAAGGCTGGTCCTGGCTCAGCAGCAGCGGCGTGCCCCAGAAGCTTTCATAGCCGTAGCCGGTCCAAGGCTTCTTCGCCAGCATCTCGCCGGAGAACTCCCACAGCGTCGTGCGCCCGGTATAGGTGAGGTCGGGGAAATAGGTGGCCGCCAGCTCTTTCACCGGCGGGATGAAGACGATGCCTAAGGTACCGATGGCCGTCGCAATGATCGCCAGTGCAAACAGGATCGGCGTGCCGAACCGCATGCCGATCAGGCCCGGCAGCACGACGATCAGGATCGAGAACGGCACCAGGCCGGCCGTCGTCTTGGATCCGGTGTGCAGCATGAAGATCATCGCCGCGCCGAAGATCGCCACGCCCCAGAATTTCTGGCCGCGCCGGAAGAGATAGAGGCCGGCGAAGCTGAAGCAGGCCATGATTGGTCCGGCAATGTTCTTGTGGGCGAACACACCACGCCACAGGCCGGCATGTTCGGGCTCCTGCGAATCGGCCGTATGCAGGGCCTCATGCGGAAAGACGATGAGGCCGATATAGGACAGGCCGATAACGACGATCGCGCAGAATATGATGACTTTCGAAAAACTGTCGGCATCGCGCGGCAGCACCAGGACCGTCGCTATCGTCAGAACGCCAAGCAGCGTGAAGAAGGCCGCGCGCATGGCCGAGGACGGGTCGGTCGCGTTGATGACCGAAAGCATTAAAAAGCCGAGGATCAGAATCCAGGACGGGCTGAGCAGCGAGCGCACCACCTTGGGGTCGGCGAACGTCAGCAGTGAGAAGATCGAAATGGCGCCGAGCGAACTGAAGCCGAGCTGGTTGACGATGTCGCCGCCGTCGCCGGTCAGTTCCGCGCCTGCCGGCTGAAACGGCCGGAACGACACGATGACGACGGCAAACAACAGCGCGGCAATCGCCGTCGCCACACTGTTGCGGGTGACGATGCCGCCCAGCAGCAGCTCGTCAGTTCTTCTCAGGCTGCCTGTATTGCTCATTGGCGTATCCGAATTCGGCAAGCACGCGGCCGAGCGAGACATAGACGGGGTAAAGCGCCGTCGACAGCGATCCTGTCCGCGCCAATTTGATTGCGCCGCGCACGGGCGAGGCTATCAGCAGCGCCAGGCTTTTTGCAAACACCTTGGCGCCGGCGAATGGCGTGCCGGCGCGCTTCTTCTTTTCGACCAGCGTCGAGATTACACCGTTGCGTAAGGATCGGGCGCGGATCCAGTCAGGCGCGACGCGCCGGGCTGGAACGCCTTCGCGCACCTTTGCCTCGGCGCACCAGCCAAGCACGAAACCTTTCTGCGCCGAGCGGCTGAGGAAGTCGGAATCGCCGCCGCCCATGAAGTTGAACCGCAGGTCGAGGAAGGGTGGCCCCATGATGGTGAGCACATTGCGCCCGACCAGAAGGTTGCCAGAGGAATAGAGTGCGGCCACGCGCCCGGTCTGGCGATAGGGCGGTGCAAACACGGGGTGCTCGGCCCATTTGGCGTGAGCAGGATCGGTAAACACTGGCACTTGCGGGCCACCGACAATGTCGGCGCCAAGCGTCTCCGCCGTCTTGCACATGCGCTCCAGCCAGTCCGCGTCGGCGATCTCGTCATCGTCGATGACCAGCAAGTGGCGGAAATCCGGAAAATACAGGATCGCCGTCTGCCACCCGGCATTGTAGGCACTGCAATTGCCCCGCTTATGCGCGATGATGACCATGCCCTTCATATCGTCGCGTTCGAACAGCGGCACGGCCGCCTTGGCGCCCTCACGCGCCTTGGCCTCGTTTTCGATGACGATGACGGCGAAGCGCCGGCTGGTTTGCTGTGCCTTCAGCGACGCCAGCGTTTCCAGCAGCAGTTGCGGCCGCTTGAAGGTCGGCAGCGTGACGACGGCTTCGATCGTCTCTGCGGCGAGCCCCGGAGAGCGTCCCGCAATCGATACCGAACCGTCCGATGGCAAAGGGATCATCCGCTCCAGCCGCATGTTTTGTATCTGGCTTTCGATAACACCGCGACGATAACGTTTCGTTAATCACCTTTCGCAGCGGCGCCTGCCGGTCCGCGCCTTTCAGCCGTTGCGTTGCGTGATTTAATCAAGGGTTCACCCAGCTTTGCTAGTGGCTGACGCCTGGATAGGTGAGATGCATCTGCTGTTCGCCACATCGATCGTGCCCGACGGCGCTCTCGCTTCGGGCTATGAGATCGCCAATGCTGCGATCATCGCCGCCTTGCGGCGCGCCGGCGTGCGCGTCACCGTCATCGGCTTCATCTGGCCGGGCAAGGCGCCCAGCGACCCCGAAAACACCATCGTGCTCGGCGCCGTCGACGTGCGCACGGAAAGCGCCTCGGCGCGGCAGAAGCTCGCCTGGCTTGGCAAGGCGGTGCTGTCAGGGCTCACCTTCGCTTCCGTGAAACTGCGCGCGGTTTCCGACAGCGAAGTCCGTGCCGCGATCGAGCGCGCCGGTCCCTTCGACGGCTATGTCCTGAATTCGGTGCAGTTCGCCGGCGCCTTTGAAAAACTGTTCGCCGACCGTCCCTCGATTTTCGTCGCCCACAATGTCGAACATGGTTCGGCCAAAGAGAATGCGGCAGCAGCAAACAGTCGCTTCCAGCGCCTGCTGTTTGCCCGCGAGGCCAGGCTGCTCAAGACCATGGAGGAGCGGCTCTGCCGCCGGGCTCGCTTCGTCTTCACGCTGGCCGAGGAAGACCGCGCCGCACTCGGCGTTGCCAGCGACGACCGCTCGGCGGTGCTGCCGCTGGTGACCACTGCCACGGCGCCAAAGCCGGTTAAGCCGCGCCGCATCGATTGCGACGCGGCGCTGATCGGCACTTGGACCTGGCAGCCGAACCGCATCGGCCTCGACTGGTTCCTGGAAAAAGTCGTGCCGCATCTTCGCCGGAGCTTTCGCATCAGGGTCGCCGGCAACATGCCGTCGGATATCACCTCTGCCCATCCCGGTGTCGAATTTGTCGGCCGCGTGCCCGACGCCCAGGATTTCGTGCGCGGCGCCGCCGTCATTCCACTGATCAGCACCGCGGGCAGCGGCGTTCAGCTCAAGACCATCGAAACCTTCGAACTCGGCCTGCCGTCGGTCGCCACCAGCCGTTCGCTGCGCGGCATCGATCATCGCCCGGCAAATTGCTTCGTCACCGACGATCCGGCCGCCTTCGCCGGCGCGCTGGAGGCAGCGGCGGCCGATGTCAAGGATGTCGATGGCAGCGCCTTTCACCGCCGGCAGATCAAGGCACTGGATGCCGCCATCAGGCTCGGCCTGGAAAAGCTCGGGTCGGTGGGGGAGGAGGTGTTTGCATGAACATGCACACCGCCCGCGCCGCCTTCGGGCTCGATACGCTGAAGACGATCCTTGGCATTTCGGTCCTTGCCATCGGCTGGGATGACGCGATCGCGCTGCTCGCTCGTCTGATTGCCGAGCGGCGCTTCACCAAGGTCAGTTTTCTCAACGCTCACAACGCCAACATCGCCTCTACCGATCCGGTCTTTGCCGAGGCGCTCGACGATTTCCTCATCCTGCCTGACGGCGTTGGCGTCGATCTGGCGGCAAAGCTGCTCTACGGCGCGCCGTTCCCGGACAATCTCAACGGCACTGATCTCATTCCGGCCTTTCTGCAGGCATCGGCGAGGCCGCTGACCGTCGGGTTGCTTGGCGCCACCCGCGCCAACGCCGAGGCGGCGTCGGTCAGGCTAGCCGCTCTGGCGGTGCAGCACGAATTCGTCGTCATCCATGACGGCTATTTCTCCCCCGCCGAAGAGCAGGCGATCGTCGATCGCATCGAGGCATTGCGGCCCGACGTGCTGCTTGTGGCCATGGGCGTGCCGCGCCAGGAATTGTGGATCGCCCGTCATATCGATGCCCGCCACTGCACGCTGCCGATCGCCGTCGGCGCGCTGCTCGATTTTCTCTCCGGCACGGTGCCGCGGGCGCCTCTGTGGATGCGCCAGCTGAGGCTCGAATGGTTGTTCCGTCTGTGCATCGAGCCCGGCCGGCTGTGGCGCCGCTACGTCGTCGGCAATCCGGTGTTCCTGCTGCGTGTCGTCAGGCAGAAATTCTCGCGTCGGCCCGAGCCCGCCGGAGAGTTGCGGTGAACAGCCGCGTCGTGCCGAGCCCTGCAGCCGAGACCGGTGCCCTGCCGCAAACGCCGACGGCGGCGGTGGTGACCGCCAGCTATGCGCCGGATTTCGAACGCTGCCGCCTGTTGTGCGAGACCCTCGACCGCCATGTCTCCGGCGTGGCGCATCATTACATTCTGGTCGAGCACCGCGACGTGGCGCTGTTTCGCCAGTTGGAAAACGACCGCCGCAGCGTTGTCGACGAGCGCGACCTGCTGCCGCGCTGGCTGCGTGTGTTCGACGATCCGATGAGCCTCTTTCGCCGTCGCATCTGGCTCAGTTTCAAGACCCAGCCGCTGCGCGGCTGGCATGTGCAGCAGCTGCGCCGCATCGCCATCGCTGCGCATGCTGGAGAAGACGTGCTGGTCTTCTGCGATTCCGACGTCGCCTTCCTCAAGCCATTCGATCTGAGCGCCTTCTGGCGCGACGGCAAGGTGCGGCTGTTCCGGCGCGACGGCGTGCTGTCGAGCGACGGTCACGACGAGCATCGCATCTGGTCGCGCAATGCGGCCTCGGCGATTGGTATCGATGCATCCGAGGTTTCGAACCACGACTATATTTCGACGCTGATCGCCTGGCGCCGTCAGACCGTGACGGCGATGTGCGCCGAGATCGAGAAGGTGCACGCGCGCGGCTGGGTCGAGGTCATCGCTTCAGTGCGCCGGTTCTCCGAATGCATGATCTATGGCCGCTATGTCGACGATGTGCTGGGGGGCGCCGGCCATTTCCACGGCTCGGAGGAATTCTGCCGCGTGCATTGGACCGGGGAGGCGCTGTCGGATGACGAATTCCGCAGCTTCGTCGCCGCCATGGCACCGGGGCAGGTGGCGATCGGCATGCAATCCTTCATCGGCACCGATATTGGCCGCATCCGCCGCTTGATCGGATTGGCTTAGATTGCCTTGGCGGGCTTGCGCAGCGCCGAATAGGTCAGCAGCGCCGAGGCGAGATAGAGCAGCAGGAAGACGACATTGAGCGATACGACAAGCCTGGGCGTGTCGGCAATCGTGGTCAGCACATAGGTCAACAGCACCGCCTTCAGCCCCGCCAGCAGGCCGAGGTTGAGCGCCCTGAGCGCGGTCTGGCCGCGCGCGAACAGCAGCTCGGCCTGGTATTCGACCAGGTTGCGCAGTCCCGGCACGCCGATTGCCAATGCCACCAAGGGCGACGCCTCGGCGACATTCCGGCCAAGTGCATTGGGGAAGAAATGCAGCACGATGCCGAGTGCGGCCAGCGCCAATGTCGACACCAGGAACACGCCGGCTTCGATACCGCTCTTGACCCGCAGTCGCGACAACAGCTCCGGCGCCCGCATCATCTTCTGCACCAGCATCATCGAGAAGGTGCGGATCGGTATTGCCGTCAGGTCGACCAGCCGCATGATGATGGCATAGATACCGGCCAGATGCGGCCCGCCGATCGCCAGCACGAGCAGCTTGTCGAATTCCGACTGCAGGTAGAACAGCACTTCGGCTCCGGCAACATAGATCGAATCGGCAAGCCGCCTGAGATAGAGCTCGGTGCGCAGCCTCAGCCGCTGGCGTGGATAATAGAAGCCGAAGGCCAGCAGCAGCGAGGCGGCGTTGGCGCCGATGTAGAACAACGACCAGATCCAGACGCTGTGCTGGCCCGATAGCATGAACAGCACGGCGCCCAGCGCGCGGAACGCCGTGGCCACGATCGACAGCACGGCGGCGCGGCCGAATTTGCCGAGCCCGTTGTTGACGATCAGCACCACCTCGACCGACCGCCACAAAAGCGCCTCTGCAAAGACGATTGCGGCAAAGACGGCCAGCGGAACGGTGCTGGCGAAGAAGATCAGGTAGACGCCCCACGAGGCGGCCGCCAGCAGTGGTAAGGACACGGCGCCAAGCAAAAGGAAGCCGGCGGTGAAGGTGCCGATCAGATTGGGGCGGATGGTGGCTGTGCGGTAAAGCGCCGAGATGAAGCCGAAAGCGAGGATGCGCGACAGCATGACGCCGGCCGCCGAGGCGGTGGCGAACATGCCGAACTCGGCAATCGACAGCGTGTTCGCGAGTGCAATGAAATAGGCGAGCGAGAACACCAGCCGCCCGCCGGCGCCGCTGATCGCTGAAAGATAGTCGCGAACCAGCCCCCGTCTTTCGGCAAGGAAGGTGCCGATGCGGGCGAGTGTCCGCCTTTGCGGTATGTCGCTGGCCTGCGTCATATCGAGGAAAGCCGTAATCCGGAAAGCTTAACGTGCGGTTCTGACGCCATTTTACAGATCCCGGCAATGCGTGGCGAAGCGAGAAACTTTCACTTGCAGACTTCGGAAATTAACCTTTTGTTTCCCATGCCTGTTTAGCGTGACTTAACGATTGGCCGACCGCCGCTCCTGCGCCGTCGAAGGTAAAGTTTCGAGACAATGGTCGACAGGGAAAACCGTGAAGACTGGAGGCGCGAGCGCTCCCTCCTGGCGCTCGGCAAAGCCGTGCGCGGCGATGAGGCGGCGGATGCGTCGGCGGTCTCGATCGGTGACCGGGTCGATCCGTCATGGCGCGAGGACGCCGCCACGCGTCACCGCATAGCCCGCTCGCAACGCGAGGCGCGGTCGAATCCGGCGCCAACGTCACCGCCCGAGCCGCCGCAGTTCCAGGCCGACGGCGAACCCGTTTCGGCCGCCAGCGCGCGTGAGGAGCCTGTTTCCGGCCGGCGTCAGCAGCACGCCGCCTATGAGCTCCGCTCTTTCCACGAGCAGCGACCGGACCGCGACGACGATGACGGGCAGGAATGGAAGCCGCTGATCGATCCGCTCCAGGTCGTCCGCGGCATTAGTCGTTCCAAGTTGCTGATCGTCTCGACGACGATATTGGGCACGGTGCTCGGCGTCGCCGTCGCCGTTTCGACACCGAAGAAATACGAAGCCACCACACAGATGGTCATCGAGCCAGGCGACCTGAAGCTTTCCGACAACGATCTCACCCAACCGGTCGGGCAGCCCGATGCGGCGCTGGCTGTTGTCGAAACCCGCATCAAGATGGTGATATCCGGCAAGGTCCTCGACAAGGTCGTGGCCGATCTCAATCTCGTCGACGATCCGGAATTCAACGGACAGGGCTCTGGCGGCCTTGGCGTCCTGTCGCTCATTCGCTCGATACTGTCGCGCCAGGATGGCCCTGGCGGCGCCGGTGAAGTGCGCCGCCAGGCGCTGGCGGTCGGCAATCTGGCCAAGAGCCTGTCGGTTGAGCGCAGCGGCAAGAGCTTTGTCGTTTCCATCAGCGCCACCACTCAAAGCGCCGACAAATCGGCGAAGATAGCCAATACGACCAGGGACGTTTTCCAGCAGGAGGCGGCCCAATACCAGTTCGGGATGGCCGGGCGCGCGACGGACCAGCTGACGGCCAAGCTCGATGACCTGCGCAAGGATGTCGAGACAGCGGAGCGCAAGGTCGAGGATTTCAGGGCCACGCATGATCTCGTCGACGCGCAGGGCCATCTGATCAGCGACGACCAGATGCTGAAGCTCAACGAGCAGTTCTCAGTCACCCGGGCCCGTACGCTGGAACTCAATGCCCGGGCCGCGTCGGCGCGTTCGCTGGACGTTAATTCGGTCATCAACGGCACGTTGCCGGAAGAAATCAATTCCAACACGATGAGCGAACTGCGCGCGCAATATGCAGCTTTGAAGCAGGAGGCCGACCGCGCCGCCGTGCGTCTGGGACCGCGTCATCCCGAATACCAGGCGCTCAGTGCCCAGCTCGACGGCTCGCGCGAGCGCATCGCAGGCGAACTGCGCCGCATCGCCTCGTCGCTGCAGGTCGACTTGAAGCGCTCGGTCCAGCTTGAGCAGGATCTCGCTTCCCGCCTGGCTCAGGCAAAGGTCCAGAGCGGCGACGTCAACAGCGATCTGGTCAGCCTGCGCGAACTGGAGCGTGATGCCACGGCCAAACGCTCCGTCTACGAACAGTACCTTCTGCGCGCCAAGGAGACCGGCGAACAGCAAAACATCAACACCACCAACATCAATCTGATGACCCCCGCGCAACCGCCGCTCGAACCCAACGGACCGTCGCGGGCTGTAATAGCGATGGCCGGCCTGCTGCTCGGGCTTGCTTCGGGCATCGGTGTCGGCGCCATGCGCGGCGCCTTTGCCAGCCTGCGCGGCGCTGCCAATTCGCGTTCGCGCGGCAGAATGGACGAGCGCCGCCCTCCGGTCGAGGACAAGGTCTATCGCGCGCCGCTGCCTGTGGCGCCGCCACCGGCAGCACCTCCGGTGTTGCCGACCGCGGCCGCTCCCGCCCGGAGCCCAGGTCTGTTCGACGGACTGTTCTCGGCGATGCGCAAAGCCGCGCCGGGTAGCGGGACGTCAGGCGAACCCGTCGAGACCTACCGCGCCCAACCAGCCGCCGAATATACAAGGCCGGTGCAGGAGCCTGTGGGCTATCGCCAGCCGGACTTCCGGAACGAGGTTCCGCACGCCAATTCCCCTGCGCAGCAGCCTGGCTACGCGCAGCCTCGTCAGCCGGCTGACTATGCCTATTCGCAGGCTCAGCCGATGCCCGCGGCGTCCGGGCCGTGGTCTTCTCCGCAGCCCGCTGGGGCGGCGCCGGAAGACCAGCAGGCGCAAATCGACGATATCCGCGCCGGCCTGCGCGAATTTCGCGAAGCGGTGCGCGAACTCACCGAAAGCCGTTCGCACCGCCGCTATTTCTGAGCAATTCCAGGAAAGTGTGAAACGGTTTTCCCGGGAAAAGCGCGTAGCGCGCTTTCCCTTGGGAATTGCGTCAAAACAAGAAATAGAGCGGTTTAGCCTTTCCGTGAAAGGATGAGTCGCTCTGAGCCCGTCAGCACAGAATAAAAGCTGCCGGTTTCGAGTTTACGGCATGTGACGGCGCTTTGACGGGATTGCTTAGGCCAAATTTCGTGACAATGCCGCGCAGCATGGCGCCCAAAAAGCGCTGCCGTCGGGCTTTACCCGAAAGGGCGGAACGTTTGGAACAACGACATGCACGAAGCAACGTTCAAGGCGCGCGCCGCGCCTTGGCTGGAATGATGTCGAGGATGGTTCATGGCCGAAGTGATTGACGGAAAGATCGTCGCCGCAGACGTGGTTCAGAAGGTCAAGGCCTTGACCGAGGACCTGGTCGCCAAGGGAAAGGCCCAGCCCGGCTTAGCGGTGGTCATCGTCGGCGAGGATCCGGCAAGCCAGGTCTATGTCGCGTCGAAGTCGCGCACCGCCAAGGAATGCGGCTTTCATTCGCTGCAGCACACGCTGCCGGCCGACACGTCCGAAGCGGCACTGCTGAAGATCATCGGCGAACTCAACGCCGATCCGGCCATCAACGGCATTCTGGTGCAGCTGCCGCTTCCCGCCCATATCGATGCCGGCAAGATCATCCAGGCCATCGCACCGCAAAAGGATGTCGACGGCTTTCATTTCATCAATGTCGGCAAGCTCGGCACCGGCGAACTCGAAACAGCCTTCGTGCCCTGCACGCCGGCCGGCTCCATGCTTTTGATCGAACGCGTGCGCGGCAAGGATCTTTCCGGCCTCAACGCGGTCGTCGTCGGCCGCTCCAACATCGTCGGCAAGCCGATGGCAAATCTGTTGCTTGCCGCCAACTGCACCGTCACCATCGCCCACAGCCGCACCAAGGATCTGCCGGCACTGGCCCGCACAGCCGACATTCTGGTTGCCGCCGTCGGCCGGCCCGAAATGATCAAGGGCGACTGGGTCAAGCCCGGCGCCACCGTGATCGATGTCGGGATCAACCGCATTGCCGCACCCGAGAAGGGCGAAGGCAAAACCCGCCTCGTCGGCGATGTAGCCTATGCCGAAGCGGCCAAGGCCGCCGGCGCCATCACCCCCGTGCCCGGCGGTGTCGGACCGATGACCATTGCCATGCTGATGGCCAATACGTTAGCCTCAGCCTACCTTGCGGCCGGCTTGAAGCGGCCTTCCTTCTGACCCAGAAAGCAGCTTCTTTGCCGAACCTTACTGTACCCTCTGAACGGCCGGTCGTGGATGATCCCGTTCAAGGGGGCCGGCAATTCGCGTTCCTGCTGGTCGACAAGTTTTCGATGTTTTCGCTGGCAGCGGCGATCGATACCTTCCGCTCGGCCAACCGCCTGCTCGGCCGCGATTTCTATGGCTGGACGACGGTCTCGGCCGACGGCGATCCCGTCATGGCCTCCAACGGCCTGCCGCTCAAGATCGACTATGCCGTCGCCGATTTGCCGCCCGTCGATATCCTATTCGTGTCGGTGGGCCTGTCGGTCGAGTTCCCCGGCAAGAGCAAGGTGCTGGCGGCGCTGCGCAGCTGGGGCCGGCGCGGCAATGCGCTCGGCGCGTTGTCGGTCGGCTCTTACCTCCTGGCCGAAGCCGGTCAGCTCGAAGGTTATCGCTGCACCATCCATTGGGAAAACCGCGCCGGCTTCGTCGAGCGCTTTCCCGACATCAATTGCACCGGCAACGTCTTCGAGATCGACCGCAAGCGCTACACCTGCGCCGGCGGCACCACCTCGATCGACCTGATGCTGGAGATCGTGCGTGGCGACTTCGGCTCGAACCTCGCCAACGGCGTTGCCAACCAGTTCCAGCATGAGCGCATCCGCTCCGCCGGCGACCGCCAGCGCGTCGGGCCGGAGCGCGACCTGACCGGCAAGTCGGAGAAGCTAAGGCGCATCGTCGAACTGATGGCCGACCATCTCGACGAGCCGCTATCAGCCGTGCAGCTTGCCAAATCGGCGGGCCTGTCGGTGCGCCAGGTCGAGCGCTTGTTCCTGCGCCATTTGAGCGTCACGCCCGGTCGTTACTACATGCGGCTCAGGCTTGAGCGGGCGCGCGAACTGCTGCGCCAGACCAACATGCCGATCCTCGACGTGGCCATTGCCACCGGCTTTACCTCGCACTCCTATTTCGCGCAGAGCTATCGGCTGCAGTTTGGCCGTCCGCCTTCCGAAGAGCGGCGCACCACCTACTGATTTCGTGTTACCAGCTCTGCCGGCGCCGATCCTGTTACACTGCAACCGTTAGAAGCATGATCCCAAAAAGTGGGTGCCGGTTTTTGGAAAAGATCGTGCTCCAACAAAGGGTTAGATCATGATGAGATTTCATCCAAATCTCATCATGATCTAGTAACCCGCTCCAGGCTTGTGTCCGGACGCGCTGTCAAATAGCTTCCGGCGCGGATCAGAGGGCGGCCTCAAGGAGATTTCGATGGCGGGACTTTTGCGGAGCGTCGCTGCGGCGCTGCTCCTTTTGTCGATGACTTCGCTCGGCTTTGCCGCCAATAAGGTTATCATCATTCTTGACGCTTCAGGCTCGATGTGGGCCCAGATCGACGGCAAGCCGAAGCTCGAGATCGCGCGCGAATCGCTGAGGACCGTACTGCAGTCGGTCCCGGGCGACGACGAGATCGGCTTAATGGCCTATGGCCACCGCGAAAAGGGCAGCTGCGACGACATCGAGCTGATCGTGCCGCCGCAAGCCGGCTCGGCTAGCGCCATTTCGGCCGCTGCCGACAGCCTGAAATTCCTCGGCAAGACGCCGCTGACCGCAGCCGTCAAGCAGGCGGCCGAAGCTCTGAAATACACCGAGGACAAGGCGACCGTGGTTCTCATCACCGATGGGCTTGAAACCTGTGAAGGTGACCCGTGCGCGCTGGGCAAGGAACTGGAGGCCTCAGGCGTCGATTTCACCGTCGACGTCGTCGGCTTCGGCCTGACCGCTGACGAGGGCAAGCAGATCGCCTGCCTTGCCGACAACACCGGCGGCAAATATATCCAGGCCTCGGACGAGAAGGCGCTGCAGGAAGCACTGGTCGAAACCGTCGCCGCGCCGGCTCCGGCGCCGGCACCCGAACCCGCTCCGGCGCCTGCCCCTGAACCGGCAAAGCCCGAATTCAATTTCATCCCGACCGTGGTCATGGCGGAAGGCGGCGATCCGATCACCGACGGCAATGCCTGGGAGGTCTACAAGGCCAAGGCCGATGGCACGCGCGGCGAGGCCGTCACCACCCAGTACAACAACTACGAGGCCAATCTCGAGCCGGGCGACTATGTCGTCGTCGCGCGCGCCGACGAAGCTCGGGCGGAACAGAAGGTCAAGATCGAGGCGGGCCAGGTCTACAAGCCGCTCTTCACCTTGAACGCCGGCACCATGCTCATCCATCCGAAGCCAAGCCAGGGCGCCGAGATCAGTGACGAAGCCCATGTCGACTTCGCCTTCCCGGGCGGCAGCACCACCCACTATGGCGACACCAGGATCATCGTGCCGGCTGGTGAGCAGAAGGTGACGGTTGCGATCGGCAGCGGCTCGGTGACCGAGAACATCCAGCTCGCCGCCGGGCAGACTGTGGAAAAAGACATAGTCGTCGGCGTCGGCCATGCCGCCGTCAACGCCTACTACACTGCAGGCGGCGACAAGGCCGACTCCTCGGGCATCAGCGTCCAGATCGTCAAGGCCAAGAAAAAGATCGACGGCTCGCGTGACGATGTCGCCCACTCCTATGGGCCCGACAGCAAGTTCTGGCTGCCGCCGGACGACTATGTCGCGGTCACCTCGCTTGAGCTCGCAACCGTCGAGCAGCCTTTCAGCGTCAAGGTTGGCGACGTCAAGGACGTCAAGGTGACGCTCGATGCCGGCGTGCTGGTGATGTCGGCGCCGGGTGCCTATTCGATCGAGGTGCTGTCGTCGAAGAAGGATATCCAGGGCAACCGCAAGGCGCTCGGCCTGAACTATGGCGACACCTGGCAGCAGACTATCCCGGCCGGCGACTATGTCGTCCTCCGCCACATGTCCGATCAAGGCCATGACAAGGAAATGCCGGTGACGGTCAAGGCCGGCGAACGGAGCGAGATTACGGTTCAGCCGTAATCGCCATCCATCCCTCACCAAAGGGCGGCCTCAAACCGAGCTCGAGCCGCCCTTTTTACAAAATAGGCAATGATGCCTCAGGCCGTGCCGAAAGCACTGGCGCCATGGTCGGCGCGGCCGACCAGCTGGCGGAAACCGGCGAACAGCTCGCGGCCGAAACCGAACTCGTTGCCGATGAGATCGATGTCGGCCGTGCGGCGCAGCGCGAGCTCTGGCCCCGGCACCAGCACTTCCAGCGTGCCGGCATCGGCGTCGAGCCGGATGATGTCGCCGTCATGGATCCTGGCGATCGGCCCTTCCTCGACCGCTTCCGGCGTTACATGGATCGCCGCCGGCACCTTGCCGGAAGCGCCAGACATGCGCCCGTCCGTGACCAGCGCGACGCGCTGGCCACGATCCTGCAGGATGCCGAGCACGGTGGTCAGCTTGTGCAGTTCCGGCATGCCGTTTGCCTTCGGGCCCTGGAAGCGGATGACGGCGATGAAGTCGCCGGTCAGCGTGCCGGCCTTGAAGGCTTCGTTCAGTCCCTGCTGGCTGTCGAACACCTTGGCCGGCGCCTCGATGACGCGGCGTTCCGGCTTCACGGCGGACGTCTTGATGACGGCGTGGCCGAGATTGCCGGCGAGCACTTTCAGGCCGCCGGTCGGCTGGAAGGCCTTCTTGAACGGCGCCAGCACCTTCTCGTCGCCGCTCTGCAGCGGCGAGGCTTCACGCACGACGCTGCCGTCTTCGCCGAGCCGGGCTTCGACCGCATAGGGCCTGAGACCTTCGCCCCATACCGTCTGCACATCCTCATGCAGGATGCCTTCGTCAAGCAATTCGCGGATCAGGAAGCCGAGCCCGCCGGCGGCATGGAAATGGTTCACGTCGGCAAGCCCGTTCGGATAGACGCGCGCGAGAAGCGGCACCGCTTCCGACAGGTCGGAAATGTCCTGCCAGGTAAGCGTGATGCCGGCGGCCGCCGCCATGGCGATGAGGTGGATGGTGTGGTTGGTAGAGCCGCCGGTGGCGTGCAGGCCGACGACGCCATTGACGAAAGAGCGCTCGTCGATCATGCGGCCGACCGGCGTGTAGGCGTTGCCGAGCGCGGTGATGGCGAGCGCCCGCTTCGTCGCCTCACGCGTCAGCGCGTCGCGCAGCGGCGTGCCCGGATTGACGAACGAGGCGCCGGGCGTATGCAGGCCCATGATCTCCATCAGCATCTGGTTGGAGTTGGCGGTGCCGTAGAAGGTGCAGGTGCCCGGCCCGTGATAGGATTTGGACTCCGCTTCGAGTAGTTCTGCGCGCCCAGCCTTGCCCTCGGCATAGAGCTGGCGAACCTTGGCCTTCTCGTCATTGGGCAGGCCCGTCGTCATCGGCCCTGCCGGCACGAACACCGCCGGCAGATGGCCAAAGGTGAGGGCTGCAATCACCAGCCCGGGCACGATCTTGTCGCAGACGCCGAGATAGACGGCGGCGTCGAACATGTTGTGCGACAGGCCGATCGCCGCCGACATGGCGATGACGTCGCGCGAAAACAGCGACAGCTCCATGCCGGGCTGTCCCTGGGTCACGCCGTCGCACATGGCGGGCACGCCGCCGGCCACTTGCGCGATGCCGCCAACTTCCTTCGCGGCTTCCTTGATCAGCGCCGGGAAGGTTTCGAAGGGCTGATGCGCCGACAGCATGTCATTGTAGGAGGTGATGATGCCGAGGTTCGGCACCTTGTCGGCGCCGAGCGCCAGCTTTTCAGACGGGCTGCAGACGGCAAAGCCATGCGCGAGGTTGCCGCAAGACAGAACCCCCCGGTTGGCGGCGCGGCTGGAGGTCTCGGCGATGCGGCCGAGATAGCGCTCGCGGCCGGCTTTCGAGCGTTGGCGGATGCGTTCCGTGATGGCTTCGATGTCGCGTCTGGCTGTCATGGTCGGTCCTTTCGAGCCCCGGAAGAACGTCCTCCACCGTCTGCCGGGACTGCTTTGCGTGAAATCAGGGTGCCCAGAACACCTCTACCGGGATGGGTGCCGCTTCGAGCACTTTGCGGATGGGCTTTTTCGCACCCGGTCCCATCGCACCATCGAAGGCGGTGCGCTTGTCCTCGCCTTCTATATGCAGCGCGATGAAGCCGGCGTCGACGATCCGCGCCAGCGGCAGCGTCAACCGGGGTTCGCCGGCGCTTGCCGCGTGAACCGGCAGCACGATCCTTGATGAGGCGGGGTCGAGCAAATCGCCGAGATTCTCGGCGTCGGGAAAGAACGAGGCGGTGTGGCCGTCGCCGCCCATGCCGAGCACGACGACATCGAGGGGCCAGGGCAGAGCCTTCAGCGCCGCATCGTCGGCCGCCGCGGCGGTCTCGATGCTTGCCGCCTCATGGTAGAGCGGCACGAAGTGCGCGGCAGCCGCCTTGTTCTGCAGCAGGTTGGCCGCGACCAGCCCCGCATTCGAGCGCGGCGAGGAGGCCGGCACGAACCGTTCGTCGACCAGCGTCACCGTCACCTTGTTCCAGGCGATCGGAATGGCCGAAAGTGCTGCAAAGAACTTTGCCGGCGTGGTGCCGCCGGAAACGGCAAGCAGGGCCGTGCCGCGCTCGTTGATGGCCTTGGTCAGGCGCGCCGCGACATTGCCGGCAAGGGCTGCCGCCAGATCCTGGCGCCCGGCAAAGCCGTTCCAGTTATAGACGGGCTCGCTCAATTGCTTTCGTGCCATGTCCGCCCGTCGCGTTCGATCAGCGCAATCGAGGCCGAGGGACCCCATGTGCCGGCCGTATAGCCTTGCGCCTCCTGCCTGGCGCTTTCCCAGGCGTTCTGGATCGGGTCGATCCACTTCCATGCCGCCTCGACCTCGTCGCGGCGCATGAACAGCGTCTGGTTGCCGCGGATAACATCCATGATCAGCCGTTCATAGGCGTCCGGCGCACGGCCGTCGAAAGATGTTGCAAAGCTCATGTCGAGCGGAATCTGGCGCAGCCGCATGCCGCCTGGGCCTGGATCCTTGATCATGATGAACTGCTTGACGCCTTCGTCGGGCTGCAGCCGGATCACCAGTTGGTTGGCTGAGATCGGCCCGGCGCTGTCGCCGAAGATCGAATGCGGGATCGGCTTGAACTCGATGACGATTTCCGAAACGCGGGTCGCCAGCCTTTTGCCGGTCCTGAGATAGAACGGCACGCCGGCCCAGCGCCAATTGCCGATCTCAGCCTTGATGGCGACGAAAGTCTCGGTGGAGCTGTCTTTGCCAAGTTCCTCGACATAGCCTTTCACCGCGCCGCCTGCAGAGGCGCCGGCGCGGTACTGCCCGCGCACGGTGTGCTTGGGTGCCTCATTGCCGTTGATGCGCTTCAGCGCCCGCAGCACCTTCAGCTTCTCGTCGCGCACGGCATCGGCATCCATCGACGATGGCGCCTCCATGGCAACCAGGCAGAGCAGCTGCAGCATGTGGTTCTGCACCATGTCGCGCAGCGCGCCGGCCTTGTCGTAGTAGGTGACGCGGTCTTCAAGACCGACGGTCTCGGCCACCGTGATCTGCACATGGTCGATATGGGCAGAATTCCAAAGCGGCTCATAGAGCGCGTTGGCAAAGCGCAGCGCCATCAGATTCTGCACCGTCTCCTTTCCGAGATAGTGGTCGATGCGGAAGATCTGGCTTTCGTGGAAGTCGTCTCCAACCACGTCGTTGAGCTTGCGCGCCGAATCGAGGTCGCGGCCGATCGGCTTCTCCAGCACGATGCGCGAATTCGGCGTGATGAGATTGTGGGCTTTCAGCTGGTGCGAGATGTCGCCGAACAGCGCCGGCGCAACCGCCAGATAGAAAGCGCGAATGCGGTCGCTTTCGCCGATCGCCTTTTTCAGCTTGTCGAAGCCGGCACCCGTCGTCGCGTCGGCCGATACGTAGGACAGCCGGGCAAGAAATGTCTTGAGTTCCTCGGCGTCGATGTCGGCCGGCTTCACATGCTGGGAAATCGCCTGCTTGGCGAAAGCCTGGAATTCCTCGTCGCTCATCTTGGAGCGCGAGGTGCCGATGATGCGGGTCGGCTCGGAAAACTGGTGGTCGCGCTGGCGGTGGTAGAGCGAGGGCAGCAGCTTGCGTTCCGACAGGTCGCCGGTGCCGCCGAAAATGATGAAGTCGAAAGGCTCGACGGGAATGATCTGGCTGGTCATGGTCTGTCCGCTTTGACGCCGCTCGCTGTGACGCGGCAGGATATAATCTAATCGATTTAAACTATCCAGTGCCATGGTGTCACATCAAGGCCAAATCACTGCATATTGATTCGCTCCAAATGTGCCTTGACACTGGCTCCCACCCGGAGGCTTTTCGTCAAGCGATGGTCCCGGGGCTTTCGCGCCTGCAACATAAAGCGGGAATGTGACGAAAGCTAATGCGTGTCGCCCAGAAGTGCGAAGCGGTTCTGGGAGACAGACACGCATCAAACAAAAAGGAAAAATGCGCTTGCGAGGTGGGTCTTCAATGAGCGGAAAAAGCATGCGTCTGGAAAACAAGGTTGCCGTCATCACGGGTGCTGCGTCAGGTTTCGGCGAAGGCATGGCCAGGCGCTTTGCCGAAGAGGGCGCCAAGGTCGTCGTCGCCGACCTCAACGCCAAGGGCGCGGAGCGCGTTGCAGCAGAGATCGGCCAGGCCGCGATCTGGACCCAGACCGATGTTTCGCAGCGTTCCGAATTCGACGAGATGGTCTATGCCGCAAAAAGCGCCTTCGGCCGCATCGATATCATGGTCAACAATGCCGGCTACACCCATCGCAATGGCGACATGCTCGACGTCGACGAGGCGACCTTCGACCTGATCACTTCAGTCAACATGAAGGCGATCTATCACGCCGCACTTGCCGTGGTGCCGATCATGGAGCGGCAGGGCGGCGGCGTCATCCTGACCACGGCTTCGACCGCCGGTCTGCGGCCGCGGCCGGGGCTCACCTGGTACAATGCTTCGAAGGGCTGGGCGATCACCGCGACCAAGTCGATGGCGGTTGAACTCGCGCCCAAGAACATCCGCGTGAACTGCCTTTGCCCGGTCGCCGGCGAGACCGGCATGCTGGAGAAATTCATGGGCACTGACACGCCGGAGATCCGCGAGAAATTCCGTGCCTCGATACCGCTCGGCCGTCTGTCGACGCCGCTCGATATCGCCAACGCTGCGCTTTGGCTTGCGTCGGACGAAGCCGCCTTCATCACCGGTGTGGCGCTGGAGGTCGACGGCGGCCGCTGCATTTGAGCAATTCGGGAAGTACCTCGCTGTTCGCAATGCATGGCAGACAGAGCAATGTCGGCAAGAGTTCGCATCGGTGCGCCGGCCGGCCGAGGAACGAACAGTTGACGTCGTCACGCCGGACCCCAGTTTGACTTCTCGATCCCCCGAAAGGCATAACGGATCGTGGATAGTGTTGGCGGGTGATGAAGATCAGGCAGCAGAAAAGTCGCTACGATCTGGGATGGCGGCTGCGGCTTTACCTGGCCAAGCGTGCGCGGGCGCGAAGCAAGGCAATTTTCATCGGTGTTACCGGAAGCTCCGGCAAGACGACGGCGGGAAGCCTGCTTGGACACATCCTGGCTGGCCAGGGTTCGGTCCACACACAGGTTCTGGCCAACACTATGAAACTGTTGGTCTCGACCCTATCCAGGCGAATGGGAAAGGGCGGCAAAACCGACTACGTCGTCTTCGAGGCTGCTGCATTCGGCCCGGATACAATGAAGCCCATGGCCGAGTTGCTTCGCCCCGACGTGGCTGTTGTCACAATGGTCCGGCTGGAGCATCGGGCCAGTTTCAAGACTGTGGAAAACGTCGCTCGAGAAAAGAGCGCCCTGGTCGCGGCGCTGGAGCCGGGCGGCTTCGCGATGCTCAATGCCGATGACCCTCTTGTGATGGGCATGGCCTCGGCGAGCTATTGCCGTTCCGTCACATTCGGCACATCGGAGCAGGCGGATTATCGCGTCAGCGATATCGAGGCAGCCTATCCCAAGCCGTTGCGGTTCTCGCTCCACTGGCGCGGCGGTGTGCTCGATATCGAGACGTCGTTCCCCGGCCAGCATTTCTGGCTGCCGACGTCAGCGGCGGTTGCAACCGCTCTTGAGCTGGGCGTGCCTGCGCAGATGGTCAAGGACAGAACCGCGACGTTCCAGCCTCTGGAAAATCGCGGCCAGGTGCTCGTCCCCGCGGGCGGCCCCCACTTCATCGTGGATGCCGCAAAGGCGCCCTGGCATTCGCTGAGCCTTGCCTTCGACATGGTAGCCGGATCGACATTCGGGCGAAAACGTATCGTTCTTGGCCAGCTATCGGATTTTTCCGGCTCGAATAACAGATATGCCCAAGCCTACAGCAGCGCGCGCGAGATTGCAGACCAGGTGATTTATGCCGGCGATCATGCCCATCGCTCCAAGGCGAACCAGGCAGATCGCGACAGCGGCCGCTTCATCGAATTGCGCACGGCCAGGGAAGTGTCGGACTACATCGCCCAAACCGCGCAGCCTGACGAGTTGATCCTGCTCAAGAGCTCGTCCAATCTGCACCTCGAGCGTGTCGCTCTTGCCTGGACCCACGACGTCCAGTGCTGGGTTTCGGTATGCGGCAAGACCGAGGGATGCGAGCAATGCGGCCTCTATGAAGTGCCGTTTGAGCAGCACCGTGAGTTTGTGGCGCAGAGAAAATCGAAGCGCCGCAAGCACAGACTGCTGCGGCTCCTCGGCCGCTAGAATCTTTGGCTGAAGCACGCCAGCGCCCGTTTGACTCTGGAACTTGGCACGACGCATATTAGGCTGGGCTAAAAGCTGGCGGGGTGTGAAACTGGAATTGCTGAAAATTCGCAAGGACTTGGGCTGGGCGCTGCGACGGCTGCAGGCGCGCTGGGTGCGGGCGCGTAACAAGGCGACGTTCATCGGCATTACCGGCAGCTCCGGCAAATCCACATCCACCAGCCTGCTTGCACACATACTGGCCGCCCAAGGCAAGGTGCATCTACAGGCCCAGGCCAATACAATGCCTGCGCTCATCCGAACGCTTTACAAGCGCCTGAGGAAGGCCGGCAAAGTCGATTACGTCGTTTTCGAAGCCGGCGCTTCCGACTTCGGCACGATCAGCGCCATGGCGCAGATGCTGAAGCCGAGTGTGGCGGTGGTTACGATGATCCGTCTGGAGCATTTCGGCAAGTTCAAGACTCTGGAAGCTGTGGCGGGAGAGAAGCGGGCGCTGGTCGGGGCACTTCAACCTGATGGACTTGCGGTTCTCAATTGCGATGACCCACTGGTGATCGGCATGGCGTCTGGCGCGAAATGCCGGATTGCGACCTTCGGCCAGTCCGGCGAGGCAGACTACCGCGTGAGTGACGTGCATGCCGCGTATCCGGAATTGCTGCGGTTCACCCTTCATTGGCGCGGTGGCAGCCTGAATATTCAAGCGCCTTTTCCCGGCGAGCAATTCTGGCTGCCGACTGCAGCGGCTGTTGCCGCCGCCTTGGAACTTGGCGTCCCGCCAGAGCAAGTCGTAGCGAGAACGGCATCGTTTGCACCACTGCCCAACCGCTCTACGGTGCAAGAGGTATCCGCGGGTCCGAAATTCCTGGTCGATACGGCCAAAGCGCCCTGGCATTCGCTCAACATTGCCCTGGAGATGATTGCAAAGGCCAAGGGTGCTCGCAAGCGCATTGTGCTGGGGCAGATATCCGACTACGCCGGCTCGTCGAGGAAATACGGCGCCGCCTACAACATCGCGCGCGAAATCGCCGATGAGGTCATTTATACCGGCGACAATGCGCATCGCTCGCGCGCCAGCCAGGCCGACCGCGACAGCGGCCGTTTCATTGAGCTTCGCACTGCCAAGGAAGTTTCGGATCATATCAAACGGACGGCAGTCCCAGGAGAACTGATTCTGCTGAAAAGTTCGTCCAACCTTCATCTGGAAAGGATCGCGCTCGCCTGGACACACGACGTCAAATGCTGGGTCCCGATATGCCGCAAGTCGGAAAGCTGCCAAATGTGCGGCCTCTACGAAGTGCCGTTCGAGGAACACCGGGATTTCCTGGCGAAGCGCAAACTTGCTCGCAGGAGACACCGTTTCAGGTGGTTGTTCGGCGGCTGACCAGATCTGGCGGCTTGCGTCTCAAGCCCCGGTCTTGATGTAGCTCTTGTAGATCCAGCCGCGCTTGCCGTTGTAGACGATCTGGCACCATTTCTTGCAACTCATCACCTGCACCGACGACTTGGCGGGCACGGTCCCCATGGCGGCGGCGTTTTTCTGCGGACCGCTACGCATTGTCACCGCCCTGAGGATGCGTCCGGTGCCGGCGGCAGCAGCCACCTTCTGTGGCTTGGCCTTGGCCTGGGTATCGTCCGTTGCGGCGGAAGATTGCTCGTCTGGAAGTTGCGGTTTTGGCGTCGGTATGGCGGCGGTCTCGGCGTCGTCGTCATTGGCGGGAGCAGCGACCTTTGACAGCTGCGTCGTGGCGTCGCTCTGCGCCGCCGGTTCTTCGAATGCCGCGGCATCGGACGGTTTGGCGGCAGCCTGCTCGGCAGGCGCCTGATCGGATGGCGTCGCGGCAGGGTCGCTGTTGGATTGCGCCGCAGTCCAGCGCGGATCGTTCGCCGACAGCGGCGGCATGGCAGCCCCACCGGCAGCGACCGTCGATGAAACTGCATCGCCCTTGCGCGCGGCTTGTGGCGCCGCTACCGCGGCGGACGTGGCCGCGACCGGGGCAATCTTGGTCGTCTTGACCGGAAAAGTCGGAACGTTCTGCTGTGTGCTGGCGATCGCTTGCCGGTCGCTGGCCGGCAACGCCAGCCAAAGCGCTATGCCCGCCACGCCAAGCAGCGCTGCGGTGCCGACCGCGGCGATCACCAGATGCGAATTCGTGCGCACCCCCTGCCAGAAGGAGGGCCGCATGTCATAACCGAATTGCATGGCGAAGCGCCGACGTTCCGGCGCGCCGAAACTGAAGGGCTCGTTCACTCTTGCCACCTCCAAAAGATGAGCCGGTGTTCTTTCGATCGGCGCCGGCAGCCCGGCATTCGATCGGCATCGGTCCCAACAACAAAGCGGGCAGGCCCGCAGAAATCCCCGTTCGATCGCCCAGAACCGGCATCCTTTGCCCTTGATTGTGGCATCAGTGCGCCGTCAGGGGAATTGTGCGCTCTTGTTAAGGATTCTGCAACGTCTCGCTGCGGCAACCAACAGCTCAATAGAATCAGCTCAGTACCAGCCACGGCTGATATGAGATACTTTCCCTATATTCGGTCCCTCAGGGCAAACCAGTTCAGTGCCAAGAACAATAATGGCGTTCTAAATCGCCGGCCGCCGGGGAAAGCCGGGATGTTCAGGTCCTCGATCAGCTTCAGTCTGTCGCGGTTGCCGGCGACGGTCTGGGCATAGAGCTTGCCGAAGAAGTTCGACAGCATCACGCCGTGGCCGGAATAGCCTCCGGCCGAGATCACATTGGGCATCACCTCGCGCACGAACGGTTTCCTGGGCATGGTGATGCCGACATAGCCGCCCCAGCCATGGGTGATCTCGACATCGCTCAGTTCCGGATAAAGCTCGGCTATCTGCCGGCGGATATGGACATGGATGTCCTTCGGATCGTTGACGCCATAGACCTCGCGCCCGCCGAACAGCAGCCTTCCATCCCTGGATTTGCGGAAATAACGCACGACGAAACGCGAATCGTCGACCGCCTCGCCGCCCGGCAGCACTTTCGAATGGACGCCCAGCGGCACCGTCGCGCCGATGAAGGAACCGATGGGCATGATGTGCGCGGCACTCACCGGCTCGAGCGTGCCGCCATAGGCATTTACACCGATCAGGCATTTCTGGGCGGTGATGGTTCCTCTCGAAGTCGTCACCCTGACCTTGCCGCCGCTGGAGGTAACACCGGTCGATAGTGTCTGCTCGAACAGGTGCGCGCCGGCCGCTGCCGCGACCTTTGCCGTGCCGATCACCAGCTTCATCGGGTGGATGTGTCCGGTGCCGGTGTCGCGGGTGCCGCCGAAGTAGCGTGTGGAGCCCAGCCGTTCGGCCGTTTCCCTGGCATCCATGAAGGCGATGTGCGGATAATTGAAGCGGCCCGCCATGATCTCGGCATGCGCCTTGTAGTCGTCGAGATAACGCGGCTTGTGCGCCACGGACAACTGGCCGGGCATATAGTCGATGTCGATCTGGTTGACGGCGGCGAATTCGAGCAGGTGCGCTTTCGCCTCCTCGGCAAGGTCGAACAGCGCCTTGGCGCGGGAGAAGCCGTATTCGGCCTCCATCTCTTCGGCCCAGGCGCGCTGGCCCGTGCCGAGCTGGCCGCCATTGCGCCCTGAAGCGCCGTCGCCGAAGCGATGCGCCTCGATCAGAACGACGTCGGCTCCCGCCTTCGCCAAATGAGCGGCCGCCGACAGCCCGGTGAAGCCACCGCCGACGACGACGACGTCGCAGCTGCGGTCGCCGTCCAGGGCAGGGTACTCAGGGCGTGGTCCGGCTGTGTCTTCGTACCAGGAGCGACCGGGGGAGATAGGTGATTGGTAAGGCATGGGGACACCAGCCAATGGTGAATGGTGAATGGTGAATGGCTGCGAGACGCACGACGTCTGCGCTCATCCATCCAATATGAAACTACTCACCATTCACTATTCACCATTCACACGACGAAGTCGCCGCTCACACGTTGAGCAACAGATACTCCCGCTCCCACGGGCTGATCACTTCCATGAAGGTCTCGAACTCCGCCCGCTTGATCGCTGCATAGGTTGCGGCGAAGGACTTGCCCAGAAGAGCGCATAGTTCCTCGTCGCCTTCGAAAAGGTCGACGGCTTCGAGCAGGCCGCGTGGCAGGTCGATCTCATCGGCGTTTGCGGTGGTCAGCACCGGAGGTTCGGCCTTGATCTTGTTGGTGATGCCGATCAGCCCGCAGGCAAGTGAGGCCGCCAGCGCCAGATAGGGGTTGGCGTCGGAAGACGGGATGCGGTTTTCGACACGCCGCGCCGCCGGATCCGAGCGCGGCACGCGGAACGCCGTGGTGCGGTTGTCATAGCCCCATTTGTTGTTGACCGGCGCCGAGGCCGACTGCGTCAGCCGGCGGTAGGAATTGACGTAGGGAGCAAACATCACCAGTGCGTTCGGCACATGCTTCTGCATGCCGCCGATGAAATGGAAGAAGTCGTCGGTTTCCGAGCCGTCCTTCGCCGAAAAGATATTCAGCCCGGTCTTCTTGTCGATGATCGACTGGTGGATGTGCATGGCAGAACCTGGCTGGCCCTGGATCGGCTTGGCCATGAAGGTGGCATAGATCTCATGCTTCAGCGCTGCCTCGCGGATGGTGCGTTTGAACATGAACACCTGGTCGGCGAGCTCGACCGGATCGCCGTGACGCAGATTGATCTCGAGCTGGCCGGCGCCTTCCTCGTGGATCAGCGTGTCGATCTCCAGGCCCTGGCTTTCGGAGAAATGGTAGATGTCGTCGATCAGTTCGTCGAACTCGTTGACGCCGGCGATCGAATAGCCGGCGCCGCCGCCGATTGCCCGTCCGGAACGCCCGACGGGTGGGGTCAGCGGATAATCGGGGTCGGGGTTCTTGCGCACCAGATAGAATTCGATCTCGGGCGCCACCACCGGCTTCAGCCCGCGCTTGTCGTAGGCTGCTACCACGCGCTTCAGGACGTTGCGCGGCGTGAACTCGACCGAACGGCCATCCTGATGGACGAGGTCGCAGATGACGGCGGCCGTCGGGTCTTCTTCCCACGGCACGACGGTCAACGTCGACAGATCCGGCATCAGCTTTAGGTCGCCATCATCCTCCGGATAGTGGAAACCGTTGCCATCCTCGGGATAGCCGCCCGAAATCGTCGTCATGAACACTGCCGATGGCAGCGCCAGCGAGGTGTTGGAAGTGAATTTCTTCGACGGCATCATCTTGCCGCGCGCGACGCCAGCCTGATCAGGCGTGATGCATTCTATGTCTTCGATGCCGCGCCATTCCAGCCAAGCGCTGACTTCCTTCCAGTTCTTCACGCCGCGTTGATTTTTCACGAAGGCAGGCGTTCGGACGCGTCCTCCGCGGGTCGACGGACGGACTTCCTTTTTCGCAGGCGGCATCATTCACCAGTTTGGGTTGCAATTATCACAGTATAGCTGTTGCCGGTGATGGAAGGGAAGGGGAGCTGCCTGTCTTCGGCTTCCTGGTTGAAAATCGCGCCACGCAGATTAGGGTCAACCTCCCGCAGATCGAGCAGCAGAAGACACCGTATGCCTGGCAAATTGACCACGATCGGCTTCGACGCCGACGATACCCTATGGCAGAACGAACAGTTCTTCCGCCTGACCGAGAAGCATTTCGCAACCCTACTCGCCGACCACGGCGAGGCCGAGCACATTTCGGCACGGCTGCTGGAGGCCGAGAAGCGCAACCTTGCCGTCTACGGCTTCGGCATCAAGGGCTTTACCTTGTCGATGATCGAGACGGCAATAGAAGTGACCGAGGGCCGTGTGCCGGGGTCGACCATCGCCGAAATCCTTGCCGCCGGCCGCGACATGCTGGGACATCCGGTCGAGGCTTTGCCGCATGCGCGTGAGACCGTGGAAAGGCTCGCCGGCGCCTACCATCTGGTGCTGATCACCAAGGGCGATCTGTTCGACCAGGAGCGCAAGCTGGCGGCGTCCGGCCTTGGCGACCTGTTCGATGCAGTCGAGATCGTCAGCGACAAGAGCGCCGCCACCTATGCCAGGATCTTTGGCCGTCACGGCAGCCCGCAGACCAGCATGATGGTCGGCAATTCGCTCAAGTCGGACGTGGTGCCGGCCATCGAGGCCGGCAGCTGGGGTGTGTATGTGCCGCACGAGCTGACCTGGGTGCTCGAACACGTCGAGCCGCCGGTCGAGGCACCGCGTTTTCGTCAGCTTGTCGATCTTGGCGAACTGCCGGCTTTGATCGAGAGCATCGGCAAGGAACGCTGACCGCCCCGCACGTGTTCGGGCGGATTGCGATCAGCCGCGCCCGAGGCTGATCAGCCGGTCGACCACCGGCTGCAGCCTTTCGGTGGTGATCGGCTTGGTTACCACCACATCGACCACGCTCGACAGGCCCAGGCTGTCGGGCGTGCCGGTCTTGGTTGAAAGCAGGATCACCTTGGGGAGCGACCGCCCAGATGTCCGCCGCAAGGCGTCGATGGCCGCCATTAGCGCGCGGCAGTCCTCGTTGTCGGGGCCGCCATCGAGAACGACGGCGCCCGGAATGAGGGTTCGCAATGTCTTGGCCGCCATTTCGGGCGACTCGGAGATCGGCTTCAGTCCGGACTTCTCGACGATCTTCGACACCACCACCCGGTTGATCGGCGATTTTCCAACGACCAGCACGTGGGAGAAATCCGTTGATATCTCGGAGTTCGCGTCCCTGCTTGACGAATTCAGATGTTTGGCGGTGTCGGTCTCGCGGTTCACAGGGCACATGGGCGGGGCGGGCACTCGGCGCTGCTTCAATGCAGGGTTGAAATCCGAGAGCCAATTGGCGTGAGATCGCCTGCCATGTCAAGCTGAAATGACGGACCTGCGAAATATAGCCGGAAATATTAAACCTCGGAGACAAGGTCTGTTTTCGAACTGTAGTTAAGTTTACGCTCAAAAGCGAAAGTCACCCGCGCTGAAAACCCGCGGGTGACGTTGAAATCGGCCAGTGAGCGACGGGGCCCATAGGTTCCACAAGCACAAAGCTTCCGTAAGGGAAGATCAGCCGTGACTCTTCTGCGTGACGATCACCGGGATCAGCAGGTCGCCCCAATTGCCGTCGCCGCCATGATGCCGGGCCGAGCGCACCAGTTCCACCGAGACGCCGGCCTCCACTGCCTTCATCACCGATTGATTGAGCCGGTGCAGGTCGTTGGCCAGCATGCGGATGGTCGCCTGTTGGTCGACACTCATCGTGGTGGACTGCTCTTCTGCACGTTCCTTGACGCGGCTTATCGATGCCATTTTCTTCTCCCTTGCCCTTCGGGCGTTTCCTCTGTTGGTTATGTCGATCGGTTCATTCCGCTGCCGGCTTGAACTGGACGTGCTCGGTCGATTCATGCATGGCGGTGGTCGACGACTGGCCGCCGCTGATTGCCATCGACACGGCGTCGAAATAGCCGGTGCCGACCTCGCGCTGGTGCTTGGTCGCGGTGTAGCCGTGGACTTCGGCCGCGAACTCGGCTTCCTGCAACTCGGAATAGGCCGCCATCTGCCGCGCCTTGTAGCCGCGGGCCAGCTCGAACATGCCGAAATTGAGCTGGTGGAAGCCGGCAAGCGTGATGAACTGGAACTTGTAGCCCATGGCGCCGAGTTCGCGCTGGAACTTGGCGATCGTCGCGTCGTCGAGGTTCTTCTTCCAGTTGAACGACGGCGAGCAATTATAGGCGAGAAGCTTGCCGGGATGATGCCTGCGCACGCCCTCGGCGAATTTCTTGGCCTGCGTCAGGTCGGGCTTCGACGTCTCGCACCAGATCAAGTCGGCATGCGGCGCATAGGCAATGGCGCGCGCGATGCACGGTTCGATGCCGTTCCTGACCTGGTAGAAGCCTTCAACCGTGCGGCCGGCATCGTAGTCGACGAAAGGCTGGTCGCGCTCGTCAATGTCGGAGGTCAGAAGCTTTGCCGCTTCCGCATCGGTGCGTGCCACGACTAGCGTCGGCGTGCCCATCACGTCGGCCGCCAGACGCGCCGCGTTGAGGTTGCGGATATGCGCGGCGGTCGGGATCAGCACTTTGCCGCCGAGATGGCCGCACTTCTTCTCAGAGGCCAGCTGGTCCTCATAGTGGACGCCGGCAGCGCCCGCCTCGATGAACGCCTTCATGATCTCGAAGGCGTTGAGCGGTCCGCCGAAGCCGGCCTCGGCATCGGCGACGATCGGCGCGAACCAGGTGTCGACCGACAGGCCGTTGCCTTCCGAGGTCTCGATCTGATCGGCGCGCTGCAGCGTGCGGTTGATGCGCTTGACCAGTTCGGGCGCCGCATTGGCGGGATAGAGCGACTGGTCCGGATACATGGCCGACGCGGTGTTGGCGTCGGCGGCGACCTGCCAGCCCGAGAGATAGATTGCCTTCAGCCCGGCACGCACCTGCTGCATCGCCTGGTTGCCCGACATGGCGCCGAGTGCATTGACGAAGTCTTCCTCGTGGATGAGCTTCCACAGCCGGTTGGCGCCCATTTCGGCAAGACTCTGGCGTATCTGGACCGACCCGCGCAGCCGCTTCACATCGTCCGGCGAATAGGCTCGTTCGATGCCGTCGAAGCGGCCTTCGGGCGCGGATGGGACAAGATTGTAAAAATCAGTCATTGGTCACTCCAGATCAATCGATGCCAGTGTCTTGAAACGCCGCGCCCTGGGATGGTGTGCGTCGTCTGTGTGTGACATCATTTACATTGCGCCGCGACGAGAGCGAGGAAAACCGCCATTTTCGGTAGAAAATAAGAGAAAACCTGTGTTGTGTTTGACTGCTTGCCGCTGTAAATCTGTCATGATTGTAAAAAGATGGTGCGCTGTTCATCGCTCGCAAGTCGTGTAAATTCCTGTCAAGGAAAGCCGATGGCCGACCAGAAGATATTCGCCGGGCCGCGCATCCGCCGCATCCGCATCGCCAAAGGCCTGACCCAGACGGCGATGGCCGAGGGGCTCGGCATCTCGCCGTCCTATCTCAACCTGATCGAGCGCAACCAGCGGCCGCTGACGGTGCAGCTGATCCTGAAGCTGGCCTCTGTCTACAAGGTCGACCCGCATGAATTGCAGGGTGAGGCGAGAGGGTCGATCTCGGCCTTGAAGGAAGTGTTCGGCGACCCGCTGCTTGCCGGTGAGCTGCCGGGCGACCAGGAACTGATCGAACTGGCCGAGGCCGCCCCCAATGCATCGGCTGCGATGATAAAACTGTTTCGCGCTTACCGCGAGCAGGCCGAGCGGCTGTCCGATCTCAACGAGCTTCTGGCGCGCGAGGGCCGCGCCACGGCGCTGTCCGGTGCGCGGCTGCCGATCGACGAAGTGCACGAGATTTTCGAGCGCCGGCCGAACCATTTTGCAGCACTGGAGGAGGAGGCCGAGGCCTTCACCTCGATGCTCGACCCCGGCGACGATCTGTTCGGCGCGCTGAAGGCGTGGCTGAAGCGCGAGTATGGCATCGTCGTCAAGGTGCTGCCGGTCGCCACCATGCCGAACTGGCGCCGCCGTTATGACCGTCATTCGCAGCGTCTTTTTCTATCGGAGCGGCTGTCGCCGTTCGACCAGTTGCGCGAAGTCGCCATGGAGGCCTGCCTGATCCGCATGACGGTCGCTGTCGCCGGCGAAATTCAGACGCTGAAGCTCGGTACGGACGAAGCCCGTCGGCTCGCCCGCTTCGAGTTCGGCCGCTACGCCGCCAATGCCTTGATGATGCCCTATCAGGCATTTCATGCCGCCGCCGTGCGGGCTCGTTACGACATCGATGTGCTGCGCTCGCGTTTCGGCGTCTCCTTCGAACAGGCGGCGAACCGCCTGACCATGCTGCAGCGTCCTGGCTTGTCCGGAGTGCCGTTCTTCATGCTCGAGGTCGACAATGCCGGCAACCGCTTCCGCAAGGCCGGCGGCCAGGGCTTTCCGCAAAGCCGCTTTGGCGGCGGCTGCCCGAAACTGCCGGTCCATGCCGCTTTCGCTTCGCCTGGCCAGATCCTGGTCGAGGCGGTGGAAATGCCCGACGGCGCCGAGTTCCTCTGCATCGCACGCACGCTCGAGGGGCCGCAGGGTTCGTTCTCCGAGCGTCCGCGCCGCACCGCGCTGCTGTTGGGCTGTGATATCGGCTTTCGCGACGAGACCGTCTATGGCGCCGGGCTGCCGGCAAAGGCCGGACAGGGCGCCGCCACGCCGGTCGGTCCCGCTTGCCGGCTGTGCGAACGCATCGGCTGCCTCGCCCGCGCCGAGCCGCCGGTGACCCGTCCGCTGGGCCTGGACGAGATGGTGACGGGCCTGAGCGCCTTCGATTTCCAGTGATGCTTCTCGGGCTGGAGGTCGCGGAAGACTGCAGCTGTTTGCTAAGCAATAGAGCGCGGCCCGAACCATCGCCGAACCAAATATTGATTAAGCATCGGCGCTGCGCTATCGAAGGTGAGCTGCAGGGCAGCCAAGGGGGGACGGCTTATGAACAGGAAAGCTTTGTGGCTTGGCGTGGCGCTTGCCCTTTTGGCGGGGCCTGTTCTGGCAGAAAAATCCTCGGAATTCTTCAAGGACTATCAACAGTATAGTGACGACGGCAAGGCATTCCTGGACAAGATCGATCCAAAGACCGGCGCGGTCGACCTTCCCGAAGGCATCCATCTCGATCTCAAGGACAAGTTCTATTTTCTGGGCAAGAAGGACGCGACGTCCGTCCTGACCGAGGCCTGGGGCAATCCGCCTGATACCGCGTCCGAAGCAATCGGCATGATCTTCCCGGCCAAGTACGAGCCCATCGCCGGCAACGGTTGGGGCATCGAATTGCGCTATGAAAAGATCGGCCATGTCGATGACGCCGACGCGGCATCCATCGACTACACCGAACTGCTGAGCAGCATGCAGGCGGACACATTGTCGGCCAACGATCAGCGGGTAAAGGACGGCTTTCCCCCGATCAAGCTGATCGGCTGGGCCTCGCCGCCGGTCTATGATTTCGTCCACAAGCGGCTGCACTGGGCCAAGGAACTGCAGTTCGGAGACGATACCGTCCACACGCTCAATTACGACGTCCGTTTCCTCGGCCGGGAAGGCGTCTTCGTGATGAGCTACATCGCTACGGTTGAACAATTGCCGGAGATCAAGCAGAGCCTGGACGAAGTGCTGGGCGTGGCGGACTTCAGCACCGGCAAGAAATACACCGATTTTCTGCCCGGCACCGACACGGTCGCCGCGGTTGGCATTGGCGGCCTCATCGCCGGAAAACTCGCGGCAAAGGCCGGCCTGATTGCGGTCGCGGTCATCGCCCTGAAAAAGTTCGGCATTCTGCTGCTGGTACCGTTGGCCGGTCTTTGGCGCTTTATCCGCGGCAACAAGGGCACGTCCTAGAAACGGCGGTGTTTGCCCGTATGGCTGCCGGTTGGCGGTGCGCCAAAGGGAATGCCGGGCTGGATCACGTCCGGCGGTAGCCTATGCGCTAGGCGAATACGGCACGTTTCTGTCGTCCATTGTGCATCATGCCGCCCCGAGATAGCCGACAGTGGCACCCCATGACCGATACCGCATCTTCTCCAATCGCCGCACCGCCGATCGTCTCGCCTCGCGAAGAGCGGGTCGGCTTGCTGCTGGTGTTCCTGTCGGCGCTGATGTGGAGCTTTGGCGGCACCATCGCCCGCTTCATCGACACCGCTGACAGTTGGACCGTGGTGTTCTGGCGATCGCTGTGGGCGGCTGTGTTCCTGATTTGCTTCATGGCCTGGCGCGACGGCTGGCGCGGCATGTTGCGGCTGTTTCGCGACATGGGCCTGCCCGGCCTTGCCGTGGCCGTCTGTTTCGCCACGGCGTCGACGTGCTTCGTTGTCGCGCTCGCCTACACCACCCTTGCCAATATCCTGTTGATGCAGGCCGGTGTGCCGCTGCTGGCGGCATTGCTTGCCTGGGTGCTGTTTCGCGAACGCGTCGCCATCGCGACCTGGGTGGCGATCGCCGCCGTCATCGCCGGCGTCGCCATCATGGTGTCGGAATCGCTCGACGGCGCCGTATCGCCCATCGGCGACGGGCTGTCGCTGCTGATCGCCGTCATGTTCTCGATCGCCACTGTCATCACCCGGCGCTTCGCCCATGTGCGCATGACGCCGGCGACGTGCCTCGGCACGATGCTGGCAGCGGCTTTCGCCGCATCGCAAGCCACGCAGTTTGCCACGTCGGCCCACGACATGGCTTTCCTGTTTGCCTTCGGCGTCATCAATCTCGGGCTGGGCCTTGCCTTCTTCGCCACCGGCGCGAGGCTGGTTCCGGCGGCGATCGCAGCACTCCTCGGCACGTTCGAGCCGATCCTCGGACCGATCTGGGTCTGGCTCGTTCATGGCGAGGTGCCCTCGGTGCGCACCATCATCGGCGGCGCGGTGGTGGTCGCCGCGCTGCTCGTCCATATCGCGCTTGAATTCAAGCGCCAGGCGAGGCCTGCACGGCCGGGGACCACCGGCCTGCCATCCCCTAATTGACCCGCCTTTCCCTTGGTTGAGCCCGTCTTCCCTAATTACGCCCGTCTTTCCCCAATTAGCGAAGCCGCACGCCCTATTGACCGAGCTTCCCCGCGCGGGCCATTGACAACCTTGCTGCGGCACGGGCAGGCTGGGGGCACGGCAACAACAAGACAGGCTTATCTTGCCAAGTGTCCCCGCCGGTCGGACCAAGACCGGACCACAGCGTCGTATCCCTGCCCGCGCCGCGGCGAAAGCCTCTGACTGCGTCAGCGCGCCCGCCATGCGGGCACACAGAGCCATGATCTGCCGCTTGTCGAACCGCCCGGATGGCGCCGGCAGTTCACGCTTATGGCTGCCCGGAAAGCTCAATACTCTGAAGCAAATGCCCAATCGCGCTCGAACAGCGACGACTTGGCGAAGGAACACTCATCAAAGGAGAACAGCATGATCCGCAAAGCGCTCTGGCTTTCGGCAACCTCGGCATTTCTGACGCTTTTCGCCGTCGGCGGCCATGCCGAGGATCGCGTCGTCAACGTCTTCAACTGGTCGGATTACATCGACAGTTCGATCATTGACGACTTCACCAAGGAGACCGGCATCAAGGTCGTCTACGACACCTTCGATTCCAATGAAATCCTCGAAACCAAGCTGCTTGCCGGCGGCAGCGGCTATGACGTCGTCGTGCCCAGCGGCAACTTCCTGGCCCGCCAGATCCAGGCCGGCGTGTTCCAGAAGCTCGACAAGTCGAAGCTGCCCAACATTTCCAACATGTGGGACACGGTTTCGGAGCGCACCGCCAAATACGATCCGGGCAACGAATATTCGATCAACTACATGTGGGGCACGGTCGGCATCGGCTACAACATCAAGAAGGTGAAGGCAGCACTCGGCACCGACAAGATCGACAGCTGGGATGTGTTCTTCAATCCCGACAGCCTGGCCAAGCTGAAGGACTGCGGCGTCTATGTGCTGGACTCGCCGGCCGACATCATCCCGGCGGCGCTCAAATATCTCGGCCTCGATCCGAACAGCACCTCACCTGACGACATCGCCAAGGCCGAGGAGACGTTGCTGAAGGTGCGGCCGTATATCCGCAAATTCCATTCGTCCGAATACATCAACGCGCTCGCCAACGGCGATATTTGCCTGGCGGTCGGCTGGTCGGGTGACGTCTTCCAGGCGCGCAACCGCGCGGTCGAGGCCAAGCAAGGCGTCGAGATCGGCTATTCCGTTCCCAAGGAAGGCGCCCAGATGTGGTTCGACCAGATGGCGATTCCCGCCGATGCGCCGCATGCCGCCGAGGCACTCGAATTTCTCAACTACATGATGAAGCCGGAAGTGATCGCCAAGTCGTCCAACTATGTGCTGTACGCCAACGGCAACAAGGCTTCGCAGCAGTTCGTCGACAAGGCGCTGCTGGATGATCCGGCGGTCTATCCGGACGCCGAGACCTTGAAAAAGCTCTATACGGTCCAGCCCTACGATCCCAAGACCCAGCGCCTGATCACGCGCAGCTGGACCAAGATCGTCACCGGCCAGTAAGCAATGCGACATGGTCCCGGCAGCCACCTGCCGGGACCATTCTTCTCTGGGCAAGAAGCAAAAAAAATAGGACGGAGTGGGACATGAAATCGCTTGGCAGCATCCGCAGGGATTTCGCGCCATGGAACGACCCGAACGCCAAGCCATATATCCAATTCGAGAACGTCACCAAGAAGTTCGGTGACTTCACCGCCGTCAACAATCTGTCGCTGACCATTTTCGAGCGCGAGTTCTTCGCCCTGCTCGGCGCGTCGGGCTGCGGAAAGTCGACGTTGCTGCGGATGCTTGCCGGCTTCGAGGAGCCGACCGCCGGCCGTATCCTTCTCGACGGCCAGGACTTGCGCGGCATCCCGCCCTACCGCCGCCCGGTCAACATGATGTTCCAGTCCTATGCGCTGTTCCCGCATATGAGCGTGGAAAAGAACATTGCCTTCGGCCTCAAGCAGGAAGGCATGCCGGGACCGGATATCGAAAAGCGCGTCGCCGAGATGCTGAAGCTGGTGAAGCTAGAGCAGTTCGCCAAGCGCAAGCCGCACCAATTGTCGGGCGGCCAGCGCCAGCGCGTCGCGCTCGCCCGCTCGGTTGCCAAGCGGCCAAAAGTCTTGCTGCTCGATGAGCCGCTCGGCGCGCTTGACAAGAAGCTGCGCGAGGAAACGCAGTTCGAGCTGATGGACCTGCAGCAAAATCTCGGCCTTACCTTCGTCGTCGTTACCCACGACCAGGAAGAGGCGATGACCATGGCCGACCGCATCGCCATCATCGACAAGGGCGAGGTGATGCAGGTGGCGACGCCGGCGGAAGTCTATGAAGCCCCCAGTTCGCGCTTCGTTGCCCACTTCGTCGGCAATGTGAACATGTTCGAGGGCAAGGTCGCCGAGCGTGCGGCAAACACCACGCGCATCACCGGCGCGACAGGGGCCCAGATCGTCGTCGAAAACAGCACCGATACAAAGGCCGGTTCCGACATCGTCTTCGCCATCAGGCCGGAGAAGATCAAGGTGTCGTCGACGAAACCGGCCGACGCCGTCAATGCGCTTGAGGGCGAGGTCTACGACGTTGCCTATCTCGGCGACATGACCGTCTACCACATCAGGCTGGATGACGGGCAGATCATCAGGGCAAGCGCGCTCAACGCTGCACGCGTCACCGATGATCCGCTGACCTGGAACGACCGCGCCTGGGTCTCCTTCCGGCCGGATGCCGGCGTCGTGCTGACACGGTAGGGGGAGGCCATGTCCAACATCGCCATCACCGGCACCGGCCCATCGACAGCGGCCAAACCGTTTCTGACACGGCTCGGCGCCGGCTTCGTCAGCCGGCTCGTCATCATCGTGCCTTATCTCTGGCTGCTGTTCTTCTTCTTCATCCCGTTCATCATCGTCTTCAAGATTTCGCTGTCGCAGTCGGCGATCGCCATGCCGCCCTACACGCCGGCGCTCGATTTCAGGGACGGCATGTCCGGGTTCTTTGTCCGCTTCCGCGAACTCAGCTTCGACAATTATGTCTGGCTAACGCAGGACGCGCTTTACTTCAAAGCCTACGTGACCAGCGTTATCATCGCTGCAGTCTCGACGATCCTGACCTTGCTCGTCGGCTTCCCGATCGCCTACGGCATGGCCCGCGCGCCGGCGACGATCCGTCCGACCTTGCTGATGCTGGTAATCCTGCCGTTCTGGACGTCGTTCCTGATCCGCGTCTATGCCTGGATCGGCATCCTCAAGCCCGAGGGTCTGCTCAATCAGCTGCTGTTGTCGCTGCACATCATCAATCAGCCACTGATCATCCTCAACACTTACACGGCGATCTTCATCGGCATCGTCTATTCCTACCTGCCATTCATGGTGCTGCCGCTCTATTCCTCGCTGGAAAAGATGGATTATTCGCTGATCGAGGCGGCAAAGGATCTCGGCTGCCCGCCGACATCAGCCTTCTGGAAGATCACCTTCCCGCTGTCGCTGCCCGGGGTCATCGCCGGCTGCCTGCTGGTGTTCATTCCAGCGGTTGGCGAGTTCGTCATTCCCGATCTGCTCGGCGGCTCGCAGACGCTGATGATCGGCAAGACCTTGTGGAATGAATTCTTCGCCAACCGTGACTGGCCGGTGTCGTCGGCCGTCGCCGTCATCCTGCTGCTGCTCCTGATCGTGCCGATCATGCTCTTCCAGCAGGCCCAGGCACGCGCCCAGGAGCAGGACAAATGAACGCCACCTGGAGCCGCTTCAACGTCACCTCGGTCGTGCTGGGCTTTGCCTTTCTCTATCTGCCGATCGTGCTGCTCATCGTCTTCTCCTTCAACGAGTCGAAGCTGGTCACCGTCTGGGGCGGCTTCTCGACCAAATGGTATGCCTCGCTGTTCCACAATCAGGGGCTGATGGACGCCACCTGGGTGACCGCGCGTGTGGGTGTCATCTCCGCCACTGTGGCAACCGTGCTCGGCACGCTGGCGGCACTGACCTTGACCCGCTACACCCGCTTCCGCGGCCGCATCCTGTTTTCCGGCATGGTGTTTGCGCCGCTGGTCATGCCGGAAGTCATCACCGGCCTGTCGCTGCTGCTGCTGTTCGTTGCCGTCGGTCTCGACCGTGGCTTCCTGACCGTGACGCTTGCTCACATCACCTTGACCATGTGCTTCGTGGCCGTCGTCGTGCAGTCGCGCCTGGTGTCGTTCGATCGTTCGCTGGAAGAAGCTGCCTTGGACCTCGGCGCAACGCCGGTAAAGACCTTCTTTCAGATCACGCTGCCGGTCATCATGCCGGCCATCGTCTCCGGCTGGATGCTGGCCTTCACCCTGTCGCTTGACGACCTGGTCATCGCCTCCTTCACCTCCGGGCCTGGCGCCACCACGCTGCCGATGAAGATCTACAGCCAGGTGCGGCTCGGCGTGACGCCGGAAATCAACGCCGCCTGCACCATCCTGATCGCCGTCGTGGCGGTAGGCGTCATCATCGCTTCGGTCGCCAACAAGCGGCGTGAGGTGCAACGCCAGCTCGACGAACAGGCCGCGCAGCGCGGTTGATTGCGTCAAACGAGGGATAGGGCGATCCCGGTAAGGGTCCGCCTATTCGCCTGAGACGCCGCGGCTGATCGGCGAGATGAACGGCGTGCTCCAGGTGCCGCCGACGAAGAATGACGACTGGTTGGATCCCTGCTGGCCATTGACCGGTGCCGCTGCCGGGTCGGCCTGAGTGACACCCCCCGAAAGCGCCAATCCGCGTCCGCCGTAAGAGGCGATGCCGGACAGCCAGACCTTGTATTTCGCCGAATTGGCCTCGGCCTTGTCCAGCCTTGCCACACCCTTCGAGATGGTGGCCTTGAGCTCGGCGCCGTCCATCGGCAGTGTCCCGTCCGAGACGTCGTCGAGCGCGAAGAAGCCGCCCTGTTCCGTGTGCTTCAGAAATGCCGGCAAATTGAGCCCGCTCAGCGCGCCCGGCCCGAACGTCGCAGAGACCGAGCCGTCCGCGTTCTCGAAGATCGAGTCCCAGGATTTGCCCGGCCCTTTGAGAATGACCGAGACAGTGCCGGTGCTGGCCGGCACCAGCCGCGTCATTCCGGCCGCGGTGCCGAAAGCGGCGCCGTCAATGTCGGAGGCGAGCAGCCGGATCTCGACCTGCGAGCCCTCCGGTTTGCGGTCGAAACGCAGGCTACTTTGCACGTTGCCGCCAAAGGCCGACGCATCGGAGATATCGAAGACGGCAAGCCCGTTCTTCACCTGCGCCGTAGCGGCGACGTCGGCAAGCTGGATTGCGCCGGCCGAGGCATGTGCCGCTGACAGCCTCAGATCGAGATTGATCCGGTCGGCGAAGCTGGTGTCGATTTCGCCGGGACCGGTCTCGCCGGTCGGCGCCAGCGGCGTGAAGGCCGAAAACAGCGACCTGAGGTCGAGCGTATCGAAGGCGAGTGTGCCTGATATCACCGGCAAGGCGTCGCCGAACGAAAAATCCAGCGCCCCCATTCCCGGGTTGTTGTCGAGCGTCACCGCGGTGTTTTCGAATTTGACGCGGCCGGCGGTCGCCGTGATCTTGCTCGAAACCGAGACCGAACCGATCGCCGTACCAGGAGCAATGCCGGCCTGCGACCATTCCAGCACGCGCCGCAGCGAGGGCGCGGCGAATTTCGCCTGGCCATCGAAATAGGCGTTTTGCGACATGCTGGCCGTGCCGTCGAACGAGAAGCTGGCCGGCGCTGCCTTGAACGAAAACGTGACCGGTGCGGCGCCGCCGGCAAACAGCACCAGCGGCTTGGGCGAGGCGGCATCGACGGTGATGCTCTCGCCGCGCCAGATTCCGGTCGCCGACAAGGTCGCGTTGCTGTTCATCGCTGCCCAGCTCGCCTGGCCGGACAGGCTGGTCAGCAATTCGACGTCCTTGCCGCCGACGGAGGCGACCATACGGCCGTCCCTGAATTCCACGGTGCCGAACGGATCGGCGGGCAGCTTGCTCAGATCCGGCTTCGTCGGATCGGCGTTGACCACGCCGCGCGCCGTGTCGATGGAGCGGGTGATGCGTCCGCCCGTTGGTATGGCGGGCAGGAATATGCCGTTTGCGGCGCGCTGGACCCGGATCGTCGGCCGCACCAGCCGCGCCGTCGAAAACACCACATCGCCCTGCAGCGCCGCCATGGCCGAAAGGTCGACCTCGACCCGTTCGGCCTCGATCACCGGCGGCGCGTCGGTCTCGGTCCACTGCGACAGCGTGACGTCGCTCAATATGGCGCGGAACTTCGGCCACACCTCGATGCGCGGCGAACCGGCGATGGTGACCCTGAATCCGCTCCACGCGCTCATCTCCCAGGCAATGCGATCGCGCACGATCCGGGTCGAGGCAATCAGCGGCAGAGCGGCGACGACCAGCGCGATGACGAGCACGGCAACGCCGATCGCCCATATTCCGCGCCGGATCAAAGGTGATGGCATATTGCCCCGGTTGCTTTCATTCCGATAAAAATCGCCTGACGGGTGTAACCGCCAGTTGTCACCACGCCTTCCAGTCGTCACTACGACTTAGGGCTGAGGCATTTCAAGTCTTTATGGCCCGGCGATGGCAATTGCGCACACATGGCCGAGTTTAGCGGAACAAAATCTTGCTCTGCCGCACGGTGGTAGGCATAAGCGATGCAGCTTCAGCCTGCTACGAGGCGCGGCGTTTTTGGGACAGCGCGCCTGTAAAGCTGAGGCTAGTGCATGTCGCCCGGAAGAGTGCAGCGGTTCCGGGACAACGACGTGCATCAAAACAAAAGCATATCTATCTTGCGACGCGACGGGCTTCAAGGAGGATCGATAATGGCTGCCGAAGCACCGCTCTGGACCCCGACGCAAGACCAGATCGACGCAGCACCACTGACCGCGTTCATGAAGGCAGCAGCGGCCAAAAGCGGCACATCCTTCGCCTCCTACGCCGAACTGCACCGCTGGTCGGTCGAGGATCGCGAGGGCTTCTGGAGCCTGCTGTGGGACTTTTGCGGCATTGTCGGCGACAAAGGGACCGATGCGGGCGAGCCCGTGCTCGTCGATGGCGACAAGATGCCCGGCGCATCGTTCTTTCCCGAAGCGACACTGAACTTCGCCGAGAACCTGCTGAAGAAGACCGGTTCCGGTGACGCGATCGTCTTTCGCGGCGAGGACAAGATCGAGCGGCGGCTGTCGTGGAGCGAACTGCACCAGCTGACCTCGCGCTTTCAGCAGCTTTTCCTGTCGCTCAAGGTGAAAAAGGGCGACCGCATCGCGGCGATGATGCCCAACATGCCGGAAACCGTCGCCGCCATGCTGGCGGCCGCCTCCATCGGCGCGGTCTGGTCGTCCTGTTCCCCCGATTTCGGCGAGCAGGGCGTGCTCGACCGTTTCGGCCAGATCGAGCCGGTCATATTCATTGCGCCGGACGGCTATTGGTACAATGGCAAGGCAATCGAGGTAGCCGACAAGATCGCTGCCGTTGCGGCGAAGCTCGAAACCGTCCGCAAGGTCCTGATCGTCGACTATCTCGGTACCTCGCGCGATATCGCAGCGATCATCGACAAGGCCGTGGCGCTCGAAGAGGCGCTGTTACCCTTTACCGCCAAAGCGGTCACGTTCGAGCGGCTGCCGTTCGCGCATCCGCTCTACATCCTGTTCTCGTCAGGTACCACCGGCATTCCCAAATGCATCGTCCATTCGGCCGGCGGCACGCTGGTCCAGCATGTCAAGGAACACCGGCTGCATGCCGGACTCATCGAAGGCGACCGCTTCTTCTACTTCACCACCTGCGGCTGGATGATGTGGAACTGGCTGGTGTCGGGCCTGGCCTCGGGCGCCACGCTGCTGCTCTATGACGGCTCGCCCTTCCACACCGACGGCAATGTGCTGTTCAGCTTCGCAGATGCCGAGAAGATGACCTTTTTCGGCACCTCGGCCAAATTCATCGATTCCGTACGCAAGGCCGGGCTCAAGCCGATCCGCAGCCATGATCTGTCGAGTGTGCGGGCTATTTCCTCCACCGGCTCACCGTTGTCGCCGGAGGATTTCCGCTTCGTCTATGACGGCATCAAGAAGGACGTACATCTCGCCTCGGTTTCCGGCGGCACCGACATCGTCTCCTGTTTCGTGCTCGGCGTACCGACGCAACCGGTCTGGACCGGCGAGATCCAGGGTCCCGGCCTCGGCCTTGCCGTCGATGTATGGGACGATGACGGCAAGCCGATCCGCGAGCAAAAGGGTGAGCTGGTCTGCACAAAAGCGTTCCCGTCGATGCCGATCGGCTTCTGGAACGATCCTGAGGGCAAGAAATACCAGGCCGCCTATTTCGAGCGCTTCGACAATGTTTGGTGCCACGGCGACTTCGCCGAATGGACCGCGCATGGCGGCATGATCATCCACGGCCGTTCCGACGCGACGCTCAATCCGGGCGGTGTGCGCATCGGCACGGCGGAGATCTACAATCAGGTCGAACAGATGCCGGAGATCCTTGAGGCGCTGTGCATCGGTCAGGATTTCGACAATGACGTCCGCGTCGTGCTGTTCGTGCGGCTGGCCGCCGGCGTGACGCTGGACGAGGATCTGGAAAAGCGCATTCGTTCCAAGATCCGCAGCGGCGCCAGCCCGCGCCACGTGCCGGCAAGGATCGTCGCCGTCAGCGACATTCCGCGCACCAAATCGGGCAAGATCACCGAGCTTGCAGTGCGCGACGTGGTGCATGGCCGCGCCATCAAGAACAAGGAAGCGTTGGCCAATCCAGAGGCGCTGGAGCTGTTCAGGAACCTGCCGCAGCTGGCTGAGTGACGCGGCCGGGATGGTTAACCAGATATGTCGGTCGAATTTACCTAGATTTCATGAGTGGTACACATTCGTAAATTTTTTGGACGGCCGGTAAGGAGTTGTTAAGGCCCGGCGTCGATAGTCGCACGTAACTTGAGGGAGAAATCCCGTTCCTCGTCCCCTGAGGATCAGATTCGCTCAAGCCCCCGTTGTGACAGCAAATCCCATTTAAGGCGTCCTGTTGGACGCCTTTTCTTTGTCCGGGATTCTCGCCCGGGAATGGCCGGCCCTATTCGGCCAGCACCCGCGTCGACGGGAAGGCGACCTCGACCAGCGTCCCTTCGCCCGGCGTCGAGGTGATGGTGAAGCGGGCGCGGTTGGCTTCCACCATCGCCTTGGTCAGCGGCAGGCCGAGACCGGTGCCGTCGCCACGCCCGCGCTTCAGCGCATTGATCTGCTTGAACGGCTTCAGCGCCTGCTCGATCTCGGCATGGCTCATGCCAATGCCGGTATCGCGCACCCGCATGACAACGTCGCCGGAGGTTTCATAGGCGGTCGACACGATCACCTGTCCGCCGGCTTGCGTATAGCGAATGGCATTGGACAGGATGTTGAGCGCGATCTGGCGCACGCTTCTGAGGTCGGCGACCACTTCGGGCAGTCGCGAGGCGAAGCTGGAGCGAATGATGACACGCTCGCGGTTGGCCTGCGGCTGCATCATCGCCACCGTCTCGGCCAGCGTATCGTTGAGCGACACCGCCTCGTAGTCCATTTCCTGCTGGCCGGCCTCGATCTTCGAAATGTCGAGGAGGTCATTGACGAGATCGAGCACATGGTTGCCCGAGCGGTTGATGTCTCTGAGATAGTCGCGGTAGCGGTCATTGGCTACCGGGCCGAACTTCTCGTCCACCATCAGCTCGGAAAAGCCGATAATGGCGTTGAGCGGCGTGCGGATCTCGTGGCTGATGCGGGCGAGGAAATCGGTCTTCTGCGAGGAGGCGCGCTCGGCCACCGCGCGCGCCTGGGTCAGATCCTCTTCGGCCCGCTTCCACTGCGTGATGTCGCGCACCACGGCGCAGAAGCCGCTGTCATTGGGCAGCCTGCCGATGGTCATGAACAGCGGGATGAAGCGCCCTTGCGCCTCGCGCCCGATCACCTCGCGGCCATCGTTCATCACACTCGCCACGCCGGGCTCGGACAGGCCGTTCAGATAGTCGCGCGCCGCGCGCTGGCTTTCGATGGCAAACAGCGAGGCGAACGGTTTACCGGTGACGTCGTCGCTGTCGAAGCCGAACAGCGCCTCGGCCGGCCGGCTGATCGAGCGGATGTCGCCGTCGCGGCCGATCAACACCACACCATCGGTCGCGGTGTCGATGATGGTGCGCATCTCGGCAATGCGCGCTTTGAGTTCGGAGACATCGGGCTGCGTCTGCTCCTCGGCTGCGAGATGCGCAACCATCGGCGGCTCGTTATCGCCGGTACGTCGCACCACCAGCATCAGCGCCTTGCCGGCGCGCCACGGCACCGAACGCAAAATGGCTTCGATCGGAAATTCCTGGCCCTCGCGCGTCTTCAGTTTGAGTGTGTGGTCGCTTTCGCCGGCCATTTCTGAATAGGGATCGGCAAACAGCGCGTCGAGCCCGCCGGCGTCGCTCAGGTCCTCAAGCGTGTCATAGCCGGTCAGGCCGAGGAATTCCTCATTGGCGTAATGAAGCTCGTCGCCCGAATGGATGAGCAGCGGCACCGGCAGCTTGCCGAGGATCGACGTGTCAGGGGCCTTGTGTTCATCTCCGGCCGAGAATGCCGAAGGCATGAACCCCTCAAGCTTGAGCGGCGGCACTTTCAGGCGCTGTGGTTCTGCCGGCACTGTGTCCGCATCGCCGGCCTTGTCCCCGTCTTCCACGGCGGAATCGGTCGCCTCGTCGGACGGCGCCCAATCCTCATTGTCCTCGGCATCGCGGAAGTCGGCCGACGTCATGCTGTCGTCTTCACCGGCATTGGCCGGCGTCTCGGCAACAACCGGCTGTGGCTCTGCGGCCTCGACGATCTCTTGGGCTTGCGTATCATCCGGTTCGGAAGCCGGCGCAAGTTCGTCGTTGGACGACGTTGCTTCCGTACTGTCTTCGGTGACGGAGCCTGGTTCGGGATCGGCATAGTCGAGCAGGGAGCGCGACACTGTCGGCGCCTTCGCCTCGCCTGCTTCGCTGTCCGCAAGGCCGTCGTCCGGCTGCTCGCCGTCAAGCCGCGTCAGGTCCTTTTCGTCCTCGGCATCGCTTTCCGGCGGTTCGGCCTCAGCCGTTTCGCTTTCGGGTGCGGTTGCCGATGGTTCAGCCACGGCAGCCGGGCGGGCTTCGCCCGGACTCGAGACCTCGGCGGGCCGCCGGGCTGGCGCGGCTGTTTCAGCCTGGTTCGCCTCGACATGATCCGGCTTGGGCTCATCTGCCTTGGCCTGGTCTGGCGTTACCTGATCCGGATTGGCCGGTTCGGCCTGCTTGGCAGTCTCCGGCTGCTCCGGCGGGGGATTGTCCTTCTTCAGCCGCTCGCCGATTTCGCGGAAAGCGCTGCGCTCCAGCGTCGACAGGCCCCTCTCGCTTGTCGGCTGCTTGTCGTTGGCGGGCTGCCGATGCTCGGCCAGCCGGATGACCTTGTCGGCAAAACGACGTTCCTGCTTCGGCACGATGGTCAGTGCCGGCACTTCGCCCTCGAACGGATCGGCCGCCTTGGGAGCTTCCGCCACGGGCTGTTCCGGGGCCGGCTCGGCTGCTGCCGCTGGCGCGCCATTGGGGACCAGCGCCATGCCGATTGCTTCCGGATCGACCACCGCATCGCCGGCGCGGGCGACGCCGAAACCACGAAAACCTTCGAAGGCGCGGCTGCGGCCATAGACAGGCAGTGCTGCCAGATCGACCGGTATCTTCAGGTCGGAGCCGGCAACCGGCCACAGTACCGAGCGGCCCGACCAGGTGTCGCGCCGTTCAAGCAGGCCCGCGATCTCGCCCGAGGCGTCGAGGCCGAAAATTGTCGCGACGTCCTTGAAGCGGCGGCCGATCACGTCGGCGGCGGCTTTGCCGACAATGTCGCCGAATTCCGGCGACAGCGCGCTGAACTTGCCCTCGGCGTCGGTGCGCCAGACGAAGCGCAGCGGCGGCGCCGAGCGGTCGATCTCACGTTTGGCGGGAGGCGCAGCCGGTGGGGCTGCGTCAGAGGGCAGGGCGGGCGCAGCGGCACTGCAGTCCAACTGCGCACTCTCGGCCGGGGAAACAGAATCCGGCTCGGCCTGCGCCGGGCTGTCCGGCTCGCCCGCCTGCGGCTCTTCGCCGGCATGGAAGTACCAATGATCATGTTGCGCCGGCGCGCTGTCATTCGCCGCCTGCTCGCGACCGGTCGTCTGCTCGCGATGATCCGCCTTTGTATCGGTTGACGCCGAAGCATCATGCTCGGTGGCAGCCGGACCTGTCTCCCCGACGTCAGGCGCGGCCGCGAGTGGGGCGCCCTGATTCCCGCTTGCGGGGGGGTGGTCAGCCACCGCATCCACCGTTACCGCGTTCTCCGCGGCGGCTTGCGCCGGGCCATCGTCGACCTGCGCTGCAGCAGGTTCGGCATCCAGCTCGCCGACAGGATTTTCCTCACCGAGCTGATCCTCGTCGATGACCACCAGCAGATGCCTGGACTCGGTCAGGCGCGCGAAGCCGGCCGGATAGGACGTGGCGCCGCCGGGGACCAGCCGCTTGACGATGCGGTCGTCCTGGCTCGCCACGTCGGCGACAAGCGCGGCCAGCGTCTCAGGCCGGATGGCGAGCGCGCCAAAGCCATCCGAAGCCGCCTCGACAGTGCCGGCGGCGTCGACAAAGGCGATGAAATGGCCGTCTTCGGTAAAGCCGCTGATCGCGCGGGCCGCAATGTCGGCAGCACTGCGCGAGCCGGCCTGCGCTGCCGGCACCACCAGCATGATGGCGCTTTCGCCGTCCGGCATAGTCACCGCACTGGCCAGGAAGCCGACGGCGCGGCTGGTGATGCCGGTCGCCAGCCGTACCGTAATGGCGCGGTCGCTGCCGATCTGCGGGAAGCCCGCGGTCGCCATGATCTGACGCCTGGCGATCAGCGGCAGCTGTGCCGAGGCGCCGATGATGGCCTCGATGTCGGGATAGCCGAACACCGCAGCGCCCGGGCCGTTGGCCCAGATCACCTGTTCGAGGTCGGCCGACAGAATCGCGATCGCGTCGCCGGCGGCGAAGCGCTGGCGAACCGCATCAAGCACGGCGACATCGAGGAAAGAGTAGTTCTCGGAAGGCATGCGCTTGGCGGACCCTTTCGGTGAAACCTCTTGGCGAACCCCTCTTGGCGAACCTACAAGGCGGGCAATTTGCAGTTAACGCTTTGTTAATAAAAGCCCGCGCGGCGAAGGTCCACAAGCCATCGCGGGAAGCAGGTGGAATCTCTGGCCACTTGGTTAACAGCCTCTCGGAATGCCCTTGGATAACCTCTTGGGTGACGCACGGGAAGAAATTTATGGTGCACTGCAACAAAGATATTGCATCGCACAAAAAAACCGCTATATTGCCATCATACATGAACGAGACGGCTTTTTGTCAAAGCCGCTACCCGAAAGGATGGAAAATGACCAAGGCCAAGACCGCTGAGACCATCGAAAACGTCGAATTCCCGAGCTTCGACGCTTCCAAGGCAACCGACCAGATCCGCGCTTTCGCCGAAAAGGGCGTCGAGCAGTCGAAGGAAGCCTACTCCAAGCTGAAGACCGGCGCCGAAGAGACCCAGAAAGTCCTGGAATCGACCTTCGAGACTGCCAAGACCGTTTCCAGCGACCTGTCGCTCAAGACCATCGCCGCTCTGCGCGCCAATGCCGAAGCCGGCTTCTCGCATCTCGAGGCCCTCATCGGCGCCAAGTCGCTGTCGGAAGTGGTCGAACTGCAGACCGCCTTCCTGCGCAAGCGCGTCGAGACCACGGTCGAGCAGGCCAAGGACTTCCAGGCTGTTGCTTCGAAGGCTGCCGAAGACGTCTCCAAGCCGGTCAAGACCGCTTTCGAGAAGGCCCTGAAGGACATCAAGGCCGCCTAATAATTGCGCACAACTCTGCGATGCATCAAAACGTCGCATTTCGTCAGACAAATAGGTGTGCGATAGAGTTGTCCAAATGAATACCCGGCGAGTGGAACCTCCTCCCTCTGCTCTCCGGGGTGACCAGCCAGCACCTCCTCCCGCTGGCTCGTAACAGGAAAAGGCCGGCACCTCCTCCCGCCGGCCTTTTTCTTTTGCCGAAGAAACCGGCGCCTGTTGGCGGAACCGGCTTTGCCTTATCAAAGGCCTTGAATTAGTCTCTGATAGACCGTATTGGACGCATCGCCGAACGACAGAGCGGATCTCGGAGAATGAATTTTCACCACGATCTGGCTCAGGCGAACGTGCCGTTGTAGCTCAGATGGTTAGAGCGCCGGATTGTGGATCCGGAGGTCGCTGGTTCGATCCCAGCCAACGGTACCATCGAATTTCCCGCTAAAGTATTGATTGCCGATCCCGACGATCCACGAGAGATCAAGACCTGTATGGCCCTGTCGGCAGGGCAGGAAGACCCTGACTGCGCACACACACCGCGGTGCGGATACCCGCGCCGCAGCTTAGGTTTCATTTTACTCCAGCGGTTCGTCGGTCGGCCGAGGCGTCGTGCCTGCCTGACGAGGACGGCCGGCATTGCGATTTGCAATGCGGCTGTCGAGCGGCGATCTGGACGCTTGCTGGGCGCCAGCGGTCTTGGGCGCCGTCGGCTTGGCGCCGGAATCGCTGTTTTCAGCGTCGCGACGGGGATGTGGCAGGCCGGCGGCATCAGGCGATCTGACCGGAGGTGTGGCGGCCGGGTTTGTCGATACGGGTTTGTCCTTGGCCATTTTCAACTCTCGCCTTTTCAGCATGCAGACGGCCGGACAACAAAGTCGGGCCACTGGGGCAGAACGGTCAGCCGTGCGGGCGCATCACGACTTTGATGCAGCCGTCCTCCTTGTCGCGGAAGGTTTTGTAAAGTTCGGGCCCGGCCTTGAGGCCAGCGCGATGGAATGACGGGTCGATATCGCCGTTCTGAACTTTCTGCAGCGATGTCGCGTTCATCCTGGATCGTCGGATCGGCCACCTGTTCACAGCGTATCTCGCCTTTGCCGTGCCATGTGAGGGCCTTCATGTGCTGTTCCTTGACGACAAGCTCTGCAAGCCCGAACTTGGCTTGATGTGAAATGTTCCTGCTTCGAACGAGCATCCGGCCTCAACCTTGGCGGCCGAGCCGGGTTCGGCCATGCCGCAATGCTGCTCGGCCAGGGTGCCGGCCGGCGTGCCATGCGCCGCTGCAACCTGCAGCTTGTTTTTCCAGCCGCTGATCGCCTGCTGCGACGACCGCATCCCTGATCGCTTCGCAGGGCAGAGGTTTGGCGCAAGCGCAGGATCTGCTATCGCGCCAGCATCGCGGCGACAACGAACACGACGGCGGCAACGACGACAAGCGCGACAATGGCCAGCACCGGGCCGTTTTTACTCGGGGCCGGGGCGCTCTCGTCGTCCGGCCGCCGCATCGCATTGGCGAAGCTTGCTTGATTAGCGAAAGCCGGCGTGCCCGTCGCTGCGGGAACCGGCACGGCGCCGGTGTCTGCCGCTTCGGCATCGGTTTCCATAGGCGCCGCCGCCGGGTCGAATCCCGGCGTCTTGTCCTCTGTCACCCCAGACTGAATATCGCCTCTGTCTTCGGCCGGGTTACGTTCGACGTTCATGATGATGCTCCTGAGCTGGCCCGGGCTTCCCCAACCGCGAGCGGATCAGGATGTTCCATTGGGCGGAATCGCCGACAACGAGGAGCAAATTTCAGCTAGCCTTCAAACAGATGTCCCTGGTGGCAACGCGGGCCTTGCAACCGGTCAGCACCGGATTGGTGGTCTCGTTGTAGTCGGCCATGGTCGGCAACGCGGCAGATTCGGCAAAGTTCCAGTCTGGCTCGCAATGCCCGCTTACGCACACCGCCGCTCGTTGACCTTGAGCTGGCTCGTTCCAGCGACTCCAACCCAAATTGCCAGTCCGGCTCCCGGCGGCGCGCTGTTTGTATTCCGTGGGAACATCAACAGCGCCAGCGAGTTCGGTATGTGCAGCGAGTTCCCTGTTCGCCGCATGGCCAACGTCCGGAACTCTTGACCGTCTCGCGTCTTCGCTCCTGGAGCGCGGGCCACTCCTCTTAGCCCAAGGTTGCGATCATGAGCAGAAACATTCCGGAAAAGCGGGCCAGGCAGGGTGGCTTGGGGCGACCGGTCCTTGGCGTGCTCTTGGCAGGCCTTGTCTTGGCGCTCGTTGCCTGGGGGATCGCTGAAATCTATGGCGAGCAGGCTAAGACACCGGCGACACAGCAAAACAGCCGGGTTCCATCGCCAGATACTTACAGCCCAAATCCTGGCCAAACGGACCCTGCAAACTCCAAGGCCGATGATGTGAATGGCGAACCGGTGGACCGAAATCCCAAGCTCGACAAGGATCCCACGCCGCGATCAAGCACTGGCGGGGATCAGCCAGGAACGCCGCCAGCTCAACCTGCTTCGCCATAGCGTTCGCACTAGTTGACAAACACAATTCAAACAGATGCGGAAATGTGGAGCGGCGATTTCAGCCAATTTCAAGAGCCGGGTCTGTCAATAATCGCCGGCGCTCTCTGATAGCTGGGGAGCCACAAAACCTCCGCTGATTCTTACCGCTTGCTGGATGGCACTGGCGGCTCCAGACCGACTGCGCGCTGTGTCACGCCGGCAGACCTTTGCACCTCTGGGCGCTTTTGAACTTGCAAGTCGATGGAATCGGGCAAGCTGGGTGTAGATGATGCAGTCGTCATTTTATCGAGGTCCGGCAGCAACACCATCTTTGCGTAGCGTGGAGGAACCAGATGGCCTCCGAAAACAGCGAATATCCTGCACACGAAGAAGCGAGAAGCAGGGCCGTAAGCACATCTGAATCTCGACAAATCTCATGTGCTCGCTCCACGCGTAAGGATCCCGCCGCGCTCTCGACAGTAAGAGCGGCGGGATCCTCAACCGGCGATGAAGGGACTTTGATCGACGGTCTTCTCCTAATGTGGCTTCCGGTTGCGTGTTCCCTGGTTCGGACCTTATCCACCGACTAAGGGACTAAGGTCCCGAACCTAAATGGAACCAATGGGGAAGAGCGGAATCCATGTGCCTTTAAAAGGCTTCAACCAGAGGGCACGACGGCTGATCGTCAGCCTCCCGCCAGAGACAGTCCACGGGCGCGCTCGCGCAGCAAGGCAAGCAGTTCGTCGCGCCGTGGCTCCGGCGTGTCGACGGGTAACACCAGACACAAGGTCCTTTTGATGGCGCCGTGGCCGTCATGGATGGGCGCTGCCATGCACCAGGTGAAGCGGTCCGCCAGAGCGGCGGTCTCGCTGAAACCCTGCCGGTGGGCCAGGGCAACATCGGCAAAGAATTCGGCTGGTGCAATGATGCGGCCGTCGGGAAGCTTGTAGTCGCCAGATGGGATGAAATCCCTCAACTCTTGCTCGTTCATATGGCCGAGGAGCAGCCGTCCGGATGCCGTCCATGGGATCGGCACCTCAACCCCAACATCGCTTGAGATCCGGAACGGGCCCGGCGAATCTCGGCAGTCAAGAACGACGTATTTGTTGCCACGCAGGCCGCATAGCTGGACCGTCTCGCCTGTCTCGGCGGCCAACTTATCCAAGGTCTCGATGATGCGACGGTAATGGGCATTGTGATGTGAGTAGGCCCAGCCGAACAGATGCATGGCGCGTCCGAAATAGACGTAACCTTCACCGCCGACGTTTTCGAGCATTTCGGCGTCGAGTAGGCTGTTGACGATCTCGTAGGTGGTCGAACGCGGCGCGCCGATCATTTTGGCGATGTCGCCGACGCGCATTGGCGCGCGGTGCCGCAGCAACGCCTCGAGCAGCATGATGACGCGGTCAATGCCGCGTCGTCGTTCGCCGTTGCGCGGCTCCGCGCCGGCTTCCTTCCCGATCGCATCGTTAGTGCCGTCGCTCATGACCATCCGCCAAAATCATTTCGGTTCTCGTCTCAAGGCGCTTGAAAGATGTCAAGGCTCGGTCTAGCATCCAATTTGTCCGATATACAGACACATTGTCTGAAATACCAGACAAACTAACGAGCCTGACGCAGACAAATCCCTAGAGGACACACGGTTTCCAAGACCCGGCGACCGACGGGTTCCTCGCCCTTGTTCTGCACGTCGAGGCCACAACCTCTGAAGGGAACAGTCATGATGAAATCACCGTTTTTCGCATCCGCCAGCGCGCTTTGCCTCGGTCTCGTGCTGAGCTTTGGCGTCGCCTCGCAGGCCAATGCCGCCGCCAACTGCATCAAGGGCGACCGCAAGGCGCCGTACACGATCGGCTGGGCCAACATCTATTCCGTGCCGACCTGGATGAAGCAGACCCAAGGCACGATCGAAGCCGAAGTCGAGACCCTGAAGAAGCAGGGACTGGTCGACAAGCTCGTCGTCACCGACGCTCAGGGCGATGCCAACGTCCAGATCCAGCAGATTCAGTCGATGATCGATTCCGATGTCGACGCCATCATCCTGATCGCCGGTTCGTCGACCGCACCGGCACGCGTTCTGGCCGACGCCTGCGCCAAGGGCATCGCCATCATCAACTTCGACAGCCTCGTCGACACCGACAAGGTCACCGCCAAGGTCAACACCGATTCTTCGCAATGGGGCGACCAGGCCGCCAAGTTCCTGATCGACGCCATCGGCGGCAAGGGCAAGATCCTGATCCTCAATGGCCCCGCCGGGGTTTCGGTCAGCGATGACAGGCGCAAAGGCGCCGACGCTGAGCTCAAGGCCCATCCCGACGTGACGGTGCTTGCCGAGACCAACACGCCCTACAACGTCGCGCCGGCACAGGAAGCCGTCACCAGCCTCCTCTTCGCCAACCCCGAGATCGACGGCATCCTGTCGCTCGGCGGCGCTCTGTCGGCAGGCGCCGTGCTGGCCCTCGACAAGCAGGGCCGTGAACAGGTGCCGATCACCGGTGAGAACGCCCGGCAGTTTTTGGAACTCTGGAAAGAAAAGGGCTTGAAGAGCTGGGCGACGATGCAGCCGAACTGGCTCGGCGCCTTCGCCACCTACACTGCCGTCCAGGCGCTGGAAGGCAAGGATGTGCCGGCTTTCGTCAAGATTCCGCTGCCGGTAATCGACAATTCCAACATCGACGAATACCTCGCCCGGGCCAAGGACTTCCCGGCTGACGGCTACATCTTTTCTCCTTACGATGAGGAGCTGTTCAAGAAGCTGCTGGCTCAGAAATAAGCCTGAAGGGTTGTAGCGTTGACAACCATGGCTCCGCTGCTCGCGGCGCGGGGTGTGTCGAAGTCTTTCTTCGGCAACCCCGTCCTGCGCGACGTTTCAATCGCTCTCCATCCGGGCCGCGTGCATGCGCTGCTCGGCGAGAACGGCGCCGGAAAGTCGACCTTGATCAACCTTTTGTCCGGCGCCTTGAGACCGGATGGCGGGACGATCGAGGTCGATGGACGCGCGGTCTCACGCATGACGCCGGCTGTTGCGCGGCAGGCCGGCATCGCCGTCGTCCAGCAGGAACTCAGCCTGACGGCCAGTCTTTCCATCGCCGAAAATATTGGTCTCGGCGCCTATCCCAAACGGTTCGGCCTGATTGACTACCGCGAACTCGCTGCGCGGGCGAGGACCGCATGCGAACTTGTCGGGCTGCACGAGCCGCTGTCGACGCCGGTCGGGCATCTGTCGCTCGGCCGCCGCCAAATGGTGGAGATCGCCAAGGCGCTCTACCGCCGGCCGCGCGTGCTCATTCTCGACGAACCGACATCGTCGCTATCGGCAACCGAAACCAAAATTCTCACCGATCTGCTGCAGCGGTTGCGCGGCGAAGGCATCGCCATTCTCTACATCTCGCACCGACTGAACGAAGTCATGGCGCTGTGCCAGCACGTCACCGTTCTGAAGGACGGCACCTGCACGGCCGACCGCACCCTGGAAGGCACCGACGCCGCCGGGTTGGTTCGGCTGATGGTCGGCCGCGATCCCGGTGATCTTTTTCCGCAATGGCAGCCTTCCAGTTTGCCTGCCGACGCTATCTCTGTCCGAAATCTTTCGGCCGGCCTGATGCGCGACGTCGATCTTGATATCAAAACGGGCGAAGTGCTTGGCATTGGCGGCCTGGTCGGGCAAGGGCAGGAAGATCTGCTGCTCGGTCTCTACGGCGCCATTCCGGCACGGACGGCGTCGGCGACCGTCAACGGCGCCTCCGGCCTGCCCGGCGGCGTGCCTAAAGCCAACGCGCTGGGGCTGGCCTATGTGCCCGCGGATCGCAAGCGCGAGGGCCTGCACCTGGTCCATCCCATCATCACCAACATGATGCTGCCCGCCTTTGCCAGGCTGCCGGCGCTGAAGCTGCGCAGCCGCCGCGCAGAGGGCGAGACGGCCAAAAGCCTTGCCGCCCAACTCGGCATCAAGGGTCACCTCGGCCGGGCGGCGCAGGCTCTATCGGGCGGCAACCAGCAGAAGGTGGCGCTGGCGAAATGGATGCCGCACGACCCGCTGGTGCTTCTGCTCAACGATCCGACGCGCGGCGTCGACGTCGAAACAAAACGTGAGATCTACATGATGCTTCGCAATTTCGCCGCCGCCGGCAAGGCGGTCGTGCTGCTCAGTTCCGACACGCCCGAACTCGTGCACCTTTGCGACCGTGTAGCCATCGTCCGCGAAGGCCGCATCGTCGCCATGCTGGCGCGTGGAGCGCTGAGCGAGGAAGCCATCGTCTCCGCGGCGATGGGCGCCGAACAGCGGAAGGTTGCGGCATGAACACATCTTCCTCCGCCCGGCAGACCGATGCGCTCTACTGGCCGGTGCAGATGCGTCGCAATGTCGGCATGCGCAGCCTGTTTGCCGTCGTCCTGGTGTTTCTCATCGCCTATGGCGTCCTCTTTCCGGGCCTGTTCACGGCGTCCGGCTTCGCCAAATTCACCCAGAGCTGGTTTCCATTGGCGCTGGTCGCCATGGCGCAGGCGATCCTGATGCTCACCGGCGGCATCAGCCTAGCCATCGGCGCGACGGTCAGCTTGGGCGCGGTCATCGCCGCGACGACGATGGCCGGGCCGCTGGGCGTCGCCGGGGGCACTGCCGCAGTGGCGCTGACGGGCCTCGGCATCGGGGCGGCGACCGGCTTCATCGTGGTACGGCTTCGGCTGCCGGCCATCGTGGTGACGCTTGCCGGGTCGTTCATCACCGGCGGCGCCGCACTGCTGATCCTGCCGCGGCCCGGCGGCGCAATCCCGGCGTGGCTGTCCGACCTGCTTGCCGGCAACACACCGGCGGCATTCGTGCTGCTGGTGGTCATCATTCTCCTGTGGAAGCTCTATCTCGCCACGCCGCTTGGCTTGAGCCTCTATGCCGCCGGCGAGAATCCGGTCGGCGCCTATCGCTCCGGCGTGCCGGTCGACGGCGCGCGCATTGCGGCCTATGCGATCAGCGGTCTGCTCTCCACTGGCGCCGGCTTGTTCGTCGCCGCACAGACCGGTTCGGGCGACCCGGTCATCGGCGCCGCCTTTACCCTGAACTCGATTGCCGCTGCGGTGCTCGGCGGCATCGGCTTCCTCGGCGGCCAGGGCACGATGCGCGGCGCGCTTGCCGGCAGCCTGCTGCTCAGCCTGATGATCAGCGTCATGTTCTTCCTCGGCTTCACGCCGGTCGCACAATATGTGGCCCAGGGCCTGATCATCATCGGCGCGGTCGCCATCCCGCAATTCCGCAAGGCACAGCAATGACAGCATGGAATGACAGCGCGGGCGGCAAACGCGCCCTGACGGTCCTGCGCAGCCGGCCGTTTCTCACCGTTGCCATCGTTGCCGCGGTCTGGATCGTGGCGAGCTTCGTTTCGCGCGGCTTCGGCGCTTATGGCCATCTGCGCTATCTGGTGGAGCTCGGCGCCGTCATCGGCCTGGTTGCCGCGGGCCAGACTTTTGTGGTGATCGCCGGCGGCATCGACCTTTCCGTCGCGGCCATCGTCACGGTCAGCGCCGTCAGCCTGCCGCTGCTGTCTTGGCAGGTGGATCCGACCGGCATCACCGCCATTCTTGCCGTTCTGGTGCTGACCACGGCAATCGGCCTGGTCAACGGGCTCGGCGTCGCTTTGCTGCGCGTCCACCCGATGATCATGACATTGGCCATGGCGACATTCTTGCAGGGTCTGTTGATCATCATCGCCGGCGGCAGCGCCGTGACCGCCGAGAACCCGCTGGTCCACTGGCTCGGCAATGGCCGGCCGGCCGGCATTCCCGCTGGCGTATTGTTGTGGGTGGTCGTCTCGGTGATCGTGCTGACCACGATGCATGCGACATCGCTCGGCGCCCGGATTTTCGCCATGGGCGCCAACCCACTTGCCGCGGCATTGTCCGGTGTTCCGGTCACGTCCACGACGCTTGCGGTCTACGGCATCAGCGGCTTCTGCTCGGGACTTGCCGGCGTGCTCGTGTTGGGCATGAACGGACAGGGCTATGTCGGCATCGGCGATCCCTATCTGCTCGCCTCGATTGCCGCCGTGGTCCTCGGTGGCACCTCGATCCTCGGCGGGCTCGGCACCTATGCCGGCACCATCCCCGGCGCCATCCTGCTGGTCACCATCACCGCGCTGATTACCGTCGTCAACGCATCGCCCGGCTGGCGCAGCATCCTGTTCGGCTCGCTGATCCTCGGCCTGCTGCTGCTCTCAGGCCGGGAGCAGGCGCGCCGATGACACATCGTCGAGCCGATAGATGCGCTTTGCGTTGCCGAAGAACAGCGCCGTCTGCTCGTCGGCGGAAAAGTCCGCTGTGATGGTTTTGAAGCCGTCATATATGTCATCGAACGAGGCATGCAGGCCGGCGACCGGAAAGTCGCTGCCGAACATAGCGCGACCGGTGCCGAAACAATCGATGCAATGCAGGACGACGGGCTCCAGACTGTCGAGCGTCCAGTCATGATCGTAGGCGACCAGATCCGATATTTTGATGGCGACGTTGTCGCATTGCGACAGAAGCCGCAGCCCGTCGCGCCACACCTGCATGCCATCGGCGTCGCGGTCGATCGGGCTACCGCAATGGTTGAGCACGAATTGCTGGTTGGGGAGGGCCCTGGCAAGCCGCCCCGCGTCGGCGAGCTGGCGCGGAAACACCATCAGGTCGAAGGCCAGCCGATGCTGGCCAAGCAAGGCAAGCCCGGCGCGCCAGGCCGGATCGTCCATGATGCTGTCACGGGCCGCAAAACGGCGGGCAGGGTCGGGATCCCAGCTCAATATGTCGCGCACGCCGGCGACACGCTCGAACGCGGCTTGCGCTTCGATCAGCGCAGGCGCCTGGCGATCGGCGAGCGGCACGTGAACGACATAGCGGGCGGCGACGCCGCGCGATTTGTCGAGTGCTTCAAGCCAGCGCGTTTCTCCGATGCAGTCGCCACTCGCCCAGCCGGCTTCGACATGGACGGTGGCGACGACATTATGCCCTATGGCATCGCGCGCATAATCCCCGGGCAGATAGTTCCGCCGCAAGGGGCCAAGCTCGCCCAGGCCGCCGCGCTCGCCGGCCGTGGCGGCGAGCCAGGGATGCCGTCCCAGGCTGAGATCCCAAAGATGATGATGGGCGTCGATGATCGGTCCGGCGTAAGGTTCTGGCACGTATCTCTCTCAGGCTGTGACCGGCGATCGATTCTGGCTTCGTTCTGCGACGGTGAAAGGGTTAGCATCGGATGACTGAAAACTCACCGGTTCCAGCCCTTTCGGTGCACGAAAATTTTCAGCTCGACGACCGCATCCGCGGCGTGCCTCCCGGCACAACCGGGCTTGACAGCAGCCTTGTCGCGGCCGAGCACTGGCATCCGGCCGATGGACGCATGGCGCTTCCGGTGCTGACCCTCGACGAGGCGGCCTTCTCCGCCAATCGCGACCTGTTCCTGCGCTATGCGCGCGAACACAATGTTGCGATCGCTCCGCATGCCAAGACGCCGATGGCGCCCGACCTTGCCCGGTCGCTGGTCGAGGCCGGCGCATGGGGCACGACGGTCGCCGACATCAGGCAAGCGACAGTGATGCTGAAGGCCGGCTTGACACGGCTGATCATCGCCAATGAGGTTGGCGGAGCCGGCGGCGCCAACCGGCTGGCCGTGCTTGCTGGTGCCTGGCCGGATGCCGAGCTCTATGTCTTTGCCGACTCGGTCGACGCCGTGAACGCGCTTTCCGAGGCTTGGCGCGCCAATGCGGCACTGCCGCCTTTGCATGTGCTGGTCGAACTTGGTGCGGGCAGGGCGGGCGCCCGCACCACCGCGCAAGCCGAGGCCATCGCCGATGCGATCACGGCTGCCGGCGGGCGGCTGCTGATAGCCGGCGTTGCGACCTATGAAGGGGCGGCGGCGCAACCCGAGCCCGGTCGCACCGATGAGGTGATATCCGGCCTGCTGGCGATGACCGCCGACATGTTCCTGCGGCTGCGTGCCCGCGTCGGCGGCGACGCACCCCTGATCGTCACGGCCGGCGGCTCCGCCTTCTTCGACCAGGCGGTCGCGGCGCTTGCACCCCTCGTTTCCAGCGACGGCAACGCAACGCTGGTGCTGCGCAGCGGCGCCATCTTCTTCCACGACCACGGCACCTATGACCGTTCGCTCGGCGCCCTCGATGCCCGCAAAGGTTTTGCCATAGGCGGCATCAGCGCTTCGGCGCGGCATTCCTTTCGCCCTGCGCTACGCCTTTGGGCCGAAGTGCTGTCGCGTCCGGAGCCGGGCCTTGTCATCTGCGGCATGGGCATGCGCGACGTGTCGTTCGACCAGGGCTTTCCAACGCCGCTCACCGTCTTTCGTGCCTGCAAGCCGCTGCCGATGCCGGCGGCGCGCGCCGAGGTGGTCAAGCTCAACGACCAGCATTCCTTCCTGTCGATTGCACCGAGCGACGACGTGGCCGTCGGCGACGTCGTCGAATTCGGCATCTCGCATCCCTGCACCTGCCTCGACCGTTATCGCGTGATCTTCGGCGTCGACGCGACCGGCCACGTCCGCCACGCTTTCCCCACCTGGTTCGGCTGACCAGATCCCCCAAAAAGAGAACCTCGAAAGGATCCGATATGATCAAGTATTTTCAGTCCGGCTCGCGCATGTCGCAGGCAGTCGTCTATGGCGGCCTCGTTCACATAGCCGGCCAAGTGGCCAACGATCGCAAGGCCGGCATCGAAGGCCAGACCAGCGACGTGCTTGCCAAAGTCGAGGCGCTGCTGGTCGAGGTCGGCAGCAGCAAGTCGAAGTTGGTGGCGGTCAACATCTTCCTGCCGCAGATCGGTGATTTCGAGGCCATGAACAGCATCTACGATGCCTGGATCGATCCTGCCCGCCTGCCGGCGCGGGCCTGCGTCGAGGCGCGGCTTGCCGACCCTGATCTCCGCATCGAAATCACCGCGGTCGCGGCGGTCTGACCATGCACACCGGCCTCGCCCACACGCTCGATTTCGACCGCGACGGCAAGACGCTCAGCCATCTAAGCATTCCGTTCTCGATCGATCGCTCGCCCTACTTTCAGGTCAAGGTGCCGATCTGCCTTATCCGCAATGGCGACGGCCCGTCACTGCTTTTGATGGCCGGCAATCACGGCGACGAATATGAGGGCGAGCTGTCGCTGGCAAAACTGGCGCGCCGGCTCGATCCGAAGCGGATCAAGGGCCGCATCACCATCATGCCGATGGCCAACGCCCCTGCGGTGATGGCCGCCAAGCGCTGCTCGCCGCTCGACGGCGGCAATCTCAACCGGGCGTTTCCCGGCGATCCCTCGGGAACGCCGACAAGCCGGCTCGCCAATTTCCTTGAGACGGAGCTGTTTCCTCGTCACGACGTCGTCTTCGATATCCATTCGGGCGGCACGTCGATGGAGCATCTGCCGACCGCGCTGGTCGAACGCAACGCCGATCCCGAGCGCCACCGGCGTGGCGTCGAGCTGATGCGCACGCTCGGCATGCCCTACGGCTTTATCGCTGACAACGGCCAGGCCTCGCCAACCTCGATGGGCGCAGCGCGCCGCGCCGGCGCCGTCGGCGTCAGCGGTGAGTTCGGCGGCGGTGGCACCGCAACGGTCGATTCGATGGCGATCACGGCCCGCGCGCTCGACCGTCTGATGATAGCAATGGGTGTGGTCGACGCGCCGGTTCTTGGCGCGGGCGAAAAGCCTTCGGCGCCGACAAGGCTGCTGTCCCTGTCCAGGCACAGCCAGGGCCTCTATGCCACCCGCCGCGGCTGGTTCGAGCCCGCCGCTAGGCTCGGCGACAGTGTCACTTCAGGACAATTGGCCGGCTGGTACCACGATCTCGAGCGGCTCGATGTTGCCGAGGAGGCCCTGCATTTCGCCGAAAGCGGCTTGGTGCTGTCGCGCCGGCTGCACACGATGTGTGAGGCGGGCGACTGCCTAATGCAGGTCGCAGAGCCGGTCGACGGCTGAGCCAAAGGCAGAGGATATTCCATGCAGCAACTGTCCATGTGGACCTATCCCTGGGACATCCAGGATCTCGGCCTGGAGACGGTCGAACGTGATCTTGTCGAGCGCGCCGGGCTCAACATGATCAGCCTGGCGACATCCTATCATGCCGGGCGCTTCCTGCAGCCGCGCAGCCCGCGCCGCAAGGCCTATTTCCCTGAGGACGGCACCATCTATTTCAAGCCGACCGCTGCGCGCTGGGGAAGTCTAGCCATCCAGTCCAAGGTGGCTGACGTGATCACTGAGGGCGGCGACGTGCTCGGTCAGCTCATCCGCCGTCGCGACGCGGGCGGACTAGGAGTTTCGTGCTGGACGGTCTGCCTGCACAACACCCGCCTGGGCATGCTGCATCCGCAGGCCGTCACCCGCAACGCCTTCGGCGATGCCAATTACTACAATCTCTGCCCCTCCCATCCCGATGCGCGCGCCTATGTCCGCGCGCTGATCGCCGACATCTCGCACAGCTACCGGCCGGACCGGATAGAACTTGAAAGCCCGTCCTTCATGGGCTTTGCCCATGAATACCATCACGAGAAGGACGGTGTCGGGCTGACGCCGGAAGACGATTTTCTTTTGTCTCTGTGCTTCTGTCCGTCCTGCGTCGCCCGTGCGGCAAAAGCCGGCATCGATGCCGAGGCGGCGCGCAAGCTCACCAGGCAATGGATCGTCGAGACCTGCGAGCGTGCGATGCCTGAGCGGCGCTTTCCCGATTTTCCCGCCTGCGGCATCGACGCCTTTGCCCCCTGGCCGGAGCTCCATGCCTATCTCTTGTGGCGATTCGAGCCAGTGACCAGCCTGGTCGCCGAACTGCGCGAGGTAGCCGATCCCACGACGCGGGTCGTTATTATCGATCTGAAAGACGGCTGGCTTGGCGGTTGCGATCTGGCAGCGCTGGGCAAGGTCTGCGACGGGGCGATCCTGTGCGCCTACGACATGCAGGCCGGCGATGTCGCCAGCCTGATGGCGGCCGGCCGTGCGGCACTGGGCGCGGACAAATTCCTCGGCGCCGGCTACCGGCTGTTCTATCCGGAAATGGCCCGCCCCGACATTCTTGCGGCCAAGGTGAAGCCAGCGCTGGCGCCCGGTGTCGACGGCATCAATTTCTACAATTACGGCCTCATTCCAGCCGCGCGGCTCGACTGGATCCGCGCTGTTCGGCAGCCTTGAGCCAGCCGGCCAATGCTCGCCGGCCACGAGGCGTTGAGGCCGGATTCGGGCGCGAGCGCTGCGGGGTGAATCAAATCAGCGAAACCTGAAGCCATCCATGGTGTAATCCGGGTATGCGTCCATCGTGTCGAACAGGTCGAACAGGTCAGGTGTGTCCGCCAATATTCCTGACAGAACCAGCACCGTGGCCACGCCGGCAGCAAGTCCGCCAGCGATGTCGTGTTCGACACTGTCGCCGACGCAGACCACAGTGCCGCGGTCTGGATTGCCTGCCAGCGCTAGTGCGGCGCCGAATATGGCGGGGTAAGGCTTGCCGATACGCGTGACGCTACCACCGAGGTCCTCGTAGAGATCCGCCAGCCGGCCGGCACCGAAGCGCGGCCCCACTGCCGTCAGCATGATCTTGTCAGGGTTGGTGCAGAAGCATGGCACCTGCCGCACCGCAGCCGGCGCAAGAAGTCGGCGATAGTGCTCAAGATCGTAGCGGTCGCCCTCGCTGGCCGAAATCAGCACCAGCCCGGCATCGTCACCGTCCTTGGTCAATGCGAACGGCAGACCTTCGATCGCCGAGCGGTCATCGTCGCGGCTTATCAACAGGCATTTCGTGTTTGGAAGTAGCCTTCCGGATATCCCCATGTCGTGGAAGAACTCCCACGCGACCTCGCCGGAAGAAACAAAATGGTCCCAGCTTCCCGGTACGAAGCCGAGCTTTAGCAGCCGGCTCTCGTTGGGCCCCGCCCGCTTGCCGGAGTTCGAGATCAGCACAATGGTCTTGCCGGCGCGCTTCAGCGCCGACAGTGCTTCCACCGCCCCTGGATAGGGGCTGGTGCCGTCATGCAGCACGCCGAACTGATCGAGCAGGAAAACATCATAGCGCTCGGCCAGCTGGTTGACGCCGTTGAGGTGTTCGACTGTTTTCGCGCTCATAGAAGCCCCGCCGCGCTTGCGCCCGTCAGCGCCAGCCGCGCTGTGCCGGCGGCGGCTTCGTCCGAAAGTGCCGGCAGGAAATCAACACCAAGTCTGCGCTGCCGGATCGCCGTCCAGGCGGCATTCGCCGCACCGCCGCCGACGCTTCTGACCGACGTCAGCTGCGGCGCGCCGAGCTCGGCGAGCCTGTCATAACCGAGCGCCTCGATCGCGGCGATACCCTCCAACATGGCTTTCAGATAGTCGGCGTCCTCGACCGGTCGCGGCACAAGACGCGGCGGCAGTGCCGGATCGGCGATCGGAAAGCGTTCACCTGCAGTGGCAAGAGGATAGTAGTCGAGGCCGGTCTCGGTCATCGGGTCGATCGCCATGCTCAGCTCGACGATGCGCGCCAGAGGGAAATGCTGTGTCAGCACCTTGCCGCCGGAGTTCGATGCGCCGCCCGCCAGCCAGACATCTCCAAGCCGATGGCTGTAGATGCCGAAGCGTGGCGCCGAGATAGGCCGGTCGGACAGGATCTTGACGGTCAACGACGACCCCAGCACGGTGACGCCGTCGCCTATTGCCGCGGCACCTGTCGCCAGGAACGAGGCGCAGCCATCGGTCGTTCCGGCGACGACGGCGATTTCGCGCGGTAAGCCGAACATATCCGCGGCATCTGCGGTTAGCTTGCCGACGACATCGCCCGGCCTGACGACGCCGGGCAGCAACTCCATGCGCATTTCGGTGGCCGCAATCCAGTCCGGCCAGCAGCGGGCCGTGATGTCGTAACCGGTTTTCAAGGCATTGTTCTCGTCGCTGACATCGAAGCGACCGGAGAATTGTCCCGCGATCCAGTCCGCCTGATGCAGCACCGCGGCAACACCGGGCGTGCGCTGGAACCAGAGCGCCTTGGCGAGACCGGACGTCGCCCCAAGTGCGGCACTGGTCGCTGGGGCTTCGCGAGCGATCGCGACCAGAATGGCGTTGTCGGCGACCGTATCGTTGTACATCAGCGGCTCGGCCAGCGGCCGCCCGGCGCCGTCGACCGGCAGCAACGTACCTGAAGTGCCGTCAACAGCGATCGACCGGACCGCTGTTCGGTCGATGCCCGAAAGCAGTTCCGCCAGCGCTGCGCCGACCGCTGACCACCACACTGCAGGGTCGCGGGCATTCCGGCCAAACAACTCGAGCGAAACGGCGGAACGCGCGGCAATGGAAAAATCCGGACGCATGGCGACCGCACGCGCGCCGGACGTGCCGATGTCGATGCCTATGGCAAGAGGCGTGTCAGCGGCTGGCGGCATTGAGTTTCTGGCGATACTTCTCGGCGTCCCAGTTGACCAGTTCATCGTTCTCGGCGGCGGTGAGGTAGTTCAGCCGCGCTGCAATGTCGATGCGTGCCGTCACGTCGGCAAGGCAGCGTTGCATGGCGTCGGCGCCGGCACTGGCGTCGCCGCGCATCAGCACGCCCAGCCCGGGAAACAGGATCGCCACGGGCTTTGCACCGCACCGCTCGATCACGCGCGGCACATCCTCACCGGGCTTTGCCACCACCGACCCCCGACCCAGAAAGATGACGTGATCGGGGTAGAGGCTGCCCCCCGACGCCATGCGGCGGCTTTCGGGATCGATGGCTACCGCGTGCGCCTCGATTTCCGCCGGCAGCCTGTAACCGGTTTTCCCGGCCAGCGCCGCCAATCCCGCAACATCCGGTTCCGCCACTTGGCGCGCCGGCCGCGCCAGAAGCAGCGTGACGCGGCGCAGCAGCACTTCGGCCTCGGCGACGGTATCGGCCGCGACGACCAGCCCGTGATTGGCAAGGATCAGCACGTCGACCCCAGCCTGAAGCCGCTCGGCAATACCCTGGGCAAGCGGCAGGCCTGGCCGGAAATAAGGAACATACGCCCATTTGAGACCATCAAGGCGTCTGGCGGCTTCCACCTCGCAATTGGCCTGTACCGCCAGCGAAATGGTTTCGACGCAATGGACATGCAGGACGACGCGCTGCGGCATCAGCGCGTGAACGGTGGTTTCAATCGAAGGGCGCAGGCGCCGGGCGTTGAGCGTCTCGATGGCGAAGATCTGCGGCTGGTCGGCGGCGCTGTCGCGCTGTTCGACAGCCCTGAGCAGCGGCGCCATCGCCACCGGCACCATGATATCTTCGGAGAGCGCATCCTTCAGCCATGTGCCGGAAGCCTTGATCCACAGCGTGTCGCCGGCTTTCAGCGAGGTGTTGCCGCCGGCGGCCTGGGTCAGGTTTGGATTGCACCCGATGCTGGCCGAAAGCGCCCGCAAGGCAGTCATTTCCTGCGCATCCGCATAGGTCGCCATGGCGCATTTCCTCTATCAGCTCCGCCAGCCTCGCAGCTTCGGATACCCGTCGTGGGATGTTGATGTGTATCGCAGATGCGAGCGACTTACGTCAATGGTGATCTAATTTCATCAAAGGTTCTTGCAATCGGAAAGATGTTGAGTAAGTTACGTCAAATGCCGCGGCAAAAACGGCTCCTGGGAGGAAAAACGATTGAGCGACTCCGGCCGCCAGCGTCAGATCGTCGAGTTGCTGCGGGATCGCCCCTTCGCGTCGGTGCGCGAACTGCAGGAGCAGCTCGGCGTGTCGGCGGCGACGGTGCGGCGCGACATCGACAAGATCGACGAGGCCGGTGAAGCACGGAAGGTCTATGGCGGCATCTCGGCGCTCGACGGCGCTTCACAGGCGGGTGTTGCCTATGCCAGGCCCTATGACGAGAACCGCGACCTCGCGGTCGAGGCCAAGCGGCAGATCGCCGCTCTCGCGGCCACGATGGTGCGCGACGGCGATGCGGTCATCGTGCATGGCGGTTCGACCTGCTTCCACCTTGGGGTCAAGCTGGCTGAGCGCAGCATCCGTCTCTATACCAATTCGATGCCGCTCGCTGCCTATCTGAGCGACCACGGCCATTGCAGCCTGACCGTTGCCGGCGGCGATCTGCATCGTGAGCCGGGCATCATCCATTCACCGACCCAGGCGGAGCCGTTCTACGCATCGAAGTTCTTTCTCGGCGCGCAAGGCCTTGGCCAGGAGGGCGTGCTGGAATCGCACCCGCTGCTGGTCCGCTCCATCGCCGATCTCAGCCTGTGTGCCGACCAGATCGTGGTGCTGGCCGACAGCCGCAAACTGTCGATCCACGCCCGTAACATCGCGCTGCCCTTGTCGCGCATCGGCACGCTGGTGACCGATGACGGCCTGTCCGACGTTGACGCGCGCATGCTGGAAGACGCGGGCGTCATGGTGCGCATCGCTTCGGCTTCGGGAGCCATCCAGTGAAGATGGCCGTCCTCGATTTCGGCAAGACCAATTCGAAGCTGTTCGTCTTCGCTCAGGACGGGCGCATCGTCGACGAGCGCCGGACCCGGCCGAACTGGATGCGCAAAGATGGCTTCAGCGTGCTTGATGAAGCAGCACTTCACAATTGGGCGGTTCGCGCCGTAAGCGAGGCCACCGACGTCCATGGCGTAGAGGGCGTGATGGTGTCGGGCCATGGCTGCACCTTTGCCCTGGTCGACGAGGCGGCGCTGACGCATCCGATACTCGACTACGAGCAAGAGCCGCCGGCTGATATTGCCGCGCAAATAGATCGCCTCGTTCCGGATTTCACCGAGACCTTCTCGCCGCGATTGCCGCTCGGCTTCAACTACGGTCGCCACATGCTGTGGCTACAGGCGGTGCAACCCGGTGCATTCACGGCCGCGAAATCGATCCTCGGCTATCCACAATACTGGAGCTGGCGGTTTGGCGGCCGGGCGGTCTCGGAAGTGTCCTATCTCGGCTGCCACTCGCATTTATGGGCGCCGCGCAAGCGCGACTTCAGTTCGCTGGTCGATATTGAGGGCTGGCGCGACCGGATGCCCGCTTTCGAGCGGGCGGGCTCGGTTGTCGGCGAGCAACGCCTCGGCGACACGAAGCGGCGGATCGCCATCCACAATGGTGTCCATGACAGCAATGCCGCGCTCCATGCCTATCGCCGGCAGGAGCTTGGCCCGGTCACCGTCGTCTCGACCGGCACCTGGGTCGTCGTGCTTAATCCGGATTGCCTGCTCGACGCGCTCGATGGCCAGCGCGACATGCTGGTCAATGTCGATATCGACGGCGGCCCTGTGCCGACCATCCGCTTCATGGGCGGGCGCGAATTCGCCACGATCAGCGACGGCTGGCAAGGCGCGATCGCGCCGGCGGCAGTGCAGCGGGTGATCAACGCCGGCAGCATGGCGCTGCCGAGCTTCGCGCCGGGCGGACCAATGCCCGGCCGCGCCGGCAAATTGGTCGGCCGCATGCCAAGCGCCGAGGAACGCGCAGCCGTGGCGCTGCTCTACGTCGCGCTGATGGTCGACCTCTGCCTCGACCAGATCCATTCGGACAACACCGTGATCGTCGATGGCGGACTGAACGCTGGCGGCCTGCTCGCCGGGCTAGTGGCGCAACTGCGTCCCAGCCAGGCCTTCCTGCAAGGGGCCACACTGGAGGGCAGCGCCACCGGGGCGGCGGCGCTGGCCTTCGAGACCGTCGGCCGCGAATTTGCCGCGGAAGTGCCGGAGCCCGTGCGTGCCGCAAGCTTCACCGGACTTGCCCGATATCGCGACACATGGCGTGGCCTCATCGGCGAGCAGGGCATCCCCCGCGCGGCAGCGGGAGGCGCACGGTGATTGTCGCTGCTCAGGCCGAAGTCACGCGCCAGCCAGTGCTGGAAATGCGGCACATCTCGAAGACGTTCGGGCCAGTCCGCGCCTTGCAGGACGTGTCGCTGACCGTCCATGCCGGCGAAGTCCATGCGCTGATGGGTGAAAACGGTGCTGGCAAGTCGACTTTGATGAAGGTGCTGTCCGGCGCCTATCGGCCTGATGCCGGCGGCGAGATACTGATCGACGGCGTGCCGGTCGCCACCGGCGACCCGATCAAGGCGCGGGCTCACGGCATTGCGGTTATCTATCAGGAACTGTCGCTGGCGCCCAACCTGACGGTCGCGCAGAACATCTTCCTCGGCAATGAGCCGAGGCGTTTCGGCATCGTCGACCGCGATCAATGCTACCAGCGCAGCAATGAGATCATCAAGCGTCTCGGCGTGTCCTTCTCCGCACGGGCCCAGGTTTCCAGCCTGTCGCTCGGCGAGCGTCAGCTGGTCGAAATCGCCCGCGCGCTTTCGACCAGCGCGCGCATCATTGTCATGGACGAGCCAACCACCTCGCTGACCTCGCGCGAGACCGACCGTCTGTTCGAGGTCATCGCGACGCTGAAGTCGCAAGGCATCGCCATCATCTACATCAGCCACCGCATGGAAGAGGTCTACCAGTTGGCCGACCGCGTCAGCGTGCTGCGCGACAGCGGCTATGTCGGCACACTCGAGCGCGCCGAGCTGAACGCCTCGCGCCTCGTCTCGATGATGGTTGGCCGCGACCTGTCGGCTTTTTACAGGAAGGATCATCGCCCGCCGGACAGCAAGCGCGCGGTCGCCTTGTCGGTGCGCGGCATGGCAGACGGCAATCTCCTGAAGAACTGCTCCTTCGAACTGTACAAGGGCGAGGTGCTGGCTCTGGCTGGCCTTGTCGGCTCGGGCCGCACCGAACTCGCGCGACTGATCTTCGGTGCCGACAGACGCATCGCCGGAACGCTGGAACTCGACGGCAAGCCAGTAACCATCGGCTCGCCAAGCGAGGCACTGAATGCCGGCATCGCCTATCTCACCGAAGACCGCAAGGAACTCGGCCTGTTTCTCGACATGTCGATATCCGACAACATCAGCATGGGCGTGCTGGCTAGGGATGCGCGGCCCGGCGGCTTGCGCGATTTCAAAGCCGCCGAGAGACGTGCTGCCACGGCCGTTTCGGATCTCTCCATCCGCACCAGGTCGGTACAGGCCAATGCCGGTTCGCTGTCGGGCGGCAACCAGCAGAAAGTGTTGCTTGCCCGCCTGCTCGAGACCGAGCCGCAAGTGGTCATCCTGGATGAACCGACGCGCGGCGTCGATGTCGGAGCGAAGTCGGAAATCTACCGGCTGATCGACAATCTCGCCAAAAAGGGCATCGCCATCCTGATGATCTCCAGCGAACTGCCGGAGGTGATCGGCGTCGCCGACCGCGTGCTGGTAATGCGCGACGGCACGATCGCCGGCGAGGTGACGGCGTCCAAAGACCAGCCGCTGCGCCAGGAAGCAATCATGGAACTTGCAACGGGAGCGGCCAAGGGATGACCGACAAGGCGACCGAGATCAGTGGCCAGGCTGTCGGCAGGAGCCGGCGGTTGCGCACCGCCTTCGCCGCCCTTGGCATGCTGCCGATCCTGATCCTGCTGGCGGTCGGCTTTCAGTTGATGAACGCGCGCTTCTTCACCCAGACCAATTTGCTGATCGTCATGCAGCAATCGTCGATCAACATTGTGCTGGCAGCGGGCATGACCTTCGTCATCCTGACCGGCGGGATCGACCTGTCCGTTGGCTCGATACTTGCCGCCTCGGCGATGGTGGCGGTGATGGTGTCGCTGGTGCCTGATTGGGGACTGCTGGGCGTGCCGGCGGCCATTCTCGTCGGCCTCGGCTTCGGCGTCATCAACGGGCTGCTGATCGCCTATATCAGACTGCCGCCCTTCATCGTCACGCTGGGGTCGCTGACCGCTGTGCGCGGCGTCGCCCGCCTGCTCGGCCAGGACACCACGGTGTTCAACTCGGACCTGCCGTTCGACTTCATCGGCAACGGTTCGCTGTTCGGCATTCCGTGGCTGGTCATCATCGCCTTGTCGATCGTGGTGCTGTCCTGGCTGGTGCTCAAGCGCACCGTGCTCGGCACCTGGATCTATGCCGTTGGCGGCAATGCCGAAGCGGCGCGGCTGACCGGCATCAAGGTGCCGCTGGTGCTGCTCTTTGTCTATGGCGTTTCCGGCCTGCTGGCCGGCCTTGGCGGCGCCATGTCAGCGGCCCGGCTCTATGCGGCCAACGGGCTGCAGCTTGGGCAGTCTTACGAACTCGACGCCATTGCCGCGGTCATTCTCGGCGGCACCAGCTTCGTCGGCGGCGTCGGCTCGATCTGGGGTACGCTGATCGGTGGCCTGATCATAGCGGTGCTCTCCAACGGGCTTATCTTGGCCGGTGTCTCGGACATCTGGCAGTACATCATCAAGGGATTGGTCATCATCGTGGCAGTCGCCCTCGACCGCTACAGGCTCCAGGCAGGAGCGAGAACGTGATTGACCTTGGTCGCCGGCGTAAACGACCGGTTTGTGTAACGCACCGTGAGAGGCGCGGGGCAATTGGAGGAAAGCAATGAAGACCATCGCTAAACTGCTCTGCGGCGTCGCACTCGCGGCTGCCGCCATCGCGCCCGCATCGGCCAAGGACCTCAACAAGGTCGGCATCTCGGTCGGCCTGCTCGGCAACCCCTTCTTCGTCGCCACCATCAAGGGCATCGAGGACGCGGCCAAGAAGATCAACCCGAAGGTCGAGGTGACGTCAGTGTCGGCCGACTACGACCTCAATAAGCAGGTCTCTCAGGTCGATTCCTTCATCGCCGCCGGCGTCGACGTCATCATGCTCAATGCGGTCGATGCCAAGGCGATCGGCCCGGCGGTGAAGAAGGCGCAAGCAGCGGGCATCGTCGTTGCCGCCTTCGACGTTTCGGCGCCAGGCGCCGACGTCACCGTCATGACCAACAACGTCAAGGCCGGCGAAGAGGCCTGCCAGTATCTGGTCGACCACACCGGCGGCAAGGGCGACTACGTCATCCTCAACGGCCCGGCGTCGTCGTCGATCCTGGAGCGGGTCAAGGGCTGCAAGGACGTCCTTGCAAAACACCCCGACATCAAGATCCTCTCCGACGACCAGAATGCCGAAGGCTCGCGCGACGGCGGCCTGAAGGTCTTTCAGTCGCTGCTGACCCGCTTCGACAAGATCGATGCGGTGTTTGCCATCAACGATCCGACGGCGATCGGCGCCCAGCTTGCGGCCAAGCAGCTCAATCGCTCGGAGTTCATCTTCACCGCAGTGGATGGCGCTCCCGATATCGAGAAGGAACTCGCTTCCGGCACCTCGATGATCAAGGCCTCGGCTTCGCAGGATCCCTACGTGATGGCTGGCCAGTCGCTGACGATGGCGGCTGAGCTGCTTGCCGGCAAGAAGCCGGCGGAGCCGACCGTGCTGCTCGACCCGAAGCTGATCACGGCCGAGAACCTGAAAGACTACAAGGGCTGGACCGCAGCCCGCTAAGCCTCCCAAGGCCGATGCGGCCGGGGCAACCCGGCCGCATCTCAATTCAGAAACGGGAGACGATCATGTCGCGCATCGGTATTCATTCCTTCGTCTGGTCGGCGAGTTCGGCGCAAGGCGACCTCGAACGGACGCTGGCCAACACCAAGGAGGCCGGTTTCGACCTGATCGAGTTCTCCTATCTTGACCCCGCCAATGTCGACGTTGGCGGGTTGGCCAGGCGCATCGCCGACCTCAAGCTCGGCGTCGCGATCAGCATCGGCCTGCCGGCCGACGGCGACATTTCGAGTGCCGACAAGGCGGTTGCCGCGCGCGGCGTCGAGATCCTCAACGAGACGATCGCGCTCACCCGCGATCTCGGCGGCCAGAAGATTGGCGGCATCCTCAGTACCAGCCACGGCTTGCAGACGCAGGCGCCGACGCGCGATCAGTGGAACCGCAGCGCGGGTACACTTGCGAAGGTTGCGGAGACGGCCAAGGCCGCCGGCGTCACGCTCAATCTGGAGATCGTCAATCGCTTCGAAAGCAATCTTCTCAACACCGCTTCACAAGGCCTGGCCTTCATCGCGGACACCGGCTCCGACAACATCTTCCTGCATCTCGATACCTTCCACATGAACATCGAGGAGGCCGATGTCGGACTGGCTATCCGCCATGCCGCTGACAAGATCGGTTATGTCCATATCGGCGAGAGCCATCGCGGTTTCCTCGGCACCGGCAATATCGACTTTGCCGCCATCTTCGATGCGCTGACCGCGATCGGCTATAGGGACGACCTCAGCTTTGAATCCTTCTCGTCGAAGATCGTCGACGAGAACCTGTCACGGAAGACGGCGATCTGGCGCAATCTGTGGTCCGACAATATGGAATTGGCCCGGCATGCGCGCGCCTTCATCTCAATCGGTCTGGAGACGGCGCAGCGAAAGGCAGAGCTTGTTGCATCGAGACATCGTCCTTAGCAGGAGCGCGCTGCCAAAGCGCCAATGTTGTCGTTCATCCGGCCCGCGCCTTACGTGCAAGGAATCGACGTCGGAGGCGCTGAGTGTGGCGGAGGCAGTCGAGCGGGGTGACGCTGACGAGAGCTTTCTGATTTTGGCCACGAAACGCAATAAAATCAACATTTTCATACGCCCTCCGGGGCCATCCGATCTCCATACTGGACGGGGATGACGTTTGACACAGCGCGGCGGAAAGAAGCAGGATAGCTGATAGAGTCGACATCGCATAATGATGTCACTATATAGCGGCGGCTTCGACCGCGTAGCTGTGGCGGTGTACCACGAAGCAGCAGAAAATGTGTTACGCGTTGTGATCCCTATTGTGATACAAATCGGCCGTCGACAGCAGGAAAGATCGTAAGAACAACAGCATAGAGCCGAAGCCGATCCCGGCCAACGTACCACTCTATCAAACAATCAGAACGTGCTCATTGAACCCTTCCCTTCATTCGGCTCTTCGGACCTCCGACAAGATCAACTTGCCGGGCGAAGCCGACTCGGTTCGAATGGCAGCATGCATCCTTTACCGGGTGCGGACGTTTACGGTTACCAACCGGCATAGCCGCCAGGGAAAAGCAGTATGAGTGAACATGCGATCGAGTTCTTGCGCGGATGGATCGGTGAAAAGGTCCACTGCCAGCACTCGCCGGTAAAGATCGAGAAGCAGGCCGAGACCCTCGCCAAGGAGTGCGCGGCCAAGGCCGCTGAGGTCGGCATTCCGCTCGAAGATATCCAGGAAGAAGTCGGCGACATCCAGGAACTGATCGCATCGCGGCTCGAAGAGGCGGCCGAGGCCGACCAGAGCAACGCGGCCAAGCCGTGACGCAACAGGCCTGGCGCCGCCAGGCCTTGTCCTCTATCCAAATCGATCTTTCAGCCAGGCCTTCGGCAGCGCCGGCACGAAATTGCCGTCGCGTCCGCTCATATCCTCATTGGCGACCATTGCATTGAGGATCGCCTCCTCTACGCCTTGCGCCACCGCATCGAAGAACGGATCGATATCGACGTCCGGGATGTAAGCCGCGTTTGCGGTTCGTCCCGACGGTGCAAGTGCTGCTTGCGGATTGGCGGTGGTGAAGGCCAGAAAAATGTCGCCCGAACTGTGGTAGCCGAAGCCGCCTGTCATGGCGATGCCGAGCGGCACGCGCTTTGCCAGCCGCTTCATCTGGTGCGGCAGAAATGGCGCATCGGTGGCGACGATGGCGATGATCGAGCCCTTTTCGGCACGCGGCGTGCCTTCGCGCATCGCCGGCTCTACCAGATCGGGCCCGACGCGGGCGCCGCGCAGTGTGAAATTGCGCCGCTTGCCGAAATTCGCCTGCACGAATACGCCGACCGTATGCCTGATGCCCTGCCACTCGATGATGCGCGATGCCGTGCCCGAGCCGGCCTTGAAGCCAAAGGCAATCATGCCGGTGCCACCGCCGACACTGCCTTCCTCGATCGCTCCACCGGCGGCACCGTCGAGCGCGGCTTCGACATCTTCGAAGCCGACGTGATGACCGTTGATGTCGTTGAGGAAACCATCATAGGTCTCCGCCGCAACCGGCAGGCCCCAGCCGCTGTCGAGCGCCGCCGGCAGCACGCGTTGCATCCAACGCAGCGTGCCGTCGCGGGTGACGCCGCAGGAATGCGTGTTGGTGATCGTGACGGGCAGGTTGAAGGCGCCGACTTCCTCGATAATGTGCGACCCCGTCAACTCGCCATTGCCGTTCTGGCTGAAGACACCCGCAAACACCGGCGTGGCGAGCTCAGCCAACGGCCGCGGCAGGATGGCGGTGACGCCGGTGCGCACCGGCCCCGTGCCAACCTCGAGCAGACCCTCGCCGGAAATCAGCGTCGCATAGCCGACCGATACGCCGGGCACATCGGTGATGGCGTTGAAGCCGCCCGGCGTGCCCTCGAAGGCAATGCCGAAAGCACGGGCGCGCGGCTTGCCCGCCGGCGTTTGAAGATGCGGGTCATGTCCGGTCATGCGGTCCTCTAAAAAAGCGAGCCCTGATTGCCCGGTTCTTTCGGTTTGCTGGCCGTCGGCTTTGCGGCGGGTTTGCTGGCGGGCGGCGTGGCCGCTGGTTTGGCAACGGCCTGCACCCGCTCGGCGTCGCCGGTCGCGACTGCATTTACGATGCCGTCGGCGAACTCCAGCTGCAGGCCAGCGCCCGGCGCCACATCAACTGCCAGTTTGATCACCGCGCCGTCGGCATCCTTGACCAGCGCGAAGCCGCGGGCCAGCACAGCCTTGTGCGACAGCGTTGCCATCAGCCTCTCGGATTGGACGATGCGGCCGCGCAGTCGCTCCAGCCTGAGCAGTACCGCTTGCGTGCCGCGTCTCGTCAAAGCTGTCAGCAGATCCCTCTGCACGGTTTGCCGCCGTGCCGTTGGCTCGATCGTAATGCGGCCTTGCAGCAAAGCCAGTTGCTGCCTGTGCCGTTGCAGGGATGCTTTCGCACATTTTGGCAACTGATCCGCCGCACGATTCAACTCCGCGCGCCGGGCTCTCGCCAATGCGCGCAGCGCCCCCTGGGCGCGCAAAAGGTTGCGGTCGTTGGTGCGTCGCGCCTCGGCAATCCGCCGCGACAGCGTTGCCGGAGTGAGCTTCACGGCGAAGAACCGAGCTTGCTTTCTTTCGGTGGAGACCATCAGCCCCCGGCTAAGCCGGCTGGCCGCCTCGTCCAGCCGCCGTCGCGGCAGCGCCAGCAACTGGTCGGGCGAGGGCAGCGCGCGGGCCGCCGCACGCGAGGCCTGCCGCTTGCGTTCGAAATTGCGCAAGGTGGCTGCTTTGAGCCGTGCGCCAAGACTGGCTAGTGTCGCTTCGAGGTCCGCTTTCACCGGCACCGCGATCTCCGCCGCACCTGTCGGCGTGGGTGCCCGCATGTCGGCGACGAGATCGATCAAGGTCCAGTCGGTCTCGTGGCCGACGGCCGAAATCACCGGGATGCGCGAGGCGGCGACGGCGCGCGCCAGCCCTTCATCGTTGAACCCCCAGAGGTCCTCGAGGCTGCCGCCGCCGCGCGCCACGATCAGAAGGTCGGGCGGCACGATCGCTCCATCCCAGGCCAGCGCGTTGAAGCCGTTGACGGCCGCCGTCACTTCCGCCCCCGCCGTCTCGCCCTGCACTCTTACCGGCCAGACCAGCACATGCAGCGGAAAGCGGTCCTTGATGCGATGGATGATGTCACGGATCACCGATCCGGTCGGCGAGGTGACGACGCCGATGGTGCGCGGCATGAAGGGCAGCCGCCGCTTGCGGCCGGCGTCGAACAGCCCTTCGGCCTGCAGTCGCCGCTTGCGCTCTTCCAAAAGCGCCATCAGCGCCCCGGCGCCCGCCGGCTCGAGATTGTCGATGACGATCTGGTAGTTGGATTTGCCGGGATAGGTGGTGAGTTTGCCGGTGGCGATCACCTCCATCCCCTCTTCGGGGCGGAATTTCAGCCGGCCCATCGTGCCTTTCCAGACCACCGCGTCAAGCCGCGCGCGGTCGTCCTTCAGCGTGAAATAGGCATGGCCGGAAGAGTGGGGCCCGCGATAGCCGGAAATTTCGCCGCGCACCCGCACATGGCCGAAGACATCCTCGACCGTACGCTTCAGCGCGCCGGAAATCTCGCTCACCGTGTATTCGGTGGCATTGGTTCGTGATTCGGATTCTGCGTCGCTCATCGGCCGATTGAGCGGCTGTTGTCGCTCCGCGTCAAGATTCCATAACTTGATCTTAAGCCTGGCCTGATTGACTCTGGGCCAAGGAGGACGCATGAGCGCCCGCAGACAACGCAGCCCGTTGACGTTCCAGGTCACCCTGACGGTGCTGACGCTTGCCGTTTTTGCACTGGCCATCGTTGTCGGCTTCGGCCTTTACGCCACCATGCAGGCCGACCGGGTCTCGCTCGAGCGGCAGAAGGTTTTCCTTGCCAACGGCCTGCAGGACCAGATCGCCGCGGTAAAGCGCGAGCAGGAAAGCGTCGCCGTCTGGGATGATTCCGTTATCAACGCCAAGGCCGGCAACCAGACCTGGATGGCCGAGAATCTCAGCGTCTGGATGTACTCGTATTACGGCCACAACCGGGTCTATATGCTGGACAACGCCAACCGGCCGGTCCACGCCATGCGCGAAGGCAAGGTCGTGTCGCCTGCCGTCTTTGGCGAGGACGAACCCGCTTTGCGGCCGACAATCGCCAGGTTGCGCCAGATGATGAGCAAGGACGCAAGCCAGGCCGGCGCAAAATTCGTTGCCGACGATCTGGTCTCGCTTGGCGGTCAGCCTGCCATACTCAGCGTCATGCCTCTGGTGCCGAGTTCGGATCGGGTCACGCAAGCACCCGGCAGCGAATATCTGCATGTCTCCATAGAGTTCATCAACGATGCGGTGATCGGCAAGATTGCCCAGAAATATCTGTTGGCGGGGGCGCATCTCCAGCCGATGGCTCAGCCGCTTGGCTCGGCTGCCATTCCGCTTATCGACAAACAGGGTGTCATCCTCGGCTATATTGCCTGGGACCAGGAACGGCCCGGCCTGACGCTGGTGGGCAAGGCCAGCCCGGCCCTGGCTCTGGCCACGCTGCTCGCGGCGAGCGTGCTGGCCTTTCTGCTCCGGCGTCTGCGCCGAGCATCATCGGCGCTGCAGACCAGCCAGGCCCAGGCGCAATATCTCGCCTTTCACGACACGCTCACCGGCCTGCCCAACCGGGCACTGTTCGAGGACAGGCTGCGGCGTGCCTTGCTTACCTCCGGCAATGAAAGCAAGGTGGCGCTGCTTTATCTCGATCTCGATCGCTTCAAGCATGTCAACGATACGCTTGGTCACCCGGCAGGCGACGAACTCGTGCGCCAGACGGCGGCCAGGCTTCAGCATACTGTTCGCGACGTCGACACGGTGGCAAGGCTGGGTGGCGACGAATTCGCGGTGATCCTGATCGATGTCCGCGACGTCAGGAACGCAGAGGATATTTCCGAGAGGGTGCTGCAGAAACTGCAGGAGCCGTTCAAGCTGATGGACGATCAGGTCTTTATCAGCGCCAGCATCGGCATAGCCTTGTCGACAGGCTCTGATGCCGATGCAGACGATCTGCTGCGCAAGGCCGACATCGCGCTCTACGAAGCCAAGAAGAACGGCCGTGGCCGCTACCAGGTCTTCGCCGGCGACATGGACGACCTTTTGCTGCGCAAGCGCAAGGTCGAGAGCGAGCTGCGCAGCGCGCTGAACGGCGGCACCGGTATCAAGCTCGCCTACCAGCCGGTCTTTGCCAGCGACGGCAAGACCATTGTCGGCGCCGAGGCGCTGATCCGCTGGGCGCATGAGGTCCATGGCGCATTGCCGGCAGCGCAGTTCATCGCCATCGCCGAGGAACGCGGCATGATCGGGCAGCTCGGCGCATGGGCCCTGCTGGAAGCCTGCCGCTTCGCCGTGAAGACCAAACTGCCGTGGCTCGCCGTCAATGTCTCGCCGCTGCAATTGCGCGACGCCGGCTTTGCCGAAGAGGTTGCCTCGATCCTCGCCGAAACGGGACTGGCGCCGAAGCGCCTGCAGCTCGAGATCACCGAAAACGTTCTCCTGGAAAACAACGACACCACCAGAGCGGCTCTGGCAGCCTTGCGCCAGTCGGGCGTCGGCATTGTGCTCGACGATTTCGGCACCGGCTATTCGTCGCTGAGCTATCTGCGCCGCCATGCCATCGACAAGCTCAAGATCGACCGCTCCTTCGTGCGGCTTCTCGACGGCGACGGCAATTCGGGCGCCATCGTCAAGGCGCTGATCGATCTCGCCGGCGCGCTCAAGGTCGAGGTCACCGCCGAGGGCGTAGAGACCGAGGTGCAAAAGGCGCTGCTGGTCGCCATGGGCTGCCAGCAGCTGCAGGGCTACCTCTTGTCGCCGCCGCTGGAGCCGGCGCAATTGGTGGCGCTGTCCGGCCTGTCGTCGGCCAACGCAACGACGGAGGCGGCAGCGTCGGCCTGATCGTTCCTACCAGCCAGGCAGGATCTGGTTCGGCTTGCTCCGCTTCATCTTGGCGAAGGCGAGCGAGGCGAAATCGAAGCTTCCCGTTTCTTCGCCGAGCGGCACGGAAATATTGTCGAGGCTTTCCGAGATGTGCCGGGCCAGCGCGTCGACGATTTCGGGCCGCGAGGTCTGGCCGCGCATGATGCCGATGCGGCAGTCGGGCAGCGCGCCAAAACCGTCGGCTTCGCCCAGCACTCGCATGCCGGGCCGCAGCGCGCATTCCGGCAGCACCGAGATCGCCAGCCCCGACAGCACCGCGGCGGTGATGACGGTCGCCGAGAAGCTGGTGAAGAGGATGCGATAGTCGCGGCTTTGCCGGTCGAGCACATCGACGGCGGCGCGCCGCCAGATGCAGTTCGGCCGGCCGAAGGCCATCGGCAGCACTTCCTGTTCGTGCGTGGCATGGTTGGCCGAGGTCACCCATAGCAGCGGCTCGCGCCGCACCACTTCCGACTGGCCGCGCGTATCGTTGTGCGTCACCAGCGCAAGATCGAGATTGCCGCGCTTGATATGCTCGACCAAGCCTGGCGTAGGCTCGCAGATGACGGTCAGTTCGACGCGCGGGTTTGACCGTGTGAAGCGTGCCATGATTTCGGGCAGGAACCGGTCGGCATAGTCGTCGGGGGTGCCGATGCGGATGGTGCCTTCGAGCCGCTGGTCATCGAAGGCGGCCAGCGTTTCGCGGTTGAGATAGAGCAGGCGGCGCGCGTAGGAGAGCAGCTTGTCGCCTTCCTCGGTCAGCCTGTTGGTGCGGCCGTCCTTTTCGAACAGCGGCTTGCCGATCCGCTCTTCCAGCCGGCGCATCTGCATCGACACCGCCGATTGCGTGCGCAGCACTTCCTCGGCCGCGCGGGTAAAGCTGCCGGTATCGGCAATCGAGATGAAGGTCTGCAACTGGTCGAGATCGAGTGGCGCTTTCATCGGTCCAATCCATCAGTAGCGTTGATGCTAAAGATTAGAAACATTCGTTGGATTAATCAATCGGTGCGTGGCAAATTCACATTGTCCACATGAAGGCATGTGAATCGAGACCGGAACGGCCGCTGTCCCCAGCGCCGATCGCCTGGTCTTGTCCAGTTCGAGTCTGAAGGAGACCGACATGACCACGTTTGATTTCGCCACCGAGACCTCGCGCATAACCTCGCGTCCGGCCGTTGCGACGCGCGTGGCCAACACCCTTCTCAATGCCTACCAGGCCTGGAAAAATCGCCGGGCCTTCTATCGCCTCGGCGAGATGTCGGACGCCGAACTCGCCGATATCGGCCTGACGCGCGCGGACCTCCATGTCGCCATCGATGTGCCGTTCGGCGCCGATCCGACCGTGAAGCTGCGTGCGATTGCGAGCGATCGTGCCGATACGATCGAAGATCTCGCCCGCCAGATAGCGTGATATCGGGCGCATTGTTTCGGTTGCCGTGAACCTTTCTCAGGCTCGCTGCGACCAACGAGTATAGCAGGCTCCCCACTCCCTGCCGGTTCCCCGCCGGCCAGCCTGCACACTGGCCCGGTCCTCCTCCAGGACCGGGCTTTTCTTTTAAAGCTCCGTCGTCATCGTGCGGTCTGCGCCGCTCGCTTCGTTCCTTGCTCCGAAGCCGCGAAGGTCAGCGCCCAACTACCGCCAACTACCGCCGGTCCATGTCCCGCTTGAACTGGTCGAAGATCGTTTCCACGCCCTTCTGATAGTCGTCGCGCTGCTGGGCGCCGGTCTCGAACATCTTGCCGAAAATATCGTCGAACGGATTGCGTGGCCTGCCGCTCGGATTGGCCTGCGGTTGCGGCGCCTCGCGCTCCTGCGGTGCCTGTCGCGGCTGGGGTGCTTGCGGCTGCTGCGGCGCCGGCTGCCCACCGGGCAGGCCGAAGCCGCCACCACCGCCTTGCCGCATCATCTCTTCAAAAATCTTGCCCAGCGGGTTGTCGCCGTAAGGGCTCTGCGTCTGTTGCGGCTGTGTTGGCTGCTGCGGCCGGCCCTGCGGTTGCTGTGCCGCGCCACCGCCGAACATGTCCTGCAGCACCTTGCCCAGCGGATTGTCGCCATAGGAGTTGGGCGCCTGTTGCGGCTGGCTTTGCGGCTGTTGGGCGCCGCCGCCGAACATGTCCTGCAGCACTTTGCCCAGCGGGTTCTCACCGTAAGGATTGGGTGCTGGCTGCGGCGCAGGCTGTGCCCCGCCGCCCGCCTGCCGCATCATCTGTTCGATGATCTCGCCGAGCGGATTGCTGCCGCCGCCGAAGCCACCGGCGGCCTGCATCTGACCCCCGGTCAACTGGTTTGTCGTCTGCTTGAACAATCCGCCCATCACCATCGAAGCGATGGCCGGCAGCATCTGCTGCAGGATCTGCTGGCTGACGCCGGTCGCCTGCGCGGCCTGGCTGGCCACCGCGCGCGACAGCTCCTTCGAGCCGAACAGATGACCCAGAATGCCATTGCCCTCATTGACGCCTTGCGGTGAGAAAGCCCTGGTCGCGTCCTCGAAATATTTCGCGTGCTGGCCGCTCGCCATCGCCGTCATGAAGGCGCCTAGCCCATAGGGATCGGCGGTGTTGCGTTGCAACCCTTGCGAGAAGGCCGGCAGCAGAGCGGCGACAGCCGCCTGCGTCTGCTGCATGGAAAGCCCGTACTGCTGGGCAAGCGCCTGCATGCCGTTGCCGTTCTGCGCCTGCGCCAATATGTCGAACAAGGTAGGCATCGGTTTCTCCTCCGGGAAATCCTCGAGGGAGAACCTAGTTCGTTTCGATGTTCGATTGAAGCGGCTTTTGCCGCTGCTCAAGGCGCGACGCTAATACGCATATTCCATGAACACCGGCTCGATCGAGCCGCCCCAGCGCGTGTGGTAGGCCGACAGCATTTCCTCAGCACTGGTGGTACCGCGCGCCACGACTTCGTCCAGCGTGTTGAGGAACGAGGTCTCGTCATAGCCGTCGCGGTTCTTCCTGCCGCGATTTTTCAGCCCAAGGCGCGAAATCGTCATTACATCGCGGCCGATCTCACGCAGCGTCGTGTTGCGGAACGGCGCGGAAATGCCTTTTTCCGGCACCGCATTGCGCATCGCCAGCGTTTCTTCATACGTCCAGCTCGAAGTCAGCGCCTCGGCGGCGTCGAGCGCGGCCTCGTCATAGAGCAGCCCGACCCAGAAGGCCGGCAGTGCGCAGATGCGGCGCCACGGCCCGCCATCGGCGCCGCGCATTTCGAGGAAGCGCTTCAGCCTGACGTCGGGGAACAGCGTCGACAGATGGTTCGCCCAGTCGCCCATGGTGGGCAGTCCGTCTGGTACTTCATTGCGGGCAGCGCCGGCCATGAACCGGCGGAAGGTGATGTGCGTCATGTCGTGATAGTGGCCGTCGCGGATGACGAAATACATCGGCACGTCGAGCGCCCATTCGACATAGTCGGCAAAGCCGAACTCGGGCGAGAAGCAGAATTCGAGCAGGCCCGAGCGCTGGTTGTCGGTGTCGCGCCAGATGTCGCCGCGCCAGCTCTGCAGCCCGTTCGGCCGGCTGTCGGTGAAGGGCGAGTTGGCAAACAGCGCCGTCGACAGTGGCTGCAGCTTCAGCGACACCTGCATCTTGCGGCGCATGTCGGCTTCGCTTTCGAAGTCGAGGTTCACCTGGATGGTGCAGGTGCGATACATCATGTCGAGACCCTTGGTGCCGACCTTGGGCATGTAGCGGGTCATGATTTCGTAGCGCGATTTCGGCATTTTCGGCGTCTGGGCCAGCGACCATTTCGGGCTGCCGCCGAGGCCGAGAAAGCGGATGCCCATCGGCTCGGCGATCTCGCGGACCTGCGCCAGATGCGCATTGCCCTCGCGACAGGTCTGGTGGATCGTTTCCAGCGGCGCGCCCGACAGCTCGAACTGGCCGCCCGGCTCGAGCGAGATCGCGCCCTGGCCGGTCGGCTCGACCAGGCCGATGATGCGGCCGTCATCGATGATCGGGTCCCAGCCGAGCTTTTGCTGCATGCCTTCGAGGATGGCGCGGATGCCGCGCTCGCCGCCATAGGGCACCGGCGCGTTGCCGTCGACATAGAAGGGGAACTTCTCGTGCTCGGTCCCGATGCGCCACTTGTCGCGCGGCTTGTTGCCTTCGGCCAGATGCTCGACCAGTTCGTCGATGCCTTCGATTGGCCGGAAATCGGTTGTGTCGCGCGCCATGGGGCCCCCTCTGCGGCTCTCGGAGCCCGCCGGCGCTAAATGGACGAAATGTCAGCAGCCGATCAAGCGAAAAATCCTGAGCCACAGGTCAACAGGAATTGATCTTTACGCTTCTTACCAGTCTCCGACCGTCGCCTGCATCACCGCAAGCGCCGCTACAGCTGCTGTGTCAGCGCGCAGGATGCGCGGTCCGAGCGGGATGGCAGTGACGAAGGGGAGCGCCCGCAGCATCTTGCGTTCGTCATCGGAAAAGCCGCCTTCCGGCCCGACCAGCAGCGCCAGCTTCCTCTCAGGTATTGCCTGTAATGCCGGCAGCGGGTTGTTGGTCGAGGCATCCTCGTCGCAGAAGATAAGCCGGCGTTCCTTGTCCCAGCCGGAGAGCAGGCGCTCGAATTTCTCGGCCTCGCGCACTTCCGGCACCGCCAGTATGCCGCATTGCTCGGCCGCCTCGACGACATTGGCGCGCAGCCGGTCGATGGAGGGTTTTGCCACTTGCGTGTGCTGGGTGATCACCGGCTGCAGGATGCCGGCCCCCATCTCGACCGCCTTCTGCACGAGATAGTCGAGCCGGCCCTGTTTCAGCGGCGCGAAGCAATAGATCAGGTCAGGCAGGGGCGGTTGCGGTCTCTGCGAGGCCAGCACCTTCAGCCGCACCGCCCTTTTCGACCTGGTGGCAATCGCCGCCGACCACTCGCCGTCGCGGCCGTTGAAGACCAGGATCTCGGCGCCTTCGCCGAGCCGCAGCACATGCATGAGATAATGGCTCTGCTGCTGGCCGGCATCGAATTCGATGCCCGCCGCGAGGTCGTCCGGCACGAACAGCCGCTGCATCTTGTAATTGGCGCGCATCGCCGAGGAATGGGCGAGGCGGTGCCTGGCGTCAAGTCTCGGCGGAACGATGCCACACCGGTTCAAAACCGTGCCGCAGCACCGAAACGGTCGTGGCCGGTGTGAGCAGGCGCAGCGACCGGCCGGCAAGGCTGTCGAAGGCCGCCGCATCGCCATAGCCTGCGAACGACCAGGGCAGCGCGTTGCCGCCGCGCAGCGCATAGGCCGAGCCGCCATCCGCGATCATCGCTCCGTCCGGCAATTCGGCAAGCTCTCCCATGGTGACATCAGGTGGCTTGCCGCCGGAAGCCAGCCGCTCCTTGTGCAGCCGCTTGTCCACCATTGGCGCGCGCGGTTCGTTTACACCGAAGACTTTGCCGAAACGCCCGACAAAATCCGTGGCTCGCTCACGCCGGCAATAGAAACAGGGACGGTGCCCGGCGGCCAGCGCCGTCACCTCGTCGAGGAAGAACAACTCGGTCCAGCCGGCCCTGCCGCCCGGCCGATTCCTGCCCATCGGCTCGCGCCGCACATTGCGGAATTGGCAGACGCAGATGATCCAGGCCGGCAAGGCCCAACGCTTTTTCAGCAGCGTCTTGGTCTCAGGATCGTGGATGATGCCGCGATTGCCGGTGAACAGGCCGCGCTCGGATATGGCATGGATGGCGCCGAACGGATCGACCCGGTTCTGCAGTGGCATAGCTCTCTCCCGAATACGCATCTTGGCTGCAATGCTGGCGACATGATATCGCTCGTCGCGTCATTTCATGTCAGCAGGGTTTTGCGATGCGGGTGCTGGTGGTCCAGAACTACGACAACACCGGCCTTGGCCAGGTTGGTGCCGCGCTCGCCGAAGCCGGCGCCGATCTCGACCTGCGCCGGCCCTACAAGGGCGATGCGCTGCCGGACGACGCGACCGGACACGATGCCATGGTGATGCTGGGCGGCGGCCAGAATGCGCTGGCCGACGATGACTACCCGTATTTCCCGGTGCTGCTCGAACTGACCCGCGATTTCGCCGCCAAGGATCGCTCGGTTCTCGGTATCTGCCTGGGCAGCCAGTTGGTTGCCCGCTCTTTCGGCGGTGAGAACCAGATCGGCGGCGCCTCGGAATTCGGCTGGCACAAGGTATAGCTGACGCCGGACGCCAGAACCGGTCCGGTGCTTGGCGCACTTCCCCAGGATTTCCCCATCTTCGAATGGCACGACGACACTTTCGCGCTGCCGTCAAATGCGGTGCGGCTTGCCGGCAGCGAAATTGCCGAGAACCAGGCGTTCCGTATCGGCCGCGCCGTCTACGGCTTCCAGTTCCATTTCGAGGCCGACCAGCCGATGGTGAGGGACTGGAGCACATCCTTCGCGCCGCTGATTGCCGATCGCCATCCCGACTGGCAGGATCGCCTCGACAGCGAAATGGCACGCAACGGCCCCGAGGCCGACGCCGCGGGCTTGGCCATTGCCCGCGCCTGGGTGGCGACGATCTGAGACTGGCCGCGCGCAGTCAGCAATTCCAGGAAAAGTGTGAAGCGGTTTTCCGTCCGGAATTGCGTCAGATAAAAAGATAGAGCGGTTCGCCGTAGCGGCGAACCGCTCTATCCGTTGCATAATTGGCACGCGGCGGGGAATCTGCCGGGGACAACTTCTTTCGTCCTTGGTTTGTGGCCGAACGCTATCCTACAAGGCGCGCGCTATGCAACGGCAATGCAACCGCGATGAACCTTCTGTGTGATCCGCGCGACACACCGCCGATACAGAATCGACCTACAAACGCGAAATCGTCGAAACTTTGAGACGAATTCTCGGTTTCAACCCATTGGTAACCGCCTCGTGCCCAGATGCAGGAAGCTCAACTAGAGATGACGTCCGTGAAAGCAGCGCTTCTGTCCTTTGTCATGCTGTCTGCCATCGTTTTGTGCGGTCTCGGCATTTATTCCGCCGATGCAGCCAACAACCATCAGGCCGTCGACGGCTACGGCGTCACCGCCGCGCTTCGCTAAAACGCTTTTCCCTGCACAGTCAGGATACGCTTGTCCGCGCCGTCCACGGCGAGCGCGCTGAGCATGCCTGACTGCCAGGCGAGTGTGTCGACATTGACGCGGTTCGGCATCACCTCCGCCTGCGGCACCGGTGTGTGGCCGTGCACGATCACCTTCGGGTAAAGCCCTGGATGGTTGTGGAAGACGTCGCGGATCCAGACCAGATCCTGCGGGCTCTGGCTCGCCAGCGGCACGTCAGGCCTGACGCCGGCATGGCATAAGAAGAAATCACCTGATATCAGTGACAATTGCAGCGACCGCAGGAAGTCGACATGGGCTTGCGGTACAGCATTGACCAGTGCCTGGTGTCCCCGCCGTAACGCCTCGGCCTTGCCGAACCAGCTTGCGTGTCCCGCTAAGTCGACACCATAGGATTGTGCCGTCTGCACGCCGCCATAACGGATGAACAGCCCTTCCGGGTCAGGCTCGTCGAGAAAGTCGAGGAAGCCGATATCGTGGTTGCCGGCGAGCATCAGATGCCGCGGATCGCGTTTCTGTGCCTCGATCAGGAAGTCTATGACGCCCTTGGACTCTGGTCCGCGGTCGACATAGTCGCCGAGGTGGATGACGCGCCAATCGCTGGTCGGCTTGTATTCGAGTTCGCTCTCGATGCGGCGATGCATGGCGGCGAGCAGATCGAGCCGGCCATGCACGTCGCCGATCGCATAGAGGCGCATGCCATCGGGTGCGCGCGCGTCGAGGTAGTGGATGCCGGTCTCGGTCAAGGCGGCTTCGTCTCCGTGATCCAGCGAGGCTAGGGTCTAATCGGTGAACAAGACCCTAGCGCCGCAACTGGTCCTTGCCCATGTCGGTCACCAGCCGCTTGCCGCACAGTGCCAGCGTGATGTCCATCTCCTTGCGGATGATGTCCAGCGCCAGGGTCACGCCTTGCTTGCCCATGGCGCCCAATCCGTACAGGAACGGGCGGCCGATATAGGTGCCCTTGGCGCCGAGGCAAAGCGCCTTCAGCACGTCCTGGCCCGAGCGGATGCCGCCGTCCATATGCACCTCGATCCTGTCGCCGACGGCATCGGCGATCTCTTCCAGCGCCATGATTGACGACGATGCGCCGTCGAGCTGGCGCCCGCCATGGTTGGAAACGATGATGGCGTCGGCGCCGGTCTCGACCGCCATCAGCGCGTCCTCCTTGTCGAGAATGCCTTTCAGGATCAGCTTGCCGCCCCAACGTTCCTTGATCCAGGCGACATCCTTCCACGACAGATGCGGGTCGAACTGCTCCGTCGTCCACGATGCCAGCGAAGCGACGTCGCCGACGCCCTTGGCATGGCCGACAATGTTGCGGAAGGTGCGGCGCTTGGTGCCGGCAATGCCCATCAGCCAGCGTGGCCGCATGGCGATGTTGGCAATGTTGGCCAGCGTCATCTTGGGCGGCGCCGACAGCCCGTTGCGGACATCCTTGTGGCGCTGCCCCAGGATCTGCAGGTCGAGCGTCAACACCAGCGCCGAGCATTTTGCAGCCTTCGCCCTGTCGATCAGGTCGAGCACGAAATCCTTGTCGCGAAGCACGTAGAGCTGGAACCAGAACGGCTTCTTGGTCACCGACGCGACATCCTCGATCGAGCAGATGCTCATCGTCGACAGCGTGAACGGCACGCCGAATTCCTCTGCCGCCTGCGCGGCCAGCATCTCGCCATCGGCATGCTGCATGCCGGTCATTCCAGTTGGGGCAAGCGCCACCGGCATCGCCACTTTCTCGCCGATCATGGTCGATTCCAGCGAGCGGTTGCTCATGTCGACCAGTACGCGCTGACGGAATTTTATCTTCTGGAAGTCCTCTTCGTTGGCGCGGTAGGTGCTTTCGGTCCAGGCGCCGGAATCGGCATAGTCGAAGAACATCTTCGGCACCCGCCGGCGCGCCAGGTCCTTGAGATCGGCAATGGTGAGGATGTCGCTCATGGTGGTTCCTCGTTAGCCAGTCGTCTTGAAGCCGTCGTCGGCGTCGGAGCGCTGCTTAAGCCTGAGCCGCGACACGCGCTGCCAGTCGCCGCTGCGTTCGGCCTCGAGCATCGAGCGCTCGACATAGGAGATATGGTCCATCGCCGCTTGGCGGGCAGCTGAGGGATCGCCGGCCTTCACGGCTTTGTAGATCGCGCCGTGCTGGGCCAGCAGCGCCTCGCGCGCTCCGGGCACGCTGAACACCAGAAGCCGGTTCTGGAACACGCCTTCAGACAGCAGCCGGTAGCAGGAGCGCAGCGTGTGCAAGAGGATGATGTTGTGCGCGCATTCGCACACAGCATGGTGGAACTCGACGTCGATTTCCGCCTCGTCGTCGAAATCGCCGGTGCGGTGCGCCTCGTCCATGCGCGCCACGATGCGGTCGAGCAGCGCAATGTCGTCCGCTGTCGCGCGCCGCGCCGCATATTCGGCCGCAACACCTTCGATCTCGCGGCGGTATTCCAGATAGTCGGTCACCGCCTTGCGGTGCATCGAGATGAGGTCGGTCACCGGCTTGGTGAACAACTGGCCGATGACGTCGGCGACATGGGTGCCGCCGCCGGCCTTGGTGATCAGCAGCCCGCGCCCTTCCAGCGCCTTCAGCGCATCGCGCAGGATCGGCCGCGACACGTCGAACTGGCGCGCCAGCTCGCGCTCGCCCGGCAGCCGGTCGCCGGTGCGCAGCACGCCTTCAAGGATCAGGCTTTCGATCTGCTGCACCACCTCGTCGGCGGTGCGCGAATGCTCGATCCTTGAGAAAATATCGCTCAACGGGGGCCTGGGAAATTGAACCGGCGTCGCGCAAGATAAAGCCAGCGTCGCCAACTGGTCAAATTATTTATCCAATTTGCCCAATCGGGTCGGTCTGCGCGTCGCGCCGGCAGGACCTACGATGCTAGACTTTGGTGTTTACGCGCCTCATGGATTGCCTTTAGAGGACGCCATCACACGAAGGGTCGAGAACAGGGGGACCACCGTGTCGGACGAGACGTCCAACCTCGAATTCCAGCCGCGCGCCCAGGGCAGCGTGATGGGCTTTCCCGCGCATGAGGGACGGCCCGGCGCGATCGGCGAGGTCCATGCCCGGCCGCATCCGCTGATCGAGAAGCCGCGCGTGCTTGTGCAACTCGCCTTCATGACCGAGGGCGGCTCCGGCGTCGACATGGCCGTGCTCTCCGAACTGTCGCGGCGCCTCGGCATCGCGGCGCCCGACCGTCATGCCCGCCACCACGCCATGAAGTGGGGCAAGGGCACGCTGCGCTGGGAGCGGCATACGGAATTCTCGACCTATCTTTGGGAAGGGCCGCTTGCCGAAAGCGGCAGGGCGCAGGAGGATTCTCCTTTCGGCAACGGGTTCTCGCCGCCGGGAACGGTGATCTCAGGCATAAGGCTGGAGATCCGCAAATGGACGCCGGCAAGCGAGAAGCTGATTGCGGCCTTCGACCCGACGAGCCTCTGCTATTCGCTGGTCGAGCGCGGCAATGCGGCCATCGTCACCGATTTCCGCCAGGACGGCGACGGCCTGACCCGCATCCTGGTGCTTGATCGCGGCCTGACGCCGGCGCGGACCGGGGCGCTGTCGCAGCGGCTGATCGACGTCGAGACCTACCGCACGCTTGCCATGCTCGGCCTGCCGCTGGCGCTGACCCTGTCGAGCCGCGCCCGCCGCATCGAAGACCGGTTGGCGCAGACCACGCTGGAAATGAAGGTCACTGAAACCCGCGACAGCCAGACGCTGCTCGCCGACCTGACCGAGCTTGCCGCCGAGCTGGAAGCCGATGCCGCCTCCAGCCTCTATCGCTTCGGCGCCAGCCGCGCCTATGACGGCATCGTTGTCGAGCGGCTGGAGGCGCTGGACGAAGAAGCCGTGCCCGGCTACGACACTTGGGGCGGCTTCCTGCAGCGGCGGGTGGCGCCTGCCATGCGCACCTGCCGTTCGGTCGAGGAGCGCCAGGCCAACCTGTCGCGCAAACTAACCCGCGCCACGACGCTGCTGCGCACGTGGGTTGATGTCGAGGTCGAGAAGCAGAACCGCGATCTGCTGGCGTCGATGAACAACCGCGCCCGGCTGCAACTGCGGTTGCAGCAGACGGTCGAGGGCCTGTCGGTGGCAGCAGTGTCCTACTATGTCGTCGGTCTGATCTCCTACCTTGCCAAGGGCGCCTCGATCTTCGGCCATGCCATTGCGCCCGAAGTCGTCACCGCCGCCTCGGTGCCGGTCGCCATCGTGCTGGTCTGGTGGGGGGTGCGGCGAGTGAGGCGGATGCACTCCGAGCCGGCGAAACATCCGGGGGAGTAGGAGCGCACTTTACCCTCCCCCTTGTGGGGAGGGTCGATCCGCATAGCGGATCGGGGTGGGGGTGCTCGTAAAGAGCTTTCGTCGCGCGGACCCCCACCCCGCTCACTGCGTTCGCGACCCTCCCCACAAGGGGGAGGGTGAATAGCGGCAGATTGCCGCTGCGGAAGGCGGGCAGTACGCTCTTTGCCCGACGCGGTGTTTGCAACATCCGAATGAAATTGGTAAAAGATTTTTACCAGCCAAGCGGAGAACGCCGCCGATGTCCGGCCTTGTCATGCCCAAGCCAGACGACGCCACTATGCGAAGGCGGGCGGAGATCGTCGCCGACATGCGCATCATCGTGCCGGGCGAGGGCGTCGTCGACGCCACCAATGAGATGCGCGCCTTCGAAAGCGACGGCCTCACCGCCTACCGGCAATTGCCGCTGGTCGTGGTGCTGCCGGAAACGGTGGCGCAGGTGTCGCGCATCTTGAAATACTGCAACGACCGCAACATCCGTGTCGTGCCGCGCGGCTCCGGAACCTCGTTGTCGGGCGGCGCGCTGCCGCTCGAGGATGCCGTGCTGCTGGTCATGAGCCGCTTCAACCGCATCCTTGCCATCGACTATCCCGACCGCATCGTCGTCGCTCAGCCAGGCGTTACCAATCTTGGCATCACCATTGCCGTCGAGCAGGAGGGCTTTTACTACGCCCCTGACCCATCCTCCCAGATCGCGTGCTCGATTGGCGGCAATGTCGCGGAAAATTCCGGCGGCGTGCACTGCCTGAAATACGGCCTGACCGCCAACAATGTGCTCGGCATCGAGATGGTGCTGATGAACGGCGAGGTGGTGCGCCTGGGCGGCAATCATCTGGACTCGGAAGGCTATGATCTCCTCGGCGTCATGACGGGGTCCGAAGGCCTGCTCGGCGTCGTCACCGAGGTCACCGTGCGCATCCTGAAAAAGCCGGAGACGGCCCGCGCTCTGCTGATCGGCTTTCCGACCAGCGAGCAGGGCGGCCAATGCGTCGCCGACATCATCGGCGCCGGCATTATCCCTGGCGGCATGGAGATGATGGACCGGCCGGCGATCCATGCCGCGGAAGATTTCGTCCATGCCGGCTACCCCCTTGATGTCGAGGCGCTGCTGATCGTCGAACTCGACGGGCCGGGCGTCGAGGTCGATCACCTGATCGGTCTCGTCGAAGCGATCGCCTATAGGAACGGCTCCACCACCTGTCGCATCTCGCAATCCGAACAGGAGCGGCTGAGTTTCTGGGCCGGCCGCAAGGCGGCCTTCCCGGCGGTCGGCCGCATCTCGCCCGACTATTACTGCATGGATGGCACCATCCCGCGCAAGGAATTGCCGCGTGTGCTCGCCGGCATGCGCGAACTGTCGGAGAAATACGGCCTTGGCGTCGCCAATGTCTTCCACGCCGGCGACGGCAATCTGCATCCGCTGATCCTCTACGACGCCAACGTGCCGGGCGAACTCGACAAGGCGGAAAGTTTTGGCGCCGACATCTTGCGGCTCTGCGTCAAGGTCGGCGGCGTCTTGACCGGCGAGCACGGCGTCGGCGTCGAGAAGCGCGACTTGATGCCTGAAATGTTCGACCAGATCGACCTCGATCAGCAAATGCGCGTCAAATGCGCCTTCGACCCCAATCATTTGCTCAACCCCGGCAAGGTGTTTCCACAACTGCGCCGCTGCGCGGAGCTTGGGCGCATGCACGTGCATCGCGGCCAGGTGGCGTTTCCGGACATTCCGAGGTTTTGATGGGGGCGGAATGTCTCACGTCGGCGATCCTTCGCGCCCCCCTCTGTCCTGCCGGACATCTCCCCCACAAGGGGGGAGATCACCAGTCATCTCTGCCTTCGCCAATCTTCGACGTTGCTAGAGAAGCGCGGTCGCCAAAGCTGCTAATCTCCCCCCAAGTGGGGGAGATGTCCGGCAGGACAGAGGGGGGCGCGAAGGAACTCGACCCATCTTCGCCATGACGACCTTCACCCCCACCACATCGGCCGAGATCCTCTCCACCGTCCAATGGGCGGCGGCGGAAGAGTCACCTTTGGAAATCATCGGCCACGGCTCCAAGCGCGGCATCGGCCGGCCACAGCAGAGCGAACACACGCTCGATCTTTCGAAGCTCACCGGCGTCACGCTCTACGAGCCGGCCGAGTTGGTACTGTCGGCCAAGGCCGGCACGCCGCTTTCCGAGATCGAAAACCTGCTCGCCGAAAGCGGCCAGCAACTCGCCTTCGAACCGATGGATTACGGTCCTTTACTCGGCGGCGAGCCCGGCAAGGGCACGATCGGCAGCGTGCTCGCCGCGAACCTGTCCGGCCCGCGCCGGCTGAAGGCGGGGGGTGCACGAGACCATATTCTGGGAATCAATGCGGTTGCCGGACGCGGCGAGGCCTTCAAGTCCGGCGGCCGCGTCGTCAAGAATGTCACCGGCTACGATCTGTCGAAGCTGATGGCCAACAGCTGGGGCACGCTGGCCGTGTTCACCGATGTCACCTTCAAGGTGCTGCCGGCGGCCGAGACCGAGGTGACGCTTGCCATGCGCGGCCTACTCGACGATGCCGCCTCTGCCGCCATGGCGCTGGCGCTCGGCTCCAGCGCCGAAGTGTCGAGCGCGGCCCATCTGCCCGAACGCATCGCCGCGCGCGTTGCCGGGGGCAGTCTAGGCACTGACGCTGCAACGCTGCTGCGCGTCGAAGGGTTTGGCCCATCGGTCGCCTATCGCATCGAGGCACTGAAGACCCTGCTGAAAAATGCCGGCCCGCTGCAGGAGATCGCAGGCGAGACATCGCATACCCTCTGGCGTGACATAAGGGACTGCACGCCATTCGCCGACCGTAGCGAAAAGCCGGTCTGGCGCGTCTCCATGGCGCCGTCTCAGGCCCATCAGATGGTGCTGACGCTGCGCATGCAGATCGGTGTCAGCGCCTTCTACGACTGGCAGGGCGGGCTGGTCTGGCTGCGCATGGAGCAGGGCGATCCCGAGGCCGCCCTGCTGCGCGGGCTGATCAGAAAGCATCGCGGCGGCCACGCGACGCTGGTGCGCGCCACCCCTTCGTATCGCGCCGCCGTTCCGGTGTTCGAGCCGCAGGCGCCGCATCTGGCCGCACTGTCGGCGCGCATGAAGGCCGAGTTCGATCCTAAGACCATCCTGAACCCAGGCCGCATGGCCCAAGGCTAAGATAATGCAAACTAACTTCTCCCTTGCCCAGCTCGCCGATCCGCATGTCGCGGAATCGGAGAAGATCCTGCGCAAATGCGTGCATTGCGGCTTCTGCACCGCCACCTGCCCGACCTATGTGACGCTTGGCAACGAACTGGATTCGCCGCGCGGCCGCATCTATCTCATCAAGGACATGCTGGAGAATGGCCGCCCGGCCGACAAGGAGATCGTCACCCATATCGACCGCTGCCTGTCCTGCCTCGCCTGCATGACGACCTGCCCGTCGGGCGTCAATTACATGCACTTGGTCGACCATGCCCGCGCCCATATCGAGGAAACTTACAAGCGGCCGCTGCTCGACCGGCTCACCCGCGCCATGCTGGCCTTCGTGCTGCCCTATCCCGCGCGCTTTCGCGCCGCGCTGAAATTGGCGAGACTCGGCAAGCCATTCATTCGTCTGTTCGAAAAGGTGTCGGCCCTGAAGCCGCTCAGCGCGATGCTGAAGCTGGCACCGGCCTCGATCCCGACGGTCTCGCCAATGGCCTCTTCCGGCATTCATGCCGGGCAGGGGACGAAGAGAGGCCGCGTCGCCATCCTCACCGGCTGCGCCCAATCGGTACTCGACCCCGCCATCAACGAGACGACGATTGCATTGCTGACCAGGCTTGGCGTCGAGGTCGTGGTGCCGCAGGGCGAAGCCTGCTGTGGCGCGCTGGTCCATCATATGGGCCGCGAGGCAGCAGCCCTTGCCTCGGCCCGGCAGAATGTCGATGCGTGGACGCGTGCCATCGACCAGGGCGGGCTCGATGCCATCGTCATCACCGCGTCCGGCTGCGGCACAACGATCAAGGACTACGGCTTCATGCTGCGCCTCGATCCGGCCTATGCCGACAAGGCCGCGCGGGTCTCGGCGCTGGCCAGGGACATTACCGAATATCTCGCAAGCCTCGACCTGCCCGAGCCGGTGCGCAAACCCGGCACCGTCGTCGCCTATCACTCCGCCTGCTCGATGCAGCACGGCCAGAAGATCACCCGCCAGCCGAAGGAATTGCTGTCCAAGGCGGGCTTCGTCGTGCGCGAACCGCGCGAGGGGCATCTGTGCTGCGGCTCCGCCGGCACCTACAACATCCTGCAGCCGGAGATTTCCGCAAGGTTGCGTGACCGCAAGGTGAAGAACATCGAGGCGACCGACGCCGAAATCGTCGCCACCGGCAACATCGGCTGCATCACCCAGATCGCTTCCGCCGCGAAGCTGCCGGTGGTGCACACGATCAAGCTGCTCGACTGGGCCTATGGTGGTCCGAAGCCGGAGGGCGTCTCCGAAGGAAACCTGGTCGCCGCCGAGTAAGCAGCTATTCCGCTGCCAGCCGGTCCACCACGCCATACGTCGCCTGGTAGCGCGCGCGCTGGCGGCTGAGCGCGACCATTGTGTTGCGCAAGAGGATCGCCACAGTGATCGGGCCGACGCCGCCCGGCACCGGCGTGATCCAGGACGCGACTTCCTTCACGCTCTCGGTGTCGACGTCGCCGACGATGCGGCTCGTGCCGTCCGGGCCGATCTCGGAATTGATGCCGATGTCGATGACGGCCGCACCGGGCTTCACCATGTCGGCCTTGATCAGCCGCGGCTTGCCGACGGCGACGAACAGCGCATCGGCGCGGCGCGCATGTGCCGCCACCGAGCGCGTCATGTGATGGCACACCGTCACCGTTGCTCCTTCGCTCATCAGCAGGAAGGCAATCGGCTTGCCGACGATCTCGGAATGGCCGACGACGACGACTTCGAGCCCCTTGAGGTCGAGGCCGGTTTCCTTGAGCAGCTCGACCGAGGCCGCAGCCGTGCAAGGCGCGAGGTCGAGCTGATTGTAGACGATATTGCCGATCGACGCCGGATGCATGCCCTCGACGTCCTTCAGTGGATGCACCGCCGCTTGCAGCGTCTTGATCGGGATATGCGCCGGCACCGGCCGCTGGATGATGATGCCGGTGACGCGCGGGTCGGCGTTCAGGCCGTGGATCGCCGCCTCGAGTTCGCCGGCGCTGATGTCGGCGGGGAACCGCCGCTCCTCGAAACCGATGCCGGCAAGCGCGGCCTTGGCGCGCTGGTTGCGCACATAGACATCGACGGCAGCGGTATCGCCGACGGTGATCGACACCAGCTTGGGCGGAAAACCTTCGGCGGTGGCGATGGCGGCATCCTCGCGCACGGATGCCATGATGCGCTGGGCGACCGGGCCGCCCCGGAGATAGCGGCTATCGTCTGGCGGAGACATGGCTGAACCTTTGCAGCGAGTTTGGCGCAGGGGAGTTTGGCCGTCCCTATAGCAGGGGAAATGCGGCAAGGCAGCGTGAAAGCGAACCGTCATCCCCCTGGCGCGACGTTCTGGCGCAGCCTGGCTCAGCTACCGCCGCAAAGAGAAAGGGCAGCGCGGTTTCCCAGGCTGCCCTTTCCTGACTGGCCGCATCCCCACACGGCCCGTCCCCCGTAAACTCTTCCCGACCCTGAAGGTCTAACCTTCTGGACCAGATGATTCGGTAGCCGATTATATCACGACCACGGTCGTTCCAACATTGACCCTCTCGTAAAGGTCAACCACGTCCTCGTTGCGCATGCGGATGCAGCCGGAAGACACCGAGCCGCCGATGGTCCATGGCTGGTTGGTGCCGTGGATGCGGTATTCCGTCGTGCCGAGATAGAGCGCGCGGGCGCCAAGCGGGTTTTCCTCGCCGCCGGCCAGATAGGTCGGGAGGTAGCGGCCCTTGGCGGCCTCGCGCTTGATCATCTCCGCTGGCGGGCGCCAGTCCGGCCAGACGCGCTTGTTGGTGATCTTGTGCGTGCCAGACCATTCGAAGCCAGGCTTGCCTGTGCCGACGCCATAGCGCCGCGCCTTGCCGTTCTTCTCGACCAGGAACAGGAAGTTCTGCGTCGTATCGATGACGATCGTGCCCGGCTTCTGCGGGCCGTCATAGGCGACTTCCTGCGGCAGGTAGAGCGGATTGATCTGCGGCCGCATCACCACGCGCTTGGCCGGCGCCTGCACGGAAGCAGTGCGCACCCGATCGGGTCGCGCCGGCTGCGCATAGCGAAGTCGCGGCTGCTGGACCACCTGTCGGCTCTGCCGCACGATGCCGGGCGCCCGGCCAAGCTGCAGCACCCAGGGTGCGGAAAGGTCGGGGCTCACCATCACCGGCGGCCTGTCGGCATAGCGGTCGTTGGCGGCAGAAGAGGTGACGCCGGCGGCCAGAATGGCCACGGCGCCGAGCACGGAACGCAAAAAGATCTTCATCGGAACGCACCTTGATCGTCGAACGGACGGAGGCGGAACTTGCCCCCGGTTGCGCGATCCTTGGCGCGAAGCGGCAACCGAAACATGAATCGGAATGCGTAAAATGCCGCTTTGTCAGTAAACCTTTTGGTGTGGTTACCGTCGGGTTCAGGAATCTGGTAAAGCCGCGGTAAATGCAGCGCGAAAGCGCGTTAACGGATGGATTGGCCATGGCGCAAGACAACACCGGACTGCTTACCGGCTCCGACGGGATCACGCGCTGCTTCTGGCACGGCAATCTGCCGGACTATCTGCACTACCACGACCATGAATGGGGCCGGCCGGTCGCCGACGACCGCAGGCTGTTCGAAAAAATCTGCCTGGAAGGCTTTCAGTCCGGCCTGTCCTGGCTGACCATTCTGCGCAAGCGCGAGAATTTCCGCGAGGCCTTCGCCGGTTTCGACTTCGACAAGGTCGCTGCCTTCACCGACGAGGATGTCGAGCGCCTGGTCGCCAATGTCGGCATCATCCGCCACCGCGGCAAGATCGTCTCGACCATCAACAACGCCAAACGCGCGCGCGAAATGGTGGATGAATTCGGCTCGCTGGCCGCCTGGTTCTGGAAGTTCGAGCCGGGGCCGGAGGAGCGGCCGGAGATCGTCGACCTCGCCCACCTGCGGGCCAACCCGACGACAGCGGTCTCGATCAGGATTTCGAAGGAGTTGAAAAAGCGCGGCTGGAGCTTTGTCGGACCGACGACGGTCTATGCCTTCATGCAAGCGATGGGTCTGGTCAACGACCATCTCGAGGGGTGTGTTTGCCGGGAGCAGGTGGAGAAGGAACGCAAGGCCTTTAAGAGGCCGAAGTAGGGCGCTGTCCCCCTACCTCCCCCTTGTGGGGAGGTCGCGCCGAAGGCGCGGGTGGGGGTATCTTGGCGCCGCACCCCCACCCCGACGCTACGCGTCGACCCTCCCCACAAGGGGGAGGGTAAGGAACTCACGTCCCGCTGGCGCCCGTCAGAAAAAACCCGGCGACAATCGCCGCCAGTGCCGCAAAGGCCGGATAAATCACCAGCAATCCAGTCATCAGCGCCTCGCGCATGGTCGAACCCTTGCGCTCGTCGGCAGTGACCTCAAACGGACCGGGGCTCGCCGTCACCTGCGCACGGCTCTCGGCCGGCCGCAGCCGGACTTCATGCAAGCCGTCGTCTCTGATATCGAATTTGCGTGCCGCAGTCATGGCCCCAACCCTTTGTTTCGGCGCGCTTATCGGCTCTGATTGTGTCGGCACGATGCCGCGCCGATGGCGGAATTGTTTCCTTTTGGTGCGTTTTGTTTCGAAGGAGAAGGAAAGAGCGCAAACCCTTGCCGCACCAAGCCGCTTCGGTTAGGACACGCCGACTCCAAATAAGTCATCGATTACTTAGCGAAAAGACCCATCCCATGGCCGACAAATCGGAAAAGACGAAAGCGCGGCTGCCGCGCGGCTTTGCCGACCGCAGCGCCGACGATATCCGCGCCGTCGAGAAGATGATGGCGACGATCCGTTCGGTCTATGAGCTCTACGGTTTCGAGCCGGCCGACCAGCCGCTGATCGAATACACCGATGCGCTCGGCAAGTTCCTGCCCGACCAGGACCGGCCTAATGAGGGCGTATTTTCTTTCCAGGACGATGATGAGCAGTGGCTGTCGCTGCGCTACGACCTGACCGCGCCGACGGCGCGCTACGTCGCCGAGAATTTTGAGAAGCTGCCGAAACCCTATCGCAGCTACCGCTCCGGCTGGGTGTTCCGCAACGAAAAGCCCGGCCCGGGCCGCTTCCGCCAGTTCATGCAATTCGACGCCGACACGATCGGTACGCCGGGCGTCGCAGCCGACGCCGAGATGGCCATGATGATGGCCGACGTGATGGAAGCGCTTGGCATCAAGCGCGGCGACTACGTCATTCGCGTCAACAACCGCAAGGTGCTTGACGGCGTGCTGGAGGCGATCGGCCTTGGCGGTGACAACAATGCCGGCCGCCGGCTGACCGTGCTGCGCGCCATCGACAAGCTGGACAAGCTCGGGCCGGAAGGCGTGAAGCTTCTGCTTGGGCCGGGCCGATGGGATGGCGGCAAGGAAGGCGAGGGCGACTTCGCCAAGGGCGCTGGTTTGAACGACGGGCAAGCTGAAGCAGTTCTTCTCGCCACGGCAAGGAACGCACAGGTCGACCAGGTTTCCATAGTGAGCTCGAACTCGACTTACCAAGAAGGCGTCGGCGAGCTCGCGACGATTGAAGCCCTGGTCAGGGCGGCCGGATATGGCGAAGATCGCATCGCCATGGACCGCTCCGTCGTGCGTGGCCTCGAATACTACACCGGCCCGGTTTTCGAGGCCGAGCTTCTGGCCGAAATCCCCAACGAAGACGGCCAGATCGTGCGCTTCGGTTCGGTCGGTGGTGGCGGCCGCTATGACGGGCTGGTCTCGCGCTTCCGTGGCGAGCCGGTGCCGGCGACCGGCTTTTCGATCGGCGTCTCCCGCCTGATGACGGCGCTGAAGAACCTCGGCAAGCTGGACACCACCGATGTCATCGCGCCGGTCGTCGTGCTGGTGATGGACAAGGATACGGAAAGCCTCGGTCGCTACCAGAAGATGGTGGCCGATCTGCGCGCGGCCGGCATCCGCTCCGAAATGTATCTCGGCGGCGCCGGCATGAAGGCGCAGCTGAAATACGCCGACCGCCGCGGTAGCCCGGTCGCGATCATCCAGGGCGGCGATGAGCGCGCCAAGGGCGAGTTGCAGATCAAGGATCTGATCGAAGGCGCGCGCATGTCCGCTGAAATCGCCGACAACGCTGAATGGCGGGCTGCCCGCCCGGCGCAGGTGACGGTGGCGGAGGGAGAGCTGGTCGCCGAGGTGAGGAAGATTTTGGCGGTGCAGGCCGCTGACCGTGCGAAGGGTGGCGCTTGAACGCCCCCCTCTGGCCTGCCGGCAATCTCCCCCTCAAGGGGGGAGATTGGATGTCGCGCATGGTTTCGCCAATCTCCGGCGTTGAAGAAGAGGCGCTGCGCTCCGAGCTGCCAATCTCCCCCCTTGAGGGGGAGATGGCCGGCAGGCCAGAGGGGGGTGCCTCGCGCCACGCATGACCTCCCGCTATCCCGCCATCGCATCCGAAATCACCAAGCTCTTCGCCACCCGCAACACCCATGCGGTTGAGGTCGCGGTGCTGCAGCCGGCCGACCCATTCCTCGATATGGCCGGCGAGGATCTGCGCCGCCGCATCTTTCTCACCGAAAGCGAGACCGGCAAGACGCTGTGTCTGCGGCCCGAATTCACCATCCCCGTCTGCCTCGACCACATCGCCTCGCAGGCCGGCACGCCGCGCCGCTATTCCTATCTCGGCGAAGTGTTCCGCCAGCGCCGCGAGGGCGGCAACGAGTTCTTTCAGGCCGGCATCGAGGATCTCGGCGACCGCGATACAGCCGAGGCCGATGCGCGTTCGCTGGCCGATGCGCACGCGCTGCTGCAGCTGGTGCTGCCGGCGCAACCTCTTGCGATCACGCTCGGCGACCAGACCATCTTCGAGGCGGTGCTGGCAGCACTCGGCTTGCCGCGCGGCTGGCGCATGCGGCTTGCGCGCGCCTTCGGCTCGGCGCCGATGCTGCAGGCAGCACTCGCCGATCTCGCCAACCCGCCGCGCAACGGTCAGCTTGACGGCGATGTCGCGGCCCTTGTGCTCGATGGCGATCTCGAAGCGCTTTCCGCCCACATCGCCGGCGGCATGGAAGGGGCCGGCCTGTCGGGCTCCGGCGGGCGCGCGCCGGCGGACATTGCCCGGCGGCTGATCGAAAAGGCCGAACTGCGCAGCGTGCGGTTGTCGAACGAAGCGTTTGCGGCGCTCAGGGATTTTCTCGCCATCGACGTGCCGCTCGACGGCGCGAGTGCTGCGCTCGAAAGTTTTGCGGCCTCTGCCGGGCTTTCGCTGGGCGCGGCGCTGGAAAAATTCGCCGCCCGCGCCAAAGCCATCGAGGCACATGGCCTGCCTGCAAAGACGATCCGCTACGACGCTGCCTTCGGCCGTCCGCTGGATTACTACACCGGCATCGTCTTCGAGATCGCAGCACTTGGTGGCGAGCGGCCGCTGGCCGGCGGCGGTCGCTACGACCGGCTGCTGACCCTGCTCGGCGCCAAGACGCCGATCCCCGGCGTCGGCTTCTCCGTCTGGCTCGACCGCATCGAAGCGCTGCGGGGAGAGCCGCAATGATCACGCTGGCGATCCCATCGAAAGGCCGGCTCAAGGAGCAGGCCTTGGAGGTACTGGCCAGGGCCGGGCTTGCCGTCAGCCTGCCCGGCGATGAGCGCCAGTACCGCGCCCGCATCGACGGCACTGAGGGCATCGAGGTGGCGTTCCTGTCGGCGTCCGAAATCGCCGGCGAGATTGGGCAAGGTTCGGTCGACCTCGGCATTACCGGCGAGGATCTGCTGCGCGAAAACCTCGCCGACTGGGAAGCGCGCGCCGAAATCGTCGCTCGCCTCGGCTTCGGCCATGCCGATGTCGTGGTCGCGGTGCCCGGCATCTGGCTCGACGTCGATACCATGGCCGATCTCGACGATGTCGCCGCCGATTTCCGCCAGCGCCACGGCAGGCGGCTGAGGATCGCAACCAAATACTGGCGGCTGACGCAACAATTCTTCTCGCAAAAGCACGGCATCCAGGTTTACCGCATCGTCGAAAGCCTCGGCGCTACCGAAGGCGCGCCGGCGGCAGGCCTTGCCGATGTCATCGTCGACATCACCACCACCGGCTCGACCCTACGCGCCAACCATCTCAAGGTGCTGGCCGATGGGGTTGTGCTGAAGTCGCAGGCCTGCCTCGTGGCTGCCAGGAAAGATCGTGCTGCTGCGGATGAGGCGCTAGTGCGGGAAATAGCCGCGAAGATGAGCGCGCTCCCTCCCCCTTGAGGGGAGGGTGGACAGCCGCCAAAGGCGGATGGACGGGTGGGGTCGCTCCGGCAGTGCTCGACGCGAGACGACCCAAGCCGGGTCGACCGTGAGCAAGGAAGTCGAGCACTTCGCCGAGGACCCCACCGCCTCGCTTCGCGAGGCACCCTCCCCGCGAGGGGGAGGGGAACCGCCTCTACTTTCCACCATCCCATCAGGCTGCTAGGCTCACTCATCGGGAGGAGAAGGCGATGGCGATCAATCTCGACGAGCTCAAGAACGCCACCAATCTGCGCGGGCGCGGCAGGGCGTTCATCGCCCCGCTCGACGGCCGCGCGCATGTCTCCGGCGAGCGCACCCCGCCGCTGCTCGACAAGACGATCCCCCAGCTTTTCTCCGACACGGTCGGCAGATACGCCACGCAGGATGCTGCCGTCTTCGTCGGCCAGGACAAGCGCTTCACCTGGAGCGAATTGTCGGACACGGTCGATACGCTCGCCGCCGGCTTCCTGGCGCTCGGCCTCGAAAAAGGCGACCGTGTCGGCATCTGGTCGCCCAACCGCTGGGAATGGCTGGTCACCCAATTCGCCACCGCTCGCATCGGCCTGATCCTGGTCAACATCAACCCGGCCTACCGGCTGACCGAGCTCGAATATGCCCTCAACAAGGTCGGCTGCAAGGCGCTGGTCACCGCCGCCAGTTTCAAGACCTCCGACTATCTCGGCATGATCGAGACGCTGGCGCCGGAGCTCGCCAAGGCCACCCCCGGCAAGCTCAAGGCGCAGAAATTGCCGGCGCTGAAGATCGTCATCCGCATGGGCGATGACAACTCGCCCGGCATGTTCAATTTCGCCGACGTGCTGTCGATGGCCGGCCGTGACGAGCATGACAGCCTCGACCGCATCTCCGAAGGGCTGAAGCCGGGCGAAGCCATCAACATCCAGTTCACATCAGGCACGACGGGCGCGCCCAAGGGCGCGACGCTGACCCACACCAACATCGTCAACAACGGCAATTTCGTCACCGCGGCAATCAGGCTCACCGTCGACGACCGGCTCTGCATCCCGGTGCCGCTCTATCACTGCTTCGGCATGTCGATGGGCACGATGGGCTGCGTCACCAAGGGCGCGACCATGGTTTTCCCGGGCGAGGGTTTTGACGCCGGCGCCACGCTGAAGGCGGTGGCGCAGGAACGCTGCACCGGCCTCTACGGCGTGCCGACCATGTTCGTCGCCATGCTTGACCACGCCGACTTCACCAGCTTCGATCTCTCCAGCCTGCGCACCGGCATCATGGCGGGCTCACCATGCCCGATCGAGGTGATGAAGAAGGTGGTGACGCTGATGCATATGGAAGAGGTGACCATCGCCTACGGCATGACCGAGACCAGCCCGGTCTCGTTCCAGAGCAGCGTCGACGATCCGCTGGAAAAACGCGTCTCCACTGTCGGCCGCATCCATCCGCATGTCGAGGTCAAGGCCATCGACGCCGAGGGCGCCACCGTCGCCGTCGGCGCGCCGGGCGAGCTGTGCACCCGCGGCTATTCCGTCATGAAAGGCTACTGGGACGACGCGGAAAAAACCCGCGAGGCGATCGACGCCGACGGCTGGATGCACACCGGTGATCTCGCCACCATCGACGCCGAGGGCTATTGCAACATTGTCGGCCGGGTCAAGGACATGGTCATCCGCGGCGGCGAAAACGTCTATCCCAGAGAGGTCGAGGAATTCCTCTACCGCCATCCCAAGGTCAAGGAGGTGCAGGTGTTCGGCATTCCCGACGCCAAATATGGCGAGGAGCTGTGCGCCTGGATCGTGCTGAAGCCCAACCAGATCGCCACCGAGCAGGAGATCAAGAATTTCTGCGCCGGCCAGATCGCCCACTACAAAATCCCCCGCTACATCCGCTTCCGCACCGAACTGCCGATGACGGTGACGGGCAAGCCGCAGAAGTTTCTGATGCGGGAAGCGATGGTGGAGGAACTGGGGCTGGTGGTGCAGAAGACGGCTTGAGGGTTGAACGCCGGGGACGGGACTGCCGGGCTTCGAAACGACATTGGGGTGCTCGACAGGCTTCCGCAAGGTTCGCCGAACGCATTGGGGCTTGAATGACTGGTTTCGCACGATCAGCGACTTCCTATGCGATGCCTTTGGCCGCGCTGGCACTGGCCGTTGCGGTCAGAGTCAGCGGGCTATCGGTGGACGAAGGTTCGCCGAGCGTCAGGATTCTCGTCGGAGCGCTCTCGAGTGCGATCATGTTCATCACTATTTTCGTGGTGCTCGATCACGCCGAGGCGGTGGCCCACCGTGTGGGGGAGCCTTACGGCACATTGGTGCTGACTTTTGCCGTGACGGCAATCGAAGTGTCGATCATCGTTTCCATGATGCTGCATGGAGAGAACAACCCCACGCTTGCACGTGAATCGGTCTTCTCGACAGTGATGATTGCCTCCACCGGCGTTGTCGGAATGTGTCTCACGTTTGGCGGCTGGCGGCATCGCAAGCAGGCAATTGTCCGGCAAGGGACCAGCGCATATCTGGCGGTTTTGGCCGCACTGACCGTCATGACGCTTATCCTGCCGACCTACACGCGGACCACCGATCCCGGCACATTTTCGGCAGCTCAGCTTGGCCTGGTAAGCGTTCTTTCCGTGCTGCTCTATGCAAGCTTTGTGTTCGCGCAGACAGTCCGGCACCGGGACGATTTCATCGAAGGACTGGCACACGACCTTTCGGCGCGAACCGCCCCTCACAAAAGCATCTCTTCCAGCGCTCTGCTCCTGGTAATCGGACTGATCGGAATTGTCATGCTCGCCGAGCAGGTCGCCGCAAGTGTTGAAAATGCGCTCGTTGCTTACCAGGTGACCCAGGCTGACAGCATTGTGGGGGCAATGATCGCGGGTCTGGTTTTGATGCCGGAAGCCATTTCGGCGGTTCGCGCTTCACTCAACAATGAGCTGCAGCGCGGCCTGAATGTCGCAATGGGTTCGGCTTGCGCCACGATTGGTTTGACGATACCTGCGGTCGCAGCAGCCAGCCTGCTTACGGGACGAGGGTTGACCCTGGGGCTCCCGGAAGCTGACGCCGTACTTTTGGTTTTAGCGCTTTTCATATGCGGCGTAAGCTTTAGCAACGAAAGGACGACCTTCCTGACCGGAATCGTCCATGCCGTTGTGTTTTTTACGTATGTATTTCTGGTATTTATCCCTTGAGGCTTTGGTGCGATCTGGCGACCAACCATCAAGGCGGGTATTCTCGAACGCGCCTGATTTGAGTTTCTTTTCGGGGTTCCCAAGGCGCCATCTAAGACCCGAACGACTCACACACCCAGCACCGCCGCATCCAACCCCCGAATGATCTTCGCCAGTTCCACGCATTCATCATGCCGCACCTTGTTGCGGCGCCAGGCGAGGCAGATCGTGCGTTGCGGCATTGGCTCCTGGAACGGCACGATCCTGAGGTCCGGCATGGCGCTGGCCGGCTTCGCCGCCATTTCCGGGATAAGCGTGACGCCGAGACCATGCGCCACCATCTGCAGCAGCGTCGTCAGGCTGGTGGCGCCGTAGCTTGCCATCGCTACGGGACGCACGCTGCCGCACAGGGCCAGCGCCTGTTCGCGCAGGCAGTGGCCTTCCTCCAAAAGCATCAACCGCTCCAGCGCCGGGCTTTCCGGCGGCACCGGTGGCGAGGCGAAGGCTGGATCTCCGGCTGGCACGGCGAGGAAGAAGCGGTCGGCGAACAGTTCCTCGGTGACCAGGCCCGGCTGCTCGAGCGGCAGCGCGGCGATGAAGGCGTCGAGCCGTCCGGTTGCCGTGTCTTCGACCAGTGATGCCGTCACTGCTTCGCGCAGTTCGAGCTGCAGGGACGGAAAATGCCGCTTCAGCTCCGGGAGCACATGCGGCAAAAGATACGGCGCCACGGTCGGGATGATGCCCAGCCGGAAGCGGCCTTCCATGGCCGGGCGGCCGCGCCGGGCCGTCGTCTCGACATCACTGATGTCGCGCAGGATGCGCTCGATGCGTGGCAGCAGCGCTTGCGCCTCTTCCGTCATCCGCACCGTCTTGCCGCCGCGCTCGAACAGCCGGCAGTTCAGCCTTTGCTCCATCTCGGCGATCTGCGCGGACAGCGCCGGCTGGCTGACGCCGGCGAGTTTTGCGGCGCGGCCGAAATGCAGCGTTTGCGCCAAAGCCTCGAAATATTGCATCTGCCGCACGGTCAAGCCAATCATAAGGAAAACCTATCGCAACAAACAGGAAAGGCAATTTGTTTTTATCGAAGAGACGGCTTAGTCTGGAACCATTCCAGAGTGGCGCGGCTCCCGGCCGGCCCGGAAAAAACAACACATAAATCAGCAATTCGGAGGCCAAGATGGATGCGATGACCGACGACAACAGCGCCGGCAAATGCCCGGTCGCGCATGGAACCTCCGCCAGGACCAACCGCGACTGGTGGCCGAACCAGCTCGACATCGGCGTTCTCCACCAGCAGTCGAGCCTTTCGGACCCGATGGGCGAAGCTTTCGACTACGCCGCGGAGTTCAAGACGCTCGACCTCGACGCGGTGATCGAGGATTTGCACAAGGTGATGACGGATTCGCAGGATTGGTGGCCGGCCGATTTCGGCCATTACGGGCCGCTGTTCATCCGCATGGCCTGGCACAGCGCCGGCACCTATCGCATCGGCGACGGCCGGGGTGGCGCCGGTGCGGGCCAGCAGCGTTTCGCGCCGCTGAACAGCTGGCCGGACAACGCCAATCTCGACAAGGCGCGCCGGCTGCTGTGGCCGGTCAAGCAGAAATACGGCCGCAAGATCTCCTGGGCCGACCTGTTGATTCTCACCGGCAACGTCGCGCTGGAATCGATGGGCTTCAAGACCTTTGGCTTTGCCGGTGGCCGCGCCGATGTCTGGGAGCCCGAGCAGGATGTCGACTGGGGTTCGGAAACCAAGTGGCTCGACGACAAGCGCTATTCCGGCGACCGTGAGTTGCACGGCCATCTCGGCGCGGTGCAGATGGGCCTGATCTACGTCAACCCGGAAGGGCCGAACGGCAAGCCGGATCCGCTGGCCTCAGCCCGCGACATCCGCGAGACCTTCGCGCGCATGGCAATGAACGATGAGGAAACCGTGGCGCTGATCGCCGGCGGCCACACATTCGGCAAGACCCATGGCGCCGGTGATGCAACACTGGTCGGCGCCGAGCCGGAAGGCGCGGGCATCGAGGCGCAGGGCCTCGGCTGGTCGAGCAAGCATGCCACCGGCATTGCCGGCGATGCGATCACATCCGGCCTCGAAGTTACCTGGACGACGACGCCGACCAAGTGGAGCAACAACTTCTTCGACAATCTCTTCAACTTCGAATGGGAGCTGACCAAGAGCCCGGCCGGGGCCCATCAGTGGACGCCGAAGGGCGGCTCTGGCGCGGTTACGGTGCCGGACGCGCACAATCCCTCGAAGCGTCATGCGCCGGCAATGCTGACCACCGACCTCGCGCTGCGGGCCGACCCGGCCTATGAGAAGATCTCGCGCCGCTTCCATGAGCATCCGGAGCAGTTCGCCGATGCCTTCGCCCGTGCCTGGTACAAGCTCACCCATCGCGACATGGGGCCGGTCGTGCGGTATCTCGGCCCGTTGGTGCCGAAGGAAGAGCTGATCTGGCAGGATCCGGTTCCGGCCGTCGACCATGAGCTGGTCAGCGACCAGGACATCGCATTGCTGAAGGCCAAGATCCTGGCTTCGGGCCTCAGCGTTTCGCAATTGGTCTCGACCGCCTGGGCCTCGGCCTCGACCTTCCGCAACTCCGACAAGCGCGGCGGCGCCAATGGCGCGCGCATTCGCCTGGCGCCGCAGAAGGACTGGGAGGTCAACCAGCCTGTCGAACTGGCTACCGTGCTGGCGAAGCTCGAAGCCATCCAGAACGAGTTCAACGCAGGCGGCAAGAAGGTCTCGCTGGCCGACCTCATCGTGCTCGGCGGCGTCGCCGCGGTCGAGAAAGCCGCAACGGATGGCGGCAATGCGGTGAAGGTCCCCTTCACGCCCGGCCGCACCGACGCCTCGCAGGCGCAGACGGACGTCCATTCCTTTGCGGCGCTCGAGCCGAAAATTGACGGCTTCCGCAACTATGTCAGTGGCAAACCGCCCATGTCGGTCGAAGCCATGCTGGTCGACCGGGCGCAACTGCTCAACCTGACGGCGCCGGAGATGACGGTGCTGGTTGGTGGCCTGCGCGTGCTCGGCGCCAACACCGGCGGCTCGAAGCATGGTGTGTTGACCGACAGGCCGGGCACGCTGACGAACGACTTCTTCGTCAACCTGCTCTCGATGAGCACCATCTGGGATCCGGCCTCCGAGCCGGGCTCGCATGAGGTCTACGAAGCACGCGACCGCAAGACCAGGGCGGTCAGGTGGACCGCCACGCGCGCCGACCTGATCTTCGGCTCGCATGCGCAGCTGCGCGCGCTGGCCGAGGTCTACGGGTCGGCGGATGCCGGGCAGAATTTCGTTGGCGATTTCGTCAAGGCGTGGACCAAGGTGATGAACGCCGACCGTTTCGACATCGCTGCCTGATACAACCTCCCAAACGAAGGGCGCGGGCCGAGGCCCGCGCCCTTCGTTTTCGCAGGCTTCGAAATCAGTCCTTTTCGAAGATGCGTGCCTTGGCGACGACGCCAGCGATTGCGCCGCCGATCAGCGGCGCAACGATGAACAGCCAGAGCTGGCTGAGGGCTGCGCCGCCGGTAAACAGCGCCGGGCCGATCGAACGCGCCGGATTGAGCGAGGTGCCGGTCACCGGGATCATTGCGAAGTGCAGTCCGGCCAGCGTCAGGCCGATGACCAGGCCGGCGAACGCCGTCGAGTGCTTCTCGGCGGTGACGCCAAGGATGACGGTGACGAAGGTGAAGGTGCCGATCAGCTCCCATAGGAAGGCCGAACTCGTCCCCCATTTCGCCACGTCCCAGCCATTGGCGCCGAAACCGGTGGTGTGCCCGCCGGTCTGGCCGGAGACGATGATCCACAGCGCCAGCGAGGCCAGAATGGCGCCGATGATCTGCGCGATCCAGTAAGGAATGACATCCTTGGCCGGCAGCCGGCCGGCAAGGAAGACGCCGAGCGTGACGGCCGGGTTGAGATGTGCGCCTGAGATGGGACCCACCGCGTAAGCCGCCGCAATCAGGCCGATGCCGAACGCCAGGCCGATGGCTTCCTGGCCCAGCGGCAAGTCGGCGAGAAAGCCACCCGTCGCCACCGACGCCGTGCCGATAAACACCAATAGAAATGTCCCTAGAACTTCCGCAAGATACGTTTTCATTGCCCTCTCCTCGTATCGATCCGTCGGTCCGCTTTTCCGCGCCGCGAATCATGGCGCAAAGAGTATTCCCAACGCAAAAGCTTGGAAAGCAGAGCAATTGCGCCACAGATCGTGCTTACGGCGGCCAGTTACCAACATTAGAGACCTTGCATATATTTGAGATTTGTTATCGCCGGCGTGCAGACATTTGCCGGCGGGGAAAATCGTCGGCCGCGAGCGGAAGGCCTCGTCGCCGCGAAATTCAAGCGGGGTTCAATCTCGACGCGAAACGCTCTAAGAGCAGGCCGAAAGATACTGTGCTCGATAGATGGAATGACGAATGCGACTGGGCGGACGGCTGGCGGCAGCCATTGAAGTGCTGGACGACATTGGCCGGCGCCACCGGCCGGTGGCCGATGCGCTGAAAGATTGGGGCCTGTCGCATCGCTTTGCGGGCGGCGGCGACCGCGCGGCGATCGGCAACATCGTCTACGACGCGCTGCGCCACAAACGTTCCGCCGGCTGGCTTTTGGGTGAAGACACGCCCCGCGCCATCGGCTTCGGCGCGCTGCTCATCGAATGGGGCCAGACGCCGCAGTCGCTCAACGATGCGCTCGAGGGCGACAAGTTCGCGCCACCGTTGCTCAGCGCCGCCGAGTTGCAGGCGCTGGCCGAGCGCCGGCCTGAAGACGCGCCGGAGGCAGTGCGGGCGGACGTACCCGACTGGTGCGCGCCGTTGTTCGAACGAGCCTTTGGCGCAGACTGGGTTGCGGAAGGGGCGGCTTTGGCGACCCGCCCGCCGCTCGACATCAGGGTCAACACGCTGCAGTCCGACCGCGCCAAAGTGCTGGCGGAACTCGCCGACACCGGCGCCAAGGCAGCTGCTATTGCGCCGCAAGGCATTCGCATCCCGCCCATCGACGGCGACGGCCGGCACCCCAACGTACAGGCCGAGCCGGCTTTCCAAAAGGGCTGGTTCGAGGTTCAGGACGAGGGTTCGCAGATCGTTGCAACCCTTGCCGGCGCGCAAGCCGGGATGCAGGTGCTCGATTTCTGCGCCGGCGCCGGCGGCAAGACGCTGGCGCTATCTGCGGCGATGGCCAACAAAGGTCAGGTCTTCGCCCATGATGCCGAAAAGGCGCGGCTGGCGCCGATCTTCGACCGCATCCGCCGTTCGGAAAACCGCAACGTCCAGGTTGTCACCAAGCCGGCTGAGCTCAGCCCCCTCGCAGGCCACATGGACATCGTGCTGGTCGATGCGCCCTGCACCGGCAGCGGCACCTGGCGGCGCCGTCCAGACGCCAAATGGCGGCTGACGCAAAGACAGCTCGATGCCCGCAAGGGCGAGCAGTCGGCGATCCTCGATGCGGCGAATGCCTATGTCAAACCGGGCGGCCTGCTGGTCTACATCACCTGTTCGGTGTTCGACGAGGAGAATGGCGAGCAGGTCGCCGCCTTTCGCGAACGGCACAAGGGCTTCGTTCCGGTCGATCATCGCGCGCTCTGGGATGCCAGCTTCCCCGGTCACGCAGCGGCCGCCCGGATCGGCAAGACAAGCGATATCTCGCTGTCGCCGGCTCTGAGCGGCACCGACGGGTTCCATTTCTGTGCGCTGCGTCGGGCGAATTGACGCTCCGATTGACAGGCTGACATAGCGCCAGTTGCAGATGCGCGGCGTCGGCCGCCAGACGGGGTAGAATTCTTGCAAAGATATGTGTCGCTTCTGCTTTTCCTCCTTCTGGTGCTCGGCGGCGGCCTGTTGATCGGCTATGCGACGCTGCCGGGTGAATGGTATGCCTCGCTCGCCAAGCCGCCCTTCAACCCGCCCAACTGGGTCTTCGCGCCGGCCTGGACGCTCCTCTATGTGCTGATCGCCGTGGCCGGCTGGCGGACATGGGAGCGGGAACGAGCAGCCGCCGCGATGAAGATCTGGGCCCTCCAGCTTGTTCTGAACTTCGCGTGGTCGCCGACTTTCTTCGGCGCCAAACAGATGGGGCCGGCACTGGTCGTGATCCTGGCTCTTCTCGCCAGCATTGCGCTGTTCATAGCCACGGTGTGGAACCGCGACCGGGTTTCCGGCTGGCTGTTTGCGCCCTATGCCGCGTGGGTAGCCTTCGCCACCTTGCTCAACGCGTCGCTGCTCCTGTTGAACTGAGTGCTTTGCTGCAGTGCAGCAAAAGCATTTGCGTGGCGTTCAGGCGTCTGCGATAAGCTTTGCAGATAAATCAGGGCGATGGCCATGGCAGCAAAGATCGTACCCGCACCCGATTATGAGGACCGCGTCAGGGCGTCGTTCGCGCGCCAGCAGGCGATGGCGACCATCGGCGCCGAACTGACGCTTGTGACGCCGGGCATCATCGAGATCGAAATGCCCTATTCCCAGGCACTGACCCAGCAGCACGGTTTCCTGCATGCCGGGGTGATTTCGACGGCGCTGGACTCGGCCTGCGGCTATGCCGCATTTTCGCTGATGCCGGAAAATTCCGGCGTGCTGACCATTGAGTTCAAGGTCAACCTCCTGGCGCCCGGCCGGGGCGAACGCTTCCTGTTCCGCGGCTCGGTGACCAAACCCGGCCGCACCATCATTGTCGCCGATGGCCAGGCGTACGCCTTTGCCGCCGATGGCGAGGCCAAGCTGATCGCGACCATGACCGGCACGATGATGACGGTGGTTGGCCGTGACGGGATAGCGGGATGAGGAGTGGTCCGTGTAACCGACGAAAAGCCCCCAAATTGGCTTTTCGAGCGACCCGGAGCCATAGCGAAGGGCCGGCAGCCGACGAGAGCACCGCCCTTTTTGTTCCGCAGCCGAGGGAGTCGAATTCATGACCGGCAAAGTGTCGCGAATTGGCGGCAAGGACGTCCTCTTCGTCATGGCGGCGCAGGCCGAGTACGGTCCGCATCTGCAAAAACTGTTCACGCCGCTGATGACGGGCGTCGGCCCGGTAGAGGCAGGTGTGCGGCTCGGCGCCGAACTGTCATGGCTGAAATCCGAGAAGGCGTTGCCCGATCTCGTCGTCTCGCTCGGCTCCGCCGGCAGCCGCACACTGGAGCAGACGGAAATCTACCAGGCGGTCTCGGTCAGCTATCGCGACATCGACGCTTCGCCGCTAGGCTTCGAAAAAGGCGCGACGCCGTTCCTCGACCTGCCGGTGACCGTCCCGCTATCATTCAGGATACCGGGCATTAAAGAAGCCAGCCTGTCGACCGGCGGCGCCATCATCACCGGCGCCGCCTACGACGCCATCGCCGCCGATATGGTCGACATGGAAACCTTCGCCTGCCTGCGCGCCTGCCAGTTGTTCGATGTCCCGCTTATCGGCCTGCGCGGCATTTCAGACGGTGCAGCCGATCTGCGCCACGTTGGCGACTGGACCGAATATCTGCATGTCATCGACGAGAAGCTGGCGGATGCGGTCGCTCGGCTCGAACAGGCCATCGGCTCCGGCACGCTACACAAGGAGCAGCCTGGGCAAGAGTCGGCGCCGCTCTGAAAGTCGGGTTGCGCACCCCATTGCGCCGACTCGTTTCTTTCTCTAAAGGCTCGCCATGACGACAGCCAATCATCCCGATACAGTCCTGATTGTCGATTTCGGCAGCCAGTTTACGCAACTCATCGCCCGCCGCATCCGCGAGGCTGGCGTGTTTTCCGAGATCGTGCCGTTCCAATCGGCCGAAGCTGCCTTCAAGCGCATCAATCCGAAAGCCGTGATCCTGTCGGGCGGTCCCGCCTCGACATCGGACATCGGCAGCCCGCGCGCGCCGCAGATCGTCTTCGATGCCGGCGTACCTGTGCTCGGTATCTGCTACGGCCAGATGGCCATTTGCGTGCAGATGGGCGGCGTCGCCGAAAGCTCGAACCATCGCGAATTCGGCCGCGCCTTCGTCGAGATCGAAAAGGACAGCCCGCTGTTCGAGGGCCTGTGGGCGCCAGGCCAGCGCCACCAGGTGTGGATGAGCCATGGCGACCGCGTCATCTCGCTGCCCAAGGGGTTCGAAGTCTTCGGCAAGTCGGAAGGCTCGCCTTTCGCCATCTTCGGCAACGTCGCGCGCAAGATGTACGGCATCATGTTCCACCCGGAAGTTGTGCATACGCCGGATGGCGCCAGGCTGCTGAGAAACTTCGTGCACAACATCGCCGGCATCGAAGGCGACTGGACGATGCGCGCCTATCGCGAGCATGCGGTCGAGACAATTCGCAAACAGGTCGGCAAGGGCAAGGTGATCTGCGCGCTGTCGGGCGGCGTGGATTCATCGGTCGCCGCACTTTTGATCCACGAAGCGGTCGGCGACCAGCTGACCTGCATTCTTGTCGACCATGGCCTGATGCGCAAGGACGAGGCCGCCGGCGTGGTGGCGATGTTCCGCCAGCACTACAATCTGCCGCTGATCCTGGTCGACGCGTCGGAAAAATTCATCTCGGCGCTGGAAGGCGAGTCCGACCCCGAGAAGAAGCGCAAGACCATCGGCCGGCTGTTCATCGAAGTGTTCGAGGAAGAGGCCAAGAAACTCGGCGGCGCCGATTTCCTGGCGCAAGGCACGCTCTATCCCGACGTCATCGAGAGCGTCTCCTTCACCGGCGGCCCGTCGGTGACCATCAAGTCGCACCACAATGTCGGCGGCCTGCCGGCGCGCATGAACATGCAGCTGGTCGAGCCGCTGCGCGAACTGTTCAAGGACGAGGTGAGGGCACTGGGCAAGGAACTCGGCCTGCCCGAAAGTTTTATTGGCCGCCATCCGTTCCCTGGACCAGGCCTTGCCATCCGCTGCCCCGGCGGTATCACCCGCGAAAAGCTCGAAATCCTGCGCGAGGCCGACGCCATCTATCTCGACGAGATCCGCAAGGCCGGCCTCTACGACGCCATCTGGCAGGCTTTCGCCGTGCTGCTTCCGGTGCAGACCGTCGGTGTGATGGGCGACGGCCGCACCTACGAATTCGTCTGCGCCCTGCGCGCCGTGACGTCCGTCGACGGCATGACCGCCGACTTCTACCACTACGACATGGCTTTCCTCGGCGCGGCGGCCACCCGCATCATCAACGAAGTCCGCGGCATCAACCGCGTCGTCTACGACGTGACGTCAAAGCCGCCAGGCACCATCGAGTGGGAATGATTTTCGTCCTTCGCCGTCTATCGCTAACTATCGGAAATGTCTAACTAACTCATTGATTGTGCTTGGATAAGGCTTCGTGGTCTATCGCCGTCAATCGCCGGCAAACGGGTCCTTTTGACGGTATTTTTGACGGTATGCCCGTCACTTGTCCTCAGCCGAAAACCACAGTACCGTCAGGCCAGATCGGTCCATGACGGTATTTTTTTGCCACTTAAGTGGCGGAAATTACAAGCAAAACAGGTGTCGCGTGAGCCAATTTTTGGCTGACGGTATTTTGGCCCGCCGTTTGGTTGAATTTTGAGCTGGAAGGAGAGCATTGTGCTAACGGACGCAGCGCTTAAGCACCTGAAACCAAAGAATAAAGATTACAAGGTTGCAGACCGCGACGGTATGTATGTGGTCGTTAAAACTTCGGGCTCAATTACCTTCCGTTACGACTATCGCATCAATGGGCGCCGGGAGACGCTAACGCTTGGAAAACATGGGCCAGATGGCATTTCGCTTGCCCGGGCCAGGGAGCTCTGTATCGACGCGCGCCGGATCGTCTCGGATGGCATCTCCCCCGCTCAGGAAAAGCAGCGCGACAAGCGCCGCCTGAAGGAGGCCAAGAGCTTTGGTGAGTTCGGCGATCGCTGGTTCAAGGAAGCGCAGATGGCGGACAGCACGCGCGCCATGCGGCGCGCGATCTTCGATCGAGACATCATACCTGTATGGCAGAATCGGCTTCTCAACGAGATCTCGCCCGATGATTTGCGCGCGCTCTGCGCAAAGGTGAAAGATCGTGGAGCCCCGGCGACCGCCATTCACGTGCGTGACATCATTAAGCAGATCTTCGGCTTCGCTATTCTACACGGCGAGAAAACATCCAACCCGGCTGACGATGTCGGCCCGGCATCGATCGCAACCTTCGTACCGAAAGATCGGGCACTCTCTCCGCCTGAAATCCGGACGATGCTGAAGCAACTTGATCACGTGCCGACGATCCCAACTATCCGCCTGGGGTTGCGGTTGATCTTGTTGACGATGGTTCGAAAGAGTGAGCTGCAGGACGCGGTTTGGGATGAAGTGGATTTCGAAAATGCGCTCTGGTCTATCCCCAAGGAGAGGATGAAGCGCTCCAAACCACACAACGTCTACCTCTCACAGCAGGCGCTCGACATCTTGATTGCATTGAAGACCTGCGCAGGAAATTCGCGCTACGTTTTGCCGTCGCGTTACGACGCCGATGCACCGATGTCCCGCGCTACCTTTAATCGCATCACGACTGCAGTCGTCTTGCGTGCCAAGAAAGAGGGCCTTCCGCTCGAGCCGTTCACTGTTCATGACCTGCGTCGCACGGGCTCCACACTCCTGAACGAATTGGGCTTCAACCGGGATTGGATTGAGAAATGTCTTGCCCATGAGGAGGGCCACTCCTCCCGTGGTGTCTACAACAAGGCCGAGTATGGGCAACAGCGTCGACACATGCTGCAGGAGTGGGCCGACATGATTGATGCATGGGTTGACGGCCGAAAGCATCAGCCGACGCTTTATCCGCCAAGCATGCAGCTAATCGCACCGGAGGCTAGAATCTAGACGGGAGTACGTTCCGCCAAGTCCCGAGCATGTCGTTGCGGAAAGGACGCTAATGGTCAGCACACTTGCTTTTCACAGCACTGCGTCACCAATAAGCACGGACTTGGCCGAGTAGAATTACCGCTTGACTGGCCGAGCCTTGCGTTGACGTACATCGGGGGATGGCGCACGCTTGACTGCGGCAGCATTCGAAGTACGCCGACGCTTCTCGATCCACTCCTCGACCTCAGCCAGATTCCAGACCACGCAGCGCGGCGTCAGATAAAAACGTTGCGGGAATTCACCCCGCTGTTCCATTTCGTAGATGGTGGTGTCGGCCAACGGGACGATCTTGCGCAGTTCGGGTCGCCGAATTGTTTGCTTCGGCGAAACGCTGCTGGGGATTTGTTCAGCCGCAGAGATACCTAGTGGCTGCCCTGACGCATGCGAATTTGACCTGTCCACTTCCACCTCCAACACGGTGACCGCCCGATCACATGAACTTTCGCCTCATGCTGAGACCTCAACACACGATTGGGAAGTGACATAGTCCCAGGGGCAAGCAGCGAATTGCTTCGGCCTATAAAAGGGATGCTCGACCAAGCGCCGCGCTCCTGGGCGAGAGCAGCGACCGTTTCGGACTTTCCTTGGCGAGGCCAAGGTTCTCGGGGGTTCGATTCGGGAGAGGGATACCGTCAATACAGTGCTGCCACCGAATTCCTTTGCTAACTCGACGTTATAGGCCGTTTGCACACTTACATCGGGTCCCCGCAACCAATTCTATCATAAATCAATAACCGTCCCGGTCTAACCAGGGCGGTTTTTGCGTTTGGAAGGGCTCACAATCGTCGCGGCGCGCCAGAGTGCGCATCACCGGCGAAAAGTCTCTCGAAATGGGAGCGCGAGCAAGTGAGGGCGCCTAGTCTAGGGCGTCGGCGGTGTGCTCTTAAGCAGCTTGCGTGCCCTTTCGCGTATCTCGATCTCAGGATCATGTTCCAGCCTGCAGGCATAGGCGTGGACCTCGTCGGGTTGCATAGGCGGCGAGACGAGCAGGTTCATGCCTGTCAGGCGCCAGCGCGGATCCTGATCGGAGAGAAGCACTGAAAGCGCACGGACATGATCCGGGTCGAAAGTGATTCTGGAAACGAGCTTTGCAGCGAATGCGGGGGGCACGGCGCGGCGCAACAAAGCGTCGACTGCAAGGCTCTGAAGCGCTGGTGCCGCGCGGATCCGCGATTCTAAATGTGATTCGGCGAGCGCCCGTATGTCGGATCGCGGGTCGCTTACAAGATCGACGAGTTTTCCATGGTCGATCGCGTCCAGAAGAAGCAGAGCTTCCAGAAGATACGGTCTTGGGCTGCGGGGGACAACACCAGCCGACTTCGGGTAGGGCTCTTCATGAATTTTCCAATGCTCGAAAGATCGTTGCAGGAGCTCGTTGTCAGCGAAACGTTGGCGTTTTACCAGCTCGAGCGCGAGCTTGGCTCCCGAGTTAGCCACATGCACATCCTTCCCGACAAGCACTTCCGCGAGAGCGAGCAGGAGGCTGTCGCTTGGATCGCTATCGAGCAACGCAAGGCTGCTGAGAACATATTCGAGACCGGGCCGTGGCGGGCCACTCAAAACCGGAAGCAAGGTTTCCACGGCGAACGAGGGATAGCGACTGACAATCACATGGGCGAGGCCCGCGAGTTCCAGATCCTTAGCTCCAGCTAGGCGAGCCTGAAGATCGACGAGAGCCGGCGGATCGGCCTCAAGCGCACTCGCGGCCACCTCGACCAACCATTCAGACTTGTGCGCAAGAGCTTTGAGCAAGAGCTCGCGATCGGGCCTGGCCGCAGTAATCCTCTCCCAAGCCAAAGGGGGCAAATCGACCGACGGCAAGCCAAAGCTGAAGATACCCTTGTCTGGTTCGGTTGCGAGATGATTGGAAAGACCCAACGCATCGGCTTCGAGCATGTCGGCCGGCATGGCACCGGCGATTGCCAGCAGTCGCAGTGCCTCTTTGACCCCCGCAGCGTCATAGGCGAGTGTCCAGGCGAGAACATCACCCGCGATGACGTCGTAGAATCCGGCGAGTCGCAGCAAGCTGGCAACGTAGGGATAGGTCTCGGAGATCGACCCACCGGCTGCGGTATCTGTCTTGAGGGCATCGACGACGCCCTGAAGGGTGGCACGCGAGCCCTTGGTCCAGGGATCGGCAACCTTGCCGACCGCCCAAGCCATGCTCTCCAACCCTTTTGCCCATGGCTTCCTGACCTCGGCCAGGCCGCGGCGCTCGAGTTCTGTCTCCACCTTGCTGAGAAAGCCGACGGTTTGAAATGCCTCGCCGGCCAGGGCCGTCGCCAAAAACTCCTCAGCCTCCCCGTCGGGAACCATGCGCAGGGCAGCAAGGGCAACCTCCTGCAAGAGATCGCGATCCTTGCGGAGGATTAGCCTCAATCCTCCCAGCAGAGAGCCTCGTTGCGGAAGCACAATCTCCGCGGTAAGTGCGGCGAGTACCCGCCGAAGCGCAGTTGCGTCGAACCATTCCGGCCCTGCATTTACGGCGGCAGCCCAACCAACCAACCGAGCTACCGCGTCGTCGTCGTCAAGATACTTGCCAGCCGCCGGACCGGCCAACTTGGGACGTGTGCGAGCAAGGCTGACCAGGGCCATGCCAATCTCAAAGCCTTCATCGTTCCCGCGGATCGCGGCTTCGAATGCAGCCGAGACAAGAATTGCAGCGTAGGAGTCGGTGATCTCGGCGTCAGGGTCGGTCAGAAGGGCAACAGCGCGCTGAATCTGACCGTGTGTGCCGCTCGCTTGCCGCGCCACGAGAAGCCGGGCGATCTCATCGCCCACACTCATGCCCGCTGCAAAGCCGATTACCTCGCTCCAAGATGCGTCGTCTACTGCCTTTTCGATTTGTGACGCTCGCTCGGTCCCTTCAAGGCCGACGAGGTAGCGACCCGCGGCGTACTCGGCGAAGCTCTTGTGGATGAAAGTCATCAGAGTCGTTCCCGAATGGCGGAGCCGTTCGATCAGGCCACCTGCTTCCCAAAAGCCGATGGCCGACTCGACCTGCCTGGAGGCCGCGAGCGGCGTCACCCCGAGTTCGGGAGCAATGATGCGGCAACACTCATCGATGATCGACTGGGTGCTGGCGATCGGATCGCGGACAAGTATCCACCCCACGATCTCCATCACGCGCTGCCGGACGGTCTCGCCGACGGACTCGTCGGCATAGCGCGACTTCTTCGACAGCAAAGCAATCATGCGCTCGTACAGGGCAGCGCGGGAAACCGGCAGTGCCGCCTCGGTGGCGATGAGGGAAGCAGCCATCCCCAGCAGTTGCGGACTTGAGGCGATCGTTGCGGCGGCTTTGCTTCGTCCGAGTTCGCGCTTGGCGATTTCGCTGGCTGAGTTCCTCAGTTCATCGGTCGAGGCAGCGGCTTTCACCAGCGCGCCAAGATTGGATGCGCCCTTGTCGGCGTCCGGCGCATTTAGGTCATAGTGACGCCAACGCAGGAGCGCCTGCGTTTCATAGCCGATCGGCCTTGTGGTCACGACGATGCGGGCGTTCGGGTGGCTTTTTGCAAACGCCGCGAGCGCGTCGCCAATCGGATTGTGCTGGTCACCACAGTCATCGAGCCCATCGGCAAGAACCACGAGGTCAGTGAGTCTCGCCGCCTCAAAATCGGCAACGCTGACGGGCGCGGAATCAAGGCCCCATTTGTAGAGACCTTCCTCAAAGGACGCGCCGGCCCGCACCGACGCAGCGAGCGACTTCAGCGATACCCGAAGCACTGGAAATCCCATACTCGCGTAAGTACGCGCGAGTTGAAGGATGAGAGTCGATTTCCCGAGGCCGGGTCCTGCGATGACGACTGAGTGCCTGTGAAAGAGCCCGGTGAACTCGGCGTCGAAGGCCTCGCTACGTTGCCGCGGCGCATCTCTGCCACTGGCATGATATCTTTCGAGCGCTTCCGCGGGACCTACTGCTTTCGCCACGTCATTCTGCAGGAGAGTCTGCATTGGTAGGAGATCTGAAAGTGGCAGCTGTTTCTTCAGGCCGGGCAGAGAGAAGAATTGGCACTGCCCTGTGACCCACCTGCAAAGCGTCTGCAACATTCCTGCGGTAGATTGTTCGAGTCGCAGAGCGATGGAACTGCTGCTAAGGAGCCGCTGGAGGTGGCCGACCTCCCAACGCCCTTTGTGCTCGATTAGGTTCATCGCGCCGCGATAGAGAGCATTCCAGGCGCTGACCGCATCCGCGGGTATTACGCACAGTGAACGAAGGCGATCTTGAGCTGAATCGACGCTGAGCCGATCAGAATCGAGAGCATGTACGACCTGGATGCGCAGGTGTGCGCAGGACGTAGCCACAGGCAGCTTCGCCGCCATAAGGCGACGGACGAAATCTTCCCCGATGTCCGACAGGCCGTCCGTTCGCCCCCCGCCCAGTTTCAGGATGTCCTTGGCAAGATCGTTTTGAATCGTTCCGCTCGCATCCGGTGCCACGACGAGAACACCGAAGGCGATCGTCTTGCCGTGAATGCCGTTCGCCAACGCGAGCAGTGTATCCCAGAGCGCGCCACCTCGTGACAGCCCTTTCTTGGCCTGTACCTCGATCGGAAGGCCGTTCTTGAGTTCGATCCTGACATCGTCGCCGGGACCATGGGTCTCCGCCCAGACCGCCACCGGAGTGTCATCAGCGATACCTGCCAGCCATCCGATGGGAGTGGCAAATAGCAGATGCACGGCGGCGATGCTTGTCACCGCCGCCTGAAAGTTCATTCCAGAACCTGGCGCCGCGCCAGCTGCCGGCGGCTTATTGGGTTGCTTAACCGGACCAGGCTTTGCGGCCGGGCCTTTTGTTCCGTGGCTAATGGTCATGGTTTCCTGTCCCAACGAAAACACAAAGCCTGAGCGGGCGCATGCCAGTGCGTTACGCAGTTTTCTTATTCTTACGCGATTGTGTGTATCGCGTCGTCTTCACGGGGATGAAACGAATGATGATGTTTTGGAATTTGCAGACCTTGCGCAGGTGGTCGTGCATAAGCTTGAGCTCGTATTGAGCTATGAGGGGGATGCCGCCCTTTGCCGGTGCTGCCTTGCTCTTGTCGTAGAGTAGCCAAAGGCAGAGAACGTAGTCTGCGCCGTGGTTGTTCTCAATTTCAGGCTTTATGTAATCAAGATACGCTGCCCGTTGCGGGCTTGGGCCTTGCTCGATGAATTCTCTAATTTCACCGAGAAACGTCTCATCGTTGAGGAACGCTTCGCAGTAGAATTTTGCCTGAGAGAACAGGTAGTTGATAGATGACGCGTCCTTGTACTGTTTGGCATTTATTATCCGCACCACGCCGTTGTCTTGTAGGTCGAGAACATCGCAAAACTCCTTGTCCTTGCGGCCTACACCAATCTGGAGCTTGGCGCGGTCGAATAGGACGCAGGTCGGACGCAGTTCGACGATCTGCGCATTGAAGATCGCTTCACTATTCGTCTTTGTGGCATCATCACTAATGTCGATATTGAGATACCAGTCTTCCGGCGCTTCCTCCTGCACACGATTGGCGATAAACTCGATAATGGAATTATAGAAGTCGGGATCGACCTGAACCCAGCGCCCATCGTTCAGAATGAAATAGCGGCCATCGAGCTCGTGCTCGTAGACCAGACAATCGTATATCGACCAGTGCCGATAACCCAGGACACGGTCCTCAGCCGCCGAATAGGCATAGATGCGTTTGTTCTGGAGGTGTTCAACGGTGATAGCCTCCGGCGTCTTGAACACCTTCTCTATTTGCTTGGGCTCAAGGAACGAATAGATCGTGTTTTCTAGCTTGGCCTTGTTAGAATAGGAGAAGCTGTAATCCTCCTCCGAAAGAAACTCAGGAATGCACAGCTCGACCTTCCCGTAATCCTTCGCTCTTAATGCCGCGACCAAGACCGCGTCGAGTATGGCTGAATCCTCATCCGATGCAGGCTGAAAATTGCGGTAGTTGGGGAATAGGGCGATGTAGTCCCGCGCGCCGAAGCGCTCAAAGAATTCTTGGCACTGGGCAATGATTTTCCCCCAGCTGAGCTTGTCTTCGCCGATCACCTTCACTGTCAGGCTGTCACGACCTTGCAAGGTGGTGTTTCGGCTGCCCTTGATGTGCGCCGATATGTACCGCAGGTCCTCCGCCTCGCTCAAGCCAAACACGAAGCTGTCGGACGGCTTAGCGGCCTGGCGGTCGATATGGGTCGGCGTGATGGTATTGCTCTGACTGCGCGTTTGGCGAATTTCCTGATTGCCGCACATGTTCATCGCGGTCTTGATGCCGAAATCTGGTTCGAGCATCTTTCTGTTCAGGCAGCCGGTCGCGCTTCGGCCGAATACCGCAGCGAATACCCGCTCATCGATCGAGATCAGGAGTAAACCATTGGGGCTCAAGCTGGTCGTGCCGAAGGTAATCGGCGCATCGCCTAATTGCTCATTGATGAAATCGAGCCACGGTGGATTCTTCCGAACAGACATCGCTTCGAAATAGATGAAGCGGCAGGCTGCATCCTCCACGCCGAAGTCGAACGACTGGACCGCCTTCTCGCCCGCCAAGTCGGCCTCTTCATCGATGATCGAGCCCATGGTAACGCCCTCTTTCGCCAGAAAGAAGGTTATCTGCGCTAGCTCTACCCCGGTCCCCTCCATCGCCGTTCCCCTAAAAGATAAGTTATTCTCAGGTGCCAATCCCAAAACCACTATATTCTGGTAATTAGTGTTTTCAAAGTGTAGCTGTTTGCAGCACCAAGCAGGGATTCTAGGGTGGTCTATGGAAAGCCATAATTTCGAGCGCCTCAAGGCGCATATTTTACCGCTGTCGGTCTCGCAGATATTTGACGTAGCCCGGACGGAGTGGTTCCTAGAGGCGATCGAAATTAGTGATGAATTTGACAACTGTCCCTGCGGGCAGGAGATCAAGGAGCATTGCTACATCCGCAATCGGCTGAACGGGTATGCGACTTACGTTGGTAACGTCTGTATCAACCGTTTCATCCAGATCGATACCGGTAACCTGTTCGAAGGCCTAAGACGCATCGCTGCCGACATCAGCGCTAACGCCAACCACGATCTTATCGAACACGCGTGGCGCAACGGCTACCTGTTCGGCGAGAAGGAATACACTTTCCTTAAGCAGACGGTGCTAAAGCGGAAGCTCTCCCAGCCGCAGATGGCATGGAAAGAGAAAATCAATCGACGGATTTTGGCCAAGACCAAGGTCAGGCAGAGAACGCAACGTTGAGCAAGGGGCGATGCCAGCACCCCCGCCGCCGATCATGGCTGCGCTTGCAGGACGACCTCGATCGCCAACAGGTCGCTCTTCGTCTTTTCTACAATCTCCTTCGTGCAGGCGATGCAGAAAATCGGCCGGGCGGTGAAGCCGCTCTTCTGCTTCGGGATCTCGAAACAGACAGCCGCGGTCGGAATTCGCTCGTTGCAGCGGTCGCATTTCGTGGCCTTGCCGCAGATGTGCAAGACTGGTGATCCCGTTGACATTGAAAGAAGCGAAGGTGTCTTACCCTTTGGCTTTGGCACCTAGGATCCCCTTATATCTTTTGGTCAGCAGGTTGAGGATTTCTTCAAGACTTTTGATCGCGCCTTCGAACTCCTCAGTTGACCAGTCCTTGCGCTCTTTGGGGATATTTCTCTTCAACTCTTTATTGATTAGCGTTACGCAGGCTACGAAATTGTTTGTTGCCGGAACGCCGCTGTTGACGATCTCGCGGCCGGCGCGGTTAATGCCCAGCCTATTTGCGAGCAGGTTCGCGGCGCGGTTGACCTCGTCATTGAGGCCCTTCCGGCGCATCTCCCATTCCCGGATGGGTAGTTTCTGATACGGCTGCGCTGCCCTTGATGTTTTCTGCTCGGTCGAGCGCGCCAGCACAATTGCGTCGGCCTGGTCCGGATCCAACCCCAACCTCTCGAGGTTTTCACGTAGTTCCTTTATGATGTCCTCCTGCTCGGCGGAGGTGAACTGTTCTTCGATCAATGAGTCGACGATTTCGTAGTTTACCACGACTCCTTCGGACAATTTCATCCTAGCTTCACCCGACTTCACTTCCGCAGGCGGCTCAGGCACCTTGCCTCCGATGACATCTTCCCAGAACTTCTGATCATCGCTTTCGAACAGCTTGAATTCACGCAGCCGTTCATCAAGGTTCATGCCGGCGTGGGTGACGACGTGGCCGTAATTGTCGGGGTGTCCCGGGCTGTTCTGCACGGTCACCCGCAGAATCCGGCCGACAAATTGGATGTATGGCGCCAACGTGCGGAAAGGGCGAAAAATCGCTGCCACGCTCAGTTTGGGATGGTCGAAACCTTCGCCAAGCATCTGCACCTGGACAATGCAGTCGAGTTCCCCGCTCGTCAGCCGTCGTTTGACCTCAACCTTCTTGTCCTCGTTCATCTCACTGTAGATGAGGTCCGCCTTGAAGCCGCGCGCCTCATACATCGCAGTGATCTTGCGTGCGTGATTTACGCTGCAGGCGACGGCGATCAGTTGATGCGCCGTGCCTGTCTCTCTCAGCATTTCAAGCTTTTCGAGGCTGTTGTCGACGATGGTCTGGTTGCAAGGGTCGGAAAGCGCGATCCCACGGCTGAACCAATCCTTGTCCTTCATCGCGAGCACATCGTCCAACGTGTAGACCTTGGTCTCCCCCTTTGCAGTGAACTCCAGTTCGGTCGGCGCGGCGTAGCTTGCCGTGATCCGCTTGATGTAGCCTTTGAACGTGGCCTTCTTGAATGGGTATCGATAAACGAGGTCCCCATCGATTTCTTGGCCATCGCCACGGAAGGGCGTCGCGGTCATGTTGATCACGCGCGCCTCGCCGAAGTGCTCCAGGACCTTTTTCCAGCTTTCGGCGGGCGAGTGGTGAGCCTCATCGACGATGATGAGGTCGATGAAATCCTTGGGGAACTTGTAGAGCCACTTTTCAGTGTTGGTGGCGAGTTGCTGGACGTTCGATACGATGAAGTGGGATTTCTCGCAAACCGAGATGTTCCCCGTGTCCAGGGTCGTGGCGAACGGGCCGCCGATCATGGCTTCATCCGCAAGGATGCTCCGTTTCCGCCAGAAGCACTTCTGCCGGTTGGTGACGTCCAAAGCCTCGAAGAGGCCTTCCTTGATAGTCAGATTCGGCGCGACGACCAGCACACGCCCTTTCGCGATGCCGAACGGCGCGATCGCTGCAATGCCCGATTTTCCGCAGCCTACGGGAATCTGGATTATCGCCGTTTTCCCTCCCGCCTTAAAGTATTCGTATATGGCTTGGTAGGCCTCGACTTGAGGCTCCCGCAGCTGAAGATTCTCGTCGATATGAGCAGGCGTCCTTAGGAAATACTGCTCCAGCGGGATGTTGGAGCGGACCCAGGCGTCCAGATCGGTTTTGCTGAATAGCCATTTGCTGCCCACCTTGTTTGACGGCAGAGTTCCTTCTCGCGCTAGGTCATACAGGGCGGTCTTTCCGAGCTGCAGGTAACGCGATGCGTCCTCAATCGTCATCCATTCGTCGGCCATTATGAGACTCCTATTTATCAAAATGTATCAGATGCTGTCGTCTGATACAATGCATCGATTCTCTTTAGACACGGTGGCGCCGCGATCGGTTGCAGCTCTGATGTCCCATGCCGTTATTGCGTCCCTGCCAGTCGCCGGGGCCGACCGCACTGTGCTTATGGATGTCGCCAACTCAGCGTTCGAGGCTGTCCTTGAGCGGATCGAACCGAACAATGAGGCGCTAACCAGAAGCCTTTGGGATGCTGGTGACTACGTCGACAATCAATTGTTCACTGATCTGATCACCCCTGACAATTTGCCAATGCCACGCGACGAGGTTGCGTATTATATCGACGTATTCCTCGTGCATCATGTCATTGGATTGGCCACCGAAGCGGATAGAGAGGCCGCCGAATCCAGGCCTTGAGACTCGCCGCCCGCAGCAAGTTCTGATTTCCGCGGCGTTCTAGCGGGCAGCGCGATCAGTATCGTGACCTTTGCCGCCACCTCTTCGAGGGTGGCCGTAAGGCGGTTTATCTGCGAGGTGGTTGCCGCCAGTTCAGGCCCGTAACGGGTGACGAGATATTCCCGGTTCTGGCTTAAAGACTGAAGATGCGTGGCGGTTTTCGTGCGAAGCTGCAGCCCGGCTTTTAGCGCGTGTTCTGTTCGCGCCGACAGGTCGTGCTGCATTTTGCGGATCTCATTGGGATTGTGCCCACAGTGGAGCAAAAGCGCGGTCAGATAGAGTTCGATCGCGTGAATTGCCGACAATCTGAACGGCGCGCGTGTCAACGGTTTGCCGGGTCGGCCTTGTTGAAGGAGCAGGTTTGCCGCCTTGCGGTATTCTTCCGCCAGCTCGTGAAGCTGCTGCGGGGATGCAAGCTCACCGGGATATTTGCGTTCTTCGATCGTCATTTGCGCGACCCAAAAATGCCAATGTGCAAAGTTCGTATAGTTACATCAATGGTGTCGCTCGTCTCTTCACTTCGCTATTCAATATCACTCCACCGATTTTCACCTACAGGCGGGCTGTCGGTCAGAAAGGCGTCGGGCGACTTACTATAGCGACGGCTCGTTGAGATGCGTTAAAATTTGACCGGACCGCACCGGATCGATCCTGTCTGCCTCTGCGAGCGCCCAACGTTGCCATGCGTCCAGTGCCGAGGCATCGATATCAGCCGAACCATCATCGATCGCGCGACGGACGCGCTCGACAAGCGCGCGAATGTCTTCAGCCTGACGCAGCAGCTCCCCGCTGGTCCGCAGGTTTTGCAGGCGCTCGTGGTTGAGTTGAACTAGCCATTCCTGGCGCTGCTTTTCCTTTTCAATCCGCTCGCGCTCTGCACGCTCCTCGGCTTCCCGCAGACTCAGGCGAAACTTTTTCTCGCCCGCCACGATGATCGCAGCCGCAATCTCGGACGTTGGCGGCATCCGAAGGTTCCTGTTTCAAGGTCTTGTCCCGAGGCGCCAGTCAGCACTGGAGCGGTGATGAACAGCAGGGGCGCAGGCTGAAGAAACGCTACGAGCGCGAAGCCACTTTGATGCCTGCCCTCTCCCCAACCGACCGACCGGGACTGCGCGCCTTCAGTCTTGACGAGGCGATTGCCTCCTTCACCAGAACTGACCACCTACCGCTCTGGCTTCGTCAGGCGAGAACGTCGGTGAGAGCCTTCAACACGGTCCTACCGACCACCTCTGCCCCTGGGCCGCCGCCCAGCAGCATGCCGAGACGATCAAGATCTAGTGAACCGATCGCGAGTTCGTCATCAAGTGTCTGTGCGATGGCTTGTCGCGCCGCCGCCTGGAGATTGTCGCTCGCAATTTCGAAAGCTACAGACGGCTGCTTGTTTTCGGGAAACATTGCGTCCAGGTATGTGACTATTGTCCGGGCTGCCGGGCTTGTTACATCCTCCTGTCGGCGGTACTCGTCGGCGACGTAGCGAATTAGGTTCAGGACTCGCTGCGCGTTCGCGTCGACGATGCGGTTAACCACTGAGCGACGCTCGCGACTATCCAATGGCTTGGCCTCAAGCAACTGAGCAAGGAGAGGCCCCATATCCTCCTGTAGGCGGTAATCTGTCACCCGCCGCATAAAGGCTTCGAAGGCCCGCTGGGCCGAACCACTAGTTGTCGCGTTGCGCAGCGTCGCAGTCTGGGATGCAGGACGTTCAAGGTTGATATCGGAGCCTTCGGACCGATGTTCGCGAACGTCGTCCGGAGGATGCGGCGCGAGCGGGTCGATGTAAGTCGTAATGGTTTCCGCCTTCGTTTGGGTTACCGTACCAAAGCGGACACCGAACGCCACGCTCGAGAAGAAGGTCACACGGCCGAGGGCCTCCCCCGACATGGGAATGGCAATCTCAATCTTGTGGCCAAAAGGGTACGGGTCGTTCGCAGACGCCGACGGAGGATCGAGCCACCAAACAAAATCGTTGGAATGCCCCTCCACCAGGACGAACTGCCTGAAAGGCTCAAGGGCTGTTGATCTTGCCAAGTCAGGAAACCGGTGCGCAAGAAAGGTGAGCGCAACGTATCCGACGGCGCGCAGGCCCTCTGCTCCACCAAGTTTAATCTCGGCCCGAAATTGACCGTGATTAAGGCTCGTTCCTTCGGCCCGCGAAATCGGTTCGACCTTGTTTCCAGCTTCCGCCTGCGCCTTCATCCAACGATCTGCTTCCTCGAGCGTCCCGAACTCCATCGTGACTGAGGTGCTGCCATCGGCCAACGGCTCCTCGGAAACAAGGCGCGCGTCTTTGACCCGAAATCCATCGATGGACAGAACGTACTCGCGACCATCGGAATCGGTCACAACGGACGCATGCGGAGTCGTCTTGTTGTGATCGGGTCGGACACCGATTTGCGCGTTGAGAACGCGCAGTTGCTCGGAGAGCACGCCAGCCAACGAAGACAAGGCATTGTTGTGTTTGTCACACAGGATGCCCTTGTTGACCCGACGCCCGCCGAGGGTTGCCGGAAAGACGTGCTCTCCAGACCCCGCTCGTTCACAACCGAAGATACAACGCCGTGCCATCGCTAAAGAATAGGACTCTGACACCTTAGCAGCAAACGTCATCTTGAGAGAATCCCGAGCGGTCGATTTATCGGGTGACCGGCTCCGAAGCGCGGGCGTTTGGACAAAGATAGGATTGATCGGTGTCGCCTGACGTTGCCCCCAAGTTTTATCCAATTCTGAGTTCGCTCCGGCGATGAATGTTGCCCTGTTGGGCGGTTTGAGCGACGGGCACCGGCGCGGAGCTGATCATCGTGCGCAGCGTTGTGTCCCGTCGCGGGGTGAAGGTGTGGGCGACTTCGAAGGGGGTCTGCCATCCGAGCCGCGAATGTGGGCGATTGAAGTTGTAGTCTGCCCGCCAACTGGCCAAGACCGCGCGAGCCTGTGCCAATGAGGTGAACAGCATCTCGTTCAGCAGTTCGTCACGGAGGCGACCGTTGAAGCTCTCGATGAAGCCGTTCTGCATTGGCTTGCCCGGCGCGATATAATGCCAGTCCACGCGGCTTGCATCGGCCCAGGCAAGGATCGCATTGCTGGTCAGTTCGCTGCCATTGTCACTGACCACCATCTTCGGCTTGCCACGTTCGATCATGAGCCGATCGAGTTCGCGGGCAACCTCACGCCGGACAGAGACGTATCCGCGACCAACCCCAGGCACTCGCGCGTGCAGTCGTCGACGACGGTCAATATCCGGAAGCGACCGCCATCGGTCAGCTGATCCGACACGAAGTCCAGTGACCAACGGTCGTTGGGTGCAACGGGGACCATCATCGGTGCCCGCGTTCCAATGGCTCGCTTGCGACCGCCACGGCGCCGAACGGCAAGCTTCTCCTCGCGATAGAGCCGGAACAGACGCTTGTGATTGACCACATAACCTTCCCGCCGCAGCAGCACATGCAGGCGGCGATAGCCGAAGCGCCGGCGCTCATGCGCGATCGCCTTCATCCGCTCCCGCAGGTCACCATCGTCGCCACGGCTCGCCTTGTGGCGAACCGTCATCCGGCAGCAGCCGATGGTCTTGCACGCCCGCCGCTCGCTCATCTCGAATGCCGTTCGAAGATGCGCGACGGCCTCTCGCTCGGCAGCGGGCGTCACCATTTTTTTCCGAGAAGATCTTTCAAAGCGGCATTGTCGAGCATGGCGTCCGCCAGGAGTCGCTTCAGACGAGCGTTCTCATCCTCCAGCGTCTTCAGCCGCTTCGCTTCCGACACGTCCATGCCTCCATACTTCGCCTTCCATTTGTAGATGCTGGCGTCGCTGACCCCGTGCTTGCGGCACAGATCGGCCACCGAAACTCCGGCCTCGTGCTCCTTCAAAATCCCGATGATCTGCTCTTCACTGAAACGGCTACGCTTCATTCTCTGGTCCTCGCGTTGGGCCAGAGCGAACTTTCAAACCGGATTAAGCCAAAGGGGCAACGTCAGTGTTGCAATAGTTCTCGCAGAACTGTCGCGGCGCCGACGGAATGTGGAATAGGCCCAGCCGCTCGCTCGCATTCGTGGGTTTCGTCTACGGCGCTATCTCTTCGCCTTTCGCCAGCCTGCAGTGCGCGCCTGATCCTTTGTGCAGAACCATCGTTCGCCCTTGCCGGCCGAAATTACCGTCTCATCGTAGTGTTCCTGCCCCGGCAGATGGCAGATTCTCTCGCCAGTACTCACGCTGATGTTGCCCTTGGCAACCCTCTTAGATCGCCTCAATCGGCGGTCAATCGCGAGAGTCGGTGCATATCTGCATCGTCGGCCGCGCGAGACGGCGTTGGCCGGACGTTGCCGAAGTACTTTCTTTCGATCCCGCCATAGCTCGTCGGCCCGCCCAACTCGGTTAGACGCATCTGGAACATTTTGGCACCAACGACGAGCTCAACAGGATTGTTGCCATGATTGAACAGCTCGATCGGGAAACACCCCCGAAACCCGGGCTGCATCATTGTATTCACCGCAATTCCCAGTCGAGTGTAGCTGCTTCGGGTCAAGACATCGGCGTAAACATCCGAGGGAAGCGCAACGTACTCTAGGGTAGTCGTAAGGACGATTTGATCTGGATACAAAATGAACCGTTCGCCGAGCTCGCGTCTTGTCGGTTGGAAGTACGACGATACAGCTCGAAATCCTGCATCATCTTTGGACACGCCAATGTACGGACGGCGGGTCACGATAGAAACCAGGAAATCGTAGCCTAGGCGCAAATCTGTAGTCAGTTCGCCAATTTGGGCTGGGTCAAGCAAGGGCTCGATCCACAGCCCTTCGGGACCCGATTTGTTTAAACGTTCGAGCAGTTCCTGTTTGATCACGGACTTACGCTCGACCACAGCTGTCGCAACGAAGAATTTCTGACGGACTTTTCCGTAAGGTCATTGATGACGCGAATTATTTCCAGTCGCTGAGCTCCTCTGGTCCAGGGGGCCCCGGCTCCGTGCAGGGCCTTTGCCATGTATGACCAGCCTGCAGGAATAATCCCATGAAGCTCAGCTTCTCCTGTGAGGGTATAGGGACGTATGTCATCAAATGCCGATTCAATCTCGGGAACAACAAAGCGGCGCTCAAGCCTAGGCATTCCGAGGCGGCTCAACGTGTCTTGAAACATCGTAAGCTCATCGAACGATTCGTCCGCCAAAAAACCTCGAATTACCTCGATCCGTTCGCTGGTTGGCGGATGTGTAGGCGTTCTCTCTCCGAATGGATGTACTGCGTTCAGACTATCCGCGATCGCGGATCCAACATAGCAAGCTGCGAAGAGGTCCGCAAAATGCTCACAACGATGCCGACGTACGACATCTTGTACGACCTCTGAGGCTCCTTCGATTGGCTCAAGAAGCATCGTGGTTTCAGTAATATTGCGCGTCAGGTCCACAAAATGCCCGAGCTCGTGGTAGAGCGCGCTACAGAACAGTGGCATGTGCTTATACAATCGAGGCACGCCAATGAAGATCAACCGGCTATCGGGAAGCGGATGCTCATATCGCGTGAGCACCTTGGCGACAAATTCCCATGGATCACCGACTTTGAGATGGAAATCCTTTTCATCAGTTAGCGCCGTAGTAACCAGGCATTTCTCCGGCAGCCAGTCCGCGATGGCGAATCGCATACAATATTCGATTTCGTACGGTAGCTCTTTTGTCGTCGATCCTTGCAGATAACGATGGGTGATCCAGGCTTTCTCAGAGAATGAGCGAACGATCTCGTCGTCATATGAAGGTGATACGGTAAGGACATGGTCCACCGTATCTATGAGTGCACGTGTGTGCGCTTCCAGCGCCTTATTGAAATAGGGCGTCTTTGAGAGCTGCGAGAGGCTTTCAAGAAGTAGACTAAGGTCAGTCCGCGGATGCAATGGCCGGCTCCAAGCTTAGGAGCACTTTATGCGCGATTTCGGGGCTTACGTCACCAATTCTATCGACTCCGTCCAGCGCGTCTCTGAGACCAGAAATAATGTGGAAGTCGTTGGCCAAGTGTACTGCTTGAGGAATGACCTCCGGCGAGATGCTTTTCGGGTCCGCGTAAAGCGCCCGCGCCTGATGAAGTACACAGTCAAAATGTTCTGAGAGTCGGGGTGGCAGGTCCCTATTGCCTCGGTCAATGAGAAGAAGTGCGAGCCGGAAGAACTCAAGACGCCTGAGGTTTTCCGACGGCATCGCCGCAAACATACCCTTGCCCCATCCCTGCCGAATCAACGTGATTGTTAGCAGGCCTGAGTCAAGAGGAAAGCGATATTTTTAGAAAGATGTTCTCGTCAGCTGAGTTGTGAAGTCAATCACGCTTGGTTTCCAGGTGTCCACTGTCGGCGCACCACTCTACGGTGCCTTTCCGCAACCAAAAATGGCATTGGCAGCCATCTGTTCGACGGACTGATGGCGCCAAAGTTGGTCGACCCAGCCAATCTAAAGCTATGGACCATCTAGGTCGTCGGCTCTGACTCAACGAGAGCAGAAGGGACGTACCGCAGCCGGAAGGACATTGAGCTGTTACCCACTTGGGGATTCTCTTAGGACCGACGATGAACAATACGCCAGGTGTCAACGCATCGGGTGGAGGCATGTCCGTCGACCGACGCGCTAGGAAGTCAGGGCGTTGAATAGCTCCTGCCCAAGCCAAAATGTTGCAGAGAATTCTTGCGATCACGTCAGCCGATCCTTCCAAGAAAAGGCTTAACATCGCCGACCCCGTGGATGCGATCGTTGGCGCAAACACGGCAAGGCTCTGACGCGGCACCGGGTCGGAAGTCTTCAACTTGTCCGAACTTACGGACCCTGTTTGCGATCATTCCGCTCGATCCACGAAACCGCTGAAACCTCTGGATCATCTCTTCAATCGCCATCGTGGCGACCGAGGTCGTGAATGAAACGACGGCGGGCGCTGGATTCCCTTCACCACGAACGTATGCTTCCGACTTCCGCCGTTCGTACTCTTCCGGGTCGGCTCGCTTTAACGCCTCTTCGGCCGCGATGGCTGGATTAACGATCCTGCGACAGACGAGACAAGAAGCGCCAGGCTCTAAAACGGTGACACGGCCATCGGCTTCCAGGATATTTTCGCCGTGGCGCTCCGATACGCGAAGTGCGAGGCCCAAGTCGACGACCGGGATCAGATAGTAGTAAGCTAGTCTGCTCAGGAGCGCGCGCCCGTCATGGTCGTCGGTGCAGCCGAAAATGAGGTCCATCGACTTCAGAGCGTCGCGGCATTCGGGGGTGCCGATCCACGTATCGAAGGTAGCAACCTGCGTTCCGAGTCCCATCCGTTCGACCTCGCGTCTGGCGACGTCTACTTTGCGCCGACTATCCCGTGCATCGGCATGGGTGGCTCCGTACAGTCGGTTGAGGTTCGATTCTTCTACCGTATCTGGGTCGAATACCGCCAAATACCCAACGCCCATTCTGCCAAGCTGCTGAATGAGTGGACTGCCCGTTCCCCCAGCACCAACGACACCTATCCGCAAGCCCTTCATCGTCCGATTGAAGGCCGATCCCAATGCTAATGCTTGCCGTGCAAGCGCCGGGTCAGCGGTCTGCTTTGCTTCAGCTGGGCGCATAATGTTCCAGGCTGAACTGACGGTTCTAACGGTCTCGAAATCGAATAACCTATCGGGAGATGTCCAGACCCTTCCTATGATTGCACCTTCACCTGAGAACAACATGCTTGGAACGAGCGCAGCAGCGCCGTTGCGATTCTGCGCCAAACGCACGAGCTCGGCTTCGTTGCGATCATCCTGCGAAGAGAATTTCGAAGGACCGCAAGGATGCGAATGAGCGATACCAACATGGAGGCCCGTGCGCTCGGCTTGGCCGAGCAGTTTCACAAAGCGATCTGTACGCCAGGAAATGTGACGTTCGTCCGCTGAAGTGATCTCTTCTGGCTCGACCGGCAGGACGTCTTTCACCAATAATCGGATTCGCTCCTCGCCGCTAAAAGGGTCCCTCTCAATTCGCGAGAGTCCGCAGAGAATGTATGCCGCATGCTCCGCCCCGTCGGGGCGAAGCAGTTCGGTTTGGAGAAGGCGTAAGTGCTTCTCCTGAATCGTCATGTCGGACGTGGTCACGCTGCAATCTCCAACGCGCGTTCGATGCGACGCAACATGGTCCAGATGCCGTCGATGCCGGGGCGCCACGCGGGATTGTGACGCGACCAACGCTGCCACGTTTGACCGGCAAACGCGTAGGGTTGGTCGGCAGCTTGGGGATAGCGATTACCTTTGACTAAACGAACCCAAGGCATCAGGTAAAACATGTCCGGCGCGCTGTCGGGATATGATGCCGGCAATAGCACCAGTATATCTGCGGTGCCGATGTCAAACCGGCCGCTCGGCAGGTTAAGACCCTTCAGAACGACTGCCTTGACAGCACCTGCTGCCCTTTCCTCGAACGCGATCCCGTGAGTTTCGAGATATTCCCGATCTTCGGACGGCAATATCAGGGCTTCAGAACCCTCGGTCGTGGTGTCGATCCCTGTGAAGAACCGTTCGACGCCATCGGCCTGCAGGTCGATCTCCTCGTTGTTGCCGATAAGCCGGTCGTCCCCGACGCGTTGCGCCAGCCAAACGCCATAGGTGGCAGGATCGACTCCGGCCAGCCGTTTCAGTTGGAGTCCGGTAATGAAAGGAAGGCCCCATTCAAAACGGCGACCATCCAACGTGAAGCGGAAGGAGCGATCACTCTTGAAAGTGATGAAACGCTCCCGTCCCGCACGGCGAAGATCGACACTTTCGTCGAGGCGGATTTCTTCGAGTTGACCGTCTTCGAGCTTTTGAAAAACGAGATACTCGTCAGTGGGGAAAAGTCTTGCGGCTTGCAAGATTTGCTCACCTGTGACGATCGGGTCAGAAAAGGAGTGAACCGTATCGTTGATCGCGACCTCAAACTGGCCGTGGCCGGTATGAGGAGGAGTCAGGGTATCTTGGTCGGACATTGTAAGGCTCCGTTGCGAGTGATGGCGGTGATCGCTCATCACTTAATGCATAAATAGTAGCTATTTTTTAGCTATGCAATAGCTGCTTAGCGTATATTTTTGGTTGACTTTTTCCAGTCGGCGCCGTAGATTGCCGCGCCCTGAACGAAAAGGAGACGATATGAAAAAAACAATGACGCTGAATCTGACCGATGCCGAGATGCAGGCGCTTGAGAAGCTGTCTGGCAAAAAAGACTTGACCAAAACCGCCGTTCTTCGTCAGGCGCTCAAACTCTATCAGCTGGTTGATGTTCGCCTGGAGCAGGGCGGAAAGCTGTTTTTTGAGGACGATGCGACGAAAGAAAAGGCCGAGCTAATGGTGCTGTAACACCCGTGACATCGCATTCCGTCTTTCTGAAGGATAAGCAGACCGGCCAAGTCGTGGCGGCAGAACTCGTCGAAACAATTGATGAGTCGCATTTGCGCTGCGTGGAAACCGAATGGATGCCAATCCTTTTTAAGCGCGTTCAGCAGCTTATCGACCAAGGCCAGCCTCGGCAGGATTGGCCACAAAGCTGGCACTGGAATTGGCGTGCTAAGATGGACCGAATCAATGGACTCCTTGCTTTCCGGACGTTCGCACTCGTTTGCGAGGGCCGTACCCAGGGATTGATGCAGATCAACACGGCCAAGAACGTTTGTCGCCTTCCGGAACAAGTGGGCAAGCATCTCGCTTATGTCGACTATGTTGAGACCGCACCTTGGAATCGTTCAACTGTCGTCACCCAGCCCCGCTTTGGCGGGGTGGGTGTAATCATGATTCGCGCTGCGATCGAGGTCAGCCAAGAGGAAGGATTTCGCGGTCGTATTGGCCTGCACTCTTTGCCTCAGTCTGTAGGCTTTTATGAAAAGGCCTGCAGGATGAGCGACCTCGGGATCGACGGCACAAAAGAAAACCTCAGATATTTCGAGATGACGTCAGAGCACGCGACGTTATTCTCAAGGTAGGAAAACCATGAAACTCGCCATCACGAGGGAGTGGTTCGAACGCAAAGCCGAGCTGGAAGGCGATTTGGAGATCGCTGCTGGCTTGCTTGCAAGGGACCCATCCCCGGTGGATGCCGCTGATCAGCGAGCGTCTTCCCAGTCCGATACCCAACCGCGAATCGCTTTCGGTTCGCTCGTCGAGTACCTGCGTCGAAAACGTGGGCTCAGCATGGAAATGCTTGCGGAAAAGGCAAGCATCGACATCGTTGAGGTCATGAACATCGAACGCGACGCCCATTTCCGACCCGAACCACGCACAGTCTATCAGATCGCTACAACCTTCGGCTTGCCCAACAAGGCGCTGCTGCAGCTCTCCGGTAATTCTACAGCGCGCGATACTGCGATACACGAACACGCATTGCGATTTGCAGCGCGTTCTGGCGAGTCGGTACAAAGCCTCTCCAAAGAGGAGAAGCGAGCACTCGAAGAATTTATAGCGTTCTTGGCCAGGCAGTAGGAACACCGTCGTGCGGAACATTCTTTTGAGCCGCCCGACGGCTGCTGACATCGAGACTCAAGTCCGGAAGGTGCTTAGGGGGCTCGGCAATCCCGAGCCTCCGCTACAACTGAAAGACGTTCGCGAGCTTCTGCGGTTAGATCGCGGCTACTACTCGTCGCGGAATGATGGCTTCTTGAGAGAGATGATCAGCAAACTATCGGTGGCAGGCGCCCAGATCATTGAGCGACCGACCTTACTGCTGGACGCTGTACGAAAGTTCGATCTTCGGGCGCTTTATCTCCCGGACCGCAAGCGTATCCTCCTGGACCAGTCACAACCCGACGCGAAACAGCGATGGAACGAAGCCCACGAAATTGGACATAGTCTTCTCCCATGCATGCCGACCTAATGCTGGGTGATCACGAACAGTCCCTAACCCCCGGTTGTCACGCTCAGATCGAGGCGGAGGCCAACTACACTGCCGGCCAACTTCTCTTTTTGCAGGAGAGATTTGTTCATGCAGCCAACGATTCGGTGCCCAGCCTTTCAGCTGTGCGGGACCTTAAGAGTGACTTTGGCAACACATACACCACCACCTTCTGGCGCTATATCGAAGGTGCCCACACCAATCTGCCGATGGTCGGTTTGATCGGGGCACATCCGAAGCGACCGTCAGGGACGTTCAACATTTCACGCCCCTTTCGTCATTTGATCGAGTCGCCGGCTTTCTCCGTAGCATTTGGAGGCGTTACGCCGGCCGAACTACACCGTGCCATCACATCATATTGTGGGCCGCAAAGGGCAGGGCCTCTCGGATCTGCAGAACTGGTCCTGCCTGACGGCAACGGAGACCCGCACGTCTTTTTCTTTGAGTCCTTCTCCAACACGTATGATTGCCTGACGTTGGGGATTTATCAGCGTCGTCACTCTCGCGTTGTCGGGTTTTAAGCCCACCTTGTCATTCAGGCGGTTCAATGTCGTCGGCACGAGATCGGGAGAGCAGGTCGCATCATCGGCGTCGGCATCGGCAGCGAGATAGTTGGAAGAGACACCGCATGGTCTTGCCATCGGCACACTGGCCACCATAGTGGGCGGATAGGCTTGAGGTTGGAAGGCACAGACGCTATTTACAGGCCTGAGGTAGGGACTCAGGGGACAGACCGGGTACGGACTGTTGACCAAGACACGGTACGGACCTTGACCCATGGTCCCACCTACTCTATGTTCTACCCTATCGGTGCAGATCGACTGAGACCCTACGGGGTCGATAGCGCCGATGTCGTCAGGGGAACCTGATCACTTGCCTAGTGCTGTGGGCCTTTGGGTTTGACATTAGTCGAGGACATATGGGGAGGCTTCGCGCCTCCCCACCCGTTTCAGAAGTACGCTTCCCCCAACATCGTCATGGCCGCCACGGTACCGAAGGGCACCTTCTTCCTGACGTTGACTATGTTGGTCCGGACGTACCCGCTCTCCACATACATGTCCAAGGGGTAGGATCCATCGACCATGCCGTGGACATCCGTCCTTTTCACACGGAAGAACACGCAGTAGCGGTACTGCGCTCCCTCGGCGGGCTTGGCATAGAGCTGGTAGATGGTCCAGTTGGACTCGTAGGTCAACGACACGGTGGTACTGGGCTTAATGAAGAGACCCTTGATCATCTCGCAGAGCTTCGGGGTATGATCGTACCGCTGCCTACAGAACAGCCTTAGGGGTAACACCTCAACCACCACGTCGTCTTCCGCCTGGACTTCGCCGTCTTCGAGCGAACGTGAATAGCAATGGTTGCTGTAGCGGATGCTGACCTTGAACTTGGTCTTTTCGCCGCCCTTGGGAGCCCAATCAAACTCGCCGAATGATTGGGACAGGTGTTCCAGCGCGAGCTTTTCCTCGCGGTGCGTGATGAATTCTGGATGCATGATGAACCTGTGATGGCGGGCAAAAGTAGTCTCTGCTTTCGTATATAGCGGTTTGGCGGCCGCCTGCGTCCGATTTGCTAAAAAAGACGATGCAGAACGATGATCTCTGCATCTGGCGACCTCGAAAGTTGCATCAGGACTGCCCATCATCGGGGATACCCTTCAGGGCATCTGCCTGATCTCGCAATCACTGGATGCGCCAGCCGGGATGTTGGTCCGATTCGACGTCGGCGAGCACGCTCGCATATCACACTCGTCGACAGGCAAAACGCTGGGCTACAATGGGGGAGAGATGGTCTTGGCCATCTCTCCCCCACGAATGCCGCCTGCGCAGAGCGAGGCCGCCCGCTCGCAAGGCGGAACTGACCACAACAACCAATCAATCCGATCCACCCCGCTCGACGCGCAGCCCAGCTCCGCTCGCCGGCATTTGCCCCCCTCTCTGCCGTGCGCTCACGCGCCCCCGGAAGGCATGCCGAGGGGCATGCCTTCGGCATCTAACGGAAAAGGATCAGAACCATGACGATCAACGGGACAAATGCGAAGACCACAGCGGCCAGCGAGAGCGGCACCGAGGTTTTCATTCCACTGAACAAGCTGAAAAAGTCGCCCCGCAATGCGCGTAAGACCGCGCATAGCGGAGCGATCATCGAAGCCTATGCCGCGAGCATCGCCGCCAAAGGCATCCTGCAAAACTTAGTGGTGGAGCCGGAGCTTGACGGGGAGGGAGCAGAAACCGGCTTCTATTTTGTAAGCATCGGCGAAGGCCGCAGGCTGGCGCAATTGCTGCGCGTGAAGCGCAAGCAGATCAGGAAGACCGAGCCGATCCGCTGCGTCGTTGACACCGTGAATGATGCGCATGAGATCAGCCTGGACGAGAACATCACTCGCGAGGCGATGCATCCCGCCGACCAGTTCGAGGCGTTCCGTGAGCTTCACGAGGAACGCGGATGGGGTGCGGAGGAGATCGCCGCCCGCTTCGGCATCAGCGCGCATGTCGTGCGGCAGCGCCTGCGGCTTGGCGCGGTCAGCCCCAAGCTGATGCATGTCTATCGCGAGGAGGGGCTGACGCTCGACCAGTTGATGGCTTTCGCCATCACTGACGATCACGTCCGGCAGGAACAAGTGTTCGAAAGCCTCATGTACAACCGCGATCCCTACATCATCCGCCGCGAACTGACGCGGACGCATGTTGCAGCGAACGACCGGCGAGCCGTCTTCATCGGCGCGGAAGCCTACATGGAAGCTGGTGGCGCCATCCTGCGCGACCTGTTCACCGAGGATCGCGGCGGCTTCTACGAGGATGCAGCGTTGCTCGACCGCTTGGTGATCGAGAAGCTGCAAGGCATCTCGGAAACCGTCAGGCAAGCCGAGGGCTGGAAATGGGCAGATGTCCATATCGACTTCCCCCACGCAAACGGTTTGCGCCGCACCTACCCCCAACCGGTGAATTTGTCGGATGAAGATCAAGCTGCCTTTGCGACGGCATCCGACGAGTTCAACCGGCTCACGGAAGAATGGAATAGCGCCGAGGAACTGCCGGATGATGTCGATCAGAGTTTCGGCAGGCTCGAAGCCGAGATCGAGCGCATCGACGCTTTGCGTCATGCCTTCGATCCTGATGTTGTCTCCCGTGGCGGCGTGTTCGTCGTACTTTCCCATGACGGATCGGCGCGCATCGAACGTGGCTTCATTCGCGCCGAGGATGAGTTGCCGGAGCAGGAAGCGGTAACGTTGCAAGGCGGTGAAGGTTACGCCGTCAACGACGATGGCGAGATCATCGAAGCCGGCACCGGTTCGGATTGCGATGGTGGGAACGAGGAAGAAGCTGAGGACGACGGCAAGCAGCTGTCTGATCTTCTTGTCCGTGATCTGACCGCCCATCGCACGCTTGGGCTTCGTCTTGCGCTTGGCGAACAGCCGGACATCGCCCTTGTTGCGGTCACCCATGCACTTGCCGCGCAGACCTTCTACCAAGGCGCGGAAGCCCACTGCCTCGAAATCCGCCCGACCAGCATCCATCTCGCCGGGCATGCGGACGGCATCGAGGATACAGCGGCAGGCAAGGCACTGGCGGATCGACATGCGGAGTGGGCTGCGGACATGCCTCGCGATGTGGCTGACTTGTGGGGCTTCATCGCGCCCCTCGACCATGCCAGCGTCTTGGCGTTGTTCGCCCATTGCGCCTCGCTCACCGTCAATGCCGTGAAGCAGCCTTGGGAGCGCAAGCCTCGCGCTCACGAGACTGCGGACAGGCTTGCGACAGCGGTCAACCTCGACATGACGGCACATTGGACGCCGACCGTCCGGACGTATCTCGGGCGCATCACCAAGGCATATATCCTCGACGCCGTGCGGGAAGCTGCCAGCGCAGAGGTGGCAGACAGGCTGTCGGACCTGAAAAAGCAGCCGATGGCGGAAGCCGCCGAGCAGTTGCTCGCCGGGACCGGATGGCTGCCTGCAGTCTTGCGCACCGAGCAACTTGCGATGTCTGCTGAACAGCAGCACGAAGCAGGTGAAGATGTCAGATCGGCGGACGTTTCCGAGCTGGACACGAAACCCGCTCAGCCTGACATGATCGAGGACGCCGAGGCCTTTAACGTCGCCGCCGAGTGACCCGCAGCGGGCCGGAGCCGCCACGCGGCTCCGGCATGCCTTTCAAGAATTTTCGGCCGCGACATTGGCGCGGCCGGACACCTCGACAGCACGACGTTTAAGATGCGCAGGAATCTGGATGAGGTCCCGAAAGACGAACATCGTCCCGGCGCGAGATCACCCTGCTAACTGGCGCCATACCTCAGCATCAGGTGCCTTGTGCGGAGGCATCCCGTCTCCCGCACGCCTCACCGTGCGCGAGTAGGTCAGCGTCGCGGGATTATTCGGCGATGCGGCGGAGGATCGGGTGTGATGAAGTCTTCCTCGCTTTCGATCTCAACCGGGCTCACATCCAGTCGACTTGAGACCTGAAATCGTCGCGGTGTTTGACGGCTTGGAGGTCGCTGCCCTCAGCAATCACTCGGTCGCCTTCGGAGCCGCCCCGAACACGATGTCGGTTCAGCCCAAAGATTAGGGAAATCGGGCGTCCTTGCGTCACCTGTTGGAGTAGGACCAACATCGCCCTGGCGCTTGAGGTAACGTCTCTTACCGTATTGGAGAAGTGTCGCGGCGCGGGCGACAATGGCCGTGACCGATCTTAGCCCCTGTGGCGTTCCTTCCGCGTATTCTTTCCAAGCCACGCCCACGGCGTCCTCGACTGGATTGGGTCTGACCGAAGACCGCCTTCGCTTCACTCAGTCTCGATCGTGTTCCCGCAACGACGTCGCTGCGTTTTCTTCCCCTGTCCGCTGCGCGTCCATTCCTCGCGATTCAAGAAAGCCTCGCGCCATCGTCTTCCACTTCGTTTCAGCCTCTTCGGGGTGCGGGCCGATCGTCTCCGGTCTCACGACCACCATCGAGGCCGCGATGGGCGCGGCCCGAGAAAACAAGAAGGAACCACCACAATGGCTACGATCGGCACTTTCTCCCGCACCGCGAGCGGCTTCTCCGGCTCGGTCAAGACCCTCAACCTCAACGTCAAGACGGTAACGTTCTCCCCGGCCGACGGCGACAACGAAAAGGGTCCGGACTTCCGCATCTTCGCCGGCGCCACCGAGTTCGGGGCGGCATGGAAGAAGACCTCGCGCGAGGGCCGCGACTACCACTCCGTCAAGCTCGACGATCCAAGCCTCCCCGCTCCGATCTACGCGAGCCTGGTCGAGACCGACACCGAGGGCGATTTCTCGCTCATCTGGTCCCGCCGCGCCGCCGAGTGATCCGGCCCACAAAACGAAGCCTCGCCGCAAGGCGGGGCTTCTCCGTGTTCAGGTTCGCCACACCATGGCACCGTTGCCAGGTGCAGCATGCTAGGCCTTGGCGGCGGCCTTCCTTGCTTTCTTTACCGGCGACTTAACCGCTGTCGAGGTGGTTATCGCCGCTGCGGCGCGAGCCGCTCGCTTTGGCTTCTCTGCCGCGGCTGGTGTAGGCGTCGCCGCCTTGCGCCCGAGCCCTATTGATTTCGCCAGGGCCGAGCGGGTAGCCGCGTAGTTCGGCGCCACCATCGGATAGTCGGATGGCAGGTTCCATTTCTGCCGGTATTCGTCGGGGCTCAGATTGTAATGGACTCCGATATGGCGCTTCAGGGATTTGAACTTTTTTCCGTCCTCCAGACAGATGATGAAGTCCGGCGTCACCGACTTCTTGATCGATACTGCCGGTTCCTGCTTGACCATAGGTTCCGTCGCCGGCGTGCCGATACCTTTCAAAGCGGCATGGATATCGCCGATCAATTTCGGCAACTCGCCGACCGGTAGTGGATTGTTCGACACGTAGGCGGCGACAATGTCAGCCGCTATCGACACGGTATCCAGTTGGCCGTCTTGTTCGAGAGAAGTGGTCATACAGTTTTTTCCTCTTATTGTATCGGACGAATTAAACGTCGTTTGTTTTCCCGAGCCCGCCAATGTCGCAAATAGTGCGTTTGCTTACTACAATCCACACCCCTCGCCAATATTGTAAAGGTAAGCTTCGCTTTCATCGTTCTGATCGCCTGCGGATAGCCTTGCCGATCCGTCGGGAAGCGAGGAACTTCCCCTCGCTTCCCCGCCATTGCCGCCTGTGCAGAGCAGGGCCGCCGGCTCGCAAAGCGGCCGACCGAAGCAATTTGTCGCGATCAATTTCCATCCGCTTCGCTCAACCGTGCAGCCCGGCTCCGCGCGCCCGCATTGGCCCCCATCACTCCCGCGCGCTCACGCGCCCCCGGAAGGCATGCCGGGGGACATGCCTTCGGCATTGACGGAAAAGGAGTGATCGCAATGAACATGACCACCATCATCAACAGCGAGAGCAACAACCAGCAGCAGATGGCGTCCAGCGGCTTTCGCGTGGATATCTCGCGCGGCGAGCGGATCGGGAGAGTTTCCTCGGAATGGTTTTTGCGCCCCGATGACGAGCGTTTTCTGAGCCTCACCGAGCTTTATCATGCCGTGAAGCAGCGAGCGGACCGCGCTACTGCCCGCACTGTCGAGAGCCGCGCCGTGCGCGTGGAAGCGACCCGCGACAATGCAGAGCGGCTTTCCCTTCTTGTCCCCGGACAGGAGCAACCTATTGCTCCGACGCATTGGAGTTTTGGCCAGCTTTGCAGCCTTGTTGGCGCACCGGCCACCTACATGCGTCAGCTTCCTGCGCCTCTGGCAGGCATCAATTTGCAGTATGGCCTTTTGAGCCATCGGGCGGAATTGATGAAGACCCTTGAGACGGAAGACGGTCGCGTTGAACTTCGCGCGGTGACCGGCCCGGACTATGGCCGTATCTGGGATCATGAGCTTGTCGCCGCCGTCATGAAGATCGCGGGCAATGGCACCGGGGACACCATGTGGAAGGTGCCGGGCGTTCTGGATTGGGCGACGATGACGCACAATCCTTTCGTGGATATCACCAAGGACACCACCACGCTTTACGCGAGCGACCGAGACGTGTTCCTGTTTCTTGTCGACGACACACACCCGATCGAAGCCGGACGGCTCCCGAATGGCGAACCGGATCTGTATTTCCGTGGCTTCTATTGCTGGAATTCGGAAGTCGGCAGCAAGACGCTGGGCATTGCGAGTTTCTATCTCCGCGCCGTTTGCATGAACCGGAATCTTTGGGGCGTCGAGGGCTTCGAGGAAATCACGATCCGGCATTCGAAGTTTGCGGCACTTCGTTTTGCTCATGAGGCAGAGCCCGCTTTGACGAACTTTGCGAACTCAAGCCCCGCGCCGTTCATCGCCGGCATCAAGGCCGCGCGTGAGAAGATCGTCGCCCGTAGCGACGAAGACCGCGAAAGCTTCCTGCGCAAGCGCGGTTTCTCCAAGGGCGAAACAGGCAAGATCATCGAGGCTGTGTTGCAGGAGGAAGGCCGCCCGCCGGAAAGCATCTTCGATTTTGTGCAGGGCATGACTGCACACGCCCGCAACAAGACGTATCAGGACAGCCGGCTTGAACTGGAAGGCAGGGCAAAGGCTCTGTTGGAAAAGGCGGCATGAGCATACGAAAGGCCGCGCAGCAAAAGTTTCGCCGCGTGGCCTTTCAGGTCCGACGCATCAACGAGACCGTCATAGCATAAGGATATGTGCCGACTAGTTCATCGGGGCGTGCGGCTGTTTGAAACACGGCGGCCGCTCGCCGGGCTCTGCCCGGCTCGCGATCCGACTGCTGCCAATTGAGCACAGCAACCAGAAATTCGTTTTGGATTTCAGAGGTCTGATTTCGCCCTTGAGCAGATCGACTGCTAGCGCTTTCTGGCGGGCATACTCGGAACTGTTGTCACCTCATCTAGAATATCATGGGGATCGAAGCCTATCGTTTCAGCCAGATCGAGGAACTCGATCACGTCCAAGCGCCGCCCTCCCGACTCGATGGCTGCGACTACTGATTGGTATCGATCGATTGCTTTTGCCAAGTCGGCCTGGCTCAAGCCTGCAGCTTTGCGCTTGTCCACGATCAATTGGATGAGTCGCAAATGTCTTGGCGACCGAAGTGTCTTTTGCATTCGCTGCCGGTCCTTGACGAAGCCGGCAGATCAATTAAATGGAAATCCAGATAACCAGAAAATCTGGTTATCTGGTGAATGCAGCCACTTGTGCTTCCACGACTTTTGGTGTGCCGTGCTTAAACCACTCCTCGATCCCGATGTCGCCGACGTCGCCCCGGATGCGCCAATCCTGACCGGCTATGACGAGGAGCGATTGCTCACCTATATCCGCCTGCTCGACGCCGCGGCCGAAGATGCGGATTGGCGTGAGGTCGCCAAGATCGTTCTACATATCGATCCTGAGCAAGAACCGGAACGCGCATTCAGGTCGTGGGAGACGCATCTAGCCCGCGCCAGGTGGATGACGACGAGCGGCTATCGATATCTCCTGGCGGGCGGTGCCCCGCACTAAGCGGCTTCTGTAGTTCGCCGTGCTTTGCTGAATCAGCACAGCGGTTTGCTGACTCTTCAACTACCCAATGTTCCTGTCGCCCCAGATGCTGGTTCCGAAGCCCGCCGCCGAATGCGGCCAGCTGGAGAGGACTTGGCACATTGCAAGGTGATTGGACCGATCCAGCGGCCTACGCGCTCATGCAAGGCTACGAGCCAGCAGAGTTCGCTGCCGAGTATCTGATCCGGAACGACGCCTTCGTCGCCGAGTGCGGACAGCTTTCCTCACATCTCCCAGGTTCCGTAGAACCTGTTGGTCCACCCGACTTCATCGCTCGTTGGGGCGCGCGATTTCAGAGTCACCGGTGACGGGCTTCCGTTAGCTGCGAACATCGTCTGGGCGGAACAGGCCTCGCCGCGCGTGTTGCGCGCCACGCAAATCCGGTCGCTAGTCAGCCCTTCGCATCAGGCTGTTCAACTTTCCAGACTCAGCGGCGCCGCCGTTTGGAAAACCGACGAGCTGCATATTCTTTGGCCGGCATCGACCGGGACAAATAATCTCGTCACAGACCTCCGCAACGGCGCGACCGAATTCAACGCCATCGTCCTGCCACTCGATGCGGCATTCGAGACACGGCTCGACGCCGCGCGCCGGTTCTGGCGCGCACTCAACGGGCGGCCACTTGGTCCGGCCTATGGCGCGCTGCCGAAGCAAACCAAGACAAGGCACGCTCTCAATCTGCGCGCTCATGACGCCCGTCGCGCAAGGGCCACCTACCGCGAGATTGCGGAGGTGCTTTTGTCACGAGAGCCGATCGCGCCTCGAGATTGGCGCGATCATCATCTCCGACACAAGGTTCGGGCGATCCTGCGACGGGCAGATCGTCTTGTGGAAGGTGGTTACCGCGACCTTCTCTTCTATCCTCACAGCCGCAGCCGAAAATCCGACAGCTGAAGTTCTTCTTCGCAGGGGCAGCAAAAACACATCCCCCGATGTTTGCCCTCCCTCGCTTTTCCTCAATTCGGCCATCGTCCGTTTCGCGCGTCCCGGCAGGCCAGGACGACAGCAGAACCGAATGGAGATCAAGCGATGTCGAAGGGTCCCGTGGACGCGCCCCAAAAATACCTGCGAACGAAGGAGGCAGCGCCAATCGTCGGTCTTTGCGCTCGCACGCTGGAAAAGCACCGGACCTACGGCACCGGTCCAAAGTACCGAAAGGTCGGCGGGCGCGTCCTCTACGACATCGATGACCTTCATGCCTGGATCGAGCTCGGCGCGCGTACCTCCACCAGCGATGCGAACGCGACCTTTGTTCCGCCTGCCAAGCCACATGCCGCCCGCGCGCCGGCCTATGCCGACCGGCGCGATCGCGTCTCCTGATCTGCGGTGCAAGGAAAATGGAGCTTCGCTCGATCGATCAGGGTCAGCTTGATCTGTTCCACGCGCGCGCCAGCGTTATCACGGCACGCGACGCGCAGGATCTCATGTCGTGGCCGTTCTTCTCGCTGGCCAAATCCCGCCGGGTGACACCGATCGATTTTCGTATGGGCGAGGTCTCGATCCGCGTCGAAGCGACGGTCGAACATGGCATGGCGACGATCTGGGATGCCGACATCCTGATCTGGGCTGCCAGTCAGATCGTCGATGCACGAGACAACGGCCTTCGCACGTCGCGTCTGATGGCGGCCACGCCCTATGAGATCCTTGCCTTTATCGAGCGTGGCGATTCCGTCCATAGCTACGACAGGTTGAAGGCCGCGCTGGACCGCCTGCAATCGACGACAGTCGCCACGTCTATCCGCCAGTCGTCCGAGCGGCGGCGGCATCGCTTCTCCTGGATCAACGAATGGAAGGAGCGGATAGACGGCAGCGGGCGCCCGCTCGGCATCGAACTCATCCTGCCCGACTGGTTCTATGCGGGTGTTCTGGACGATGCCTTGGTCCTCACTATCGACCGCCAATATTTCGGGCTTACAGGTGGCCTGGAGCGCTGGCTCTATCGGCTGGTGCGCAAGCACGGTGGCCGCCAGACCTATGGCTGGAGCTTTGATCTCCGCCATCTCCATCTGAAATCCGGCAGCCTGTCGCCTTTCAAACGCTTCACCTTCGAGCTGCGCGAGATCGTCCGTCGGCAGCCGCTGCCCGGCTACCGGCTGGCACTCTCCGTCGATCCCGACGGTCGGTCACGACTGAACTTCCAACTCAACCCGGTCAATCCATTTGCGAGCGCCAGCGCAACGCCGTGCGCGCCACGTGGCCGCACCACTAGGGCTGTGAAATGACTGTGGACAGGCCCGTGCTATCAGGAACCGCAACTCCCGTGCCATCAGGAACCGGATTCCCGTGCTATCAGGAACCGGAATCGGCCTTAAGTCCTTGCGACGATTGCCGAACTCGCTCCTCTAACTTTCCTAACCGAGAATCCTTCGGATTCTTTCTAACGGAAAGCGCTGATCCACGAGGCTGGGGACAACAGCGGAGCCACGATCTTTCGGCCAGGCCGAGAATAATCGATGTCGGTTGTTCCTCGCGGGGCACGACTGATTTCTCTGCCCCTCGTTTCGCCATGCTGACTGCCGACCTCCGGTTACGGGGGCCAGTTTGAGCAATCTCACCCACGTCGAACTGGTGTGGCTGAAGAAGCGGATCGAGAACTATATCCGGTTCGGTAAGGTTGCTTCGAACAGGACTATCGACCGCAGTCGTCGTGTCGTCTCCTTCAAACCCGGCAGCATCTTCGCCTTCGTTCGCTGGACCGCGAACGATTTCGGCACCGTCGCTTCCCGCATCGATATCCTGCGCGCTGTTGCCAGCGGCGAGCGCAGCTCGACTGTCGCCTATGTGCGACCTGGCGCCGACATCCTGCTTACAGCTACCGGATGGCCGAACGTCGAGAAGGTGCTGAAGATCATCGACGCTATCGAAGCGATCGGCATCGATCCCATTGATGTGTCGCCGGACTACTGGCGGCATGCCCACAGCAGGCTCGCCGCGCGCGAGGCGCCCAGGTCCTACACTCGCCAGCGCCATGAGGCATGGCTCCTCCGCCGCCGAGTTGAGCCATGAGCATGCGCGCAACGATCATCGTCGCGATGTTCGGCGGCGCGGTCCTCGTCGCCGCGCCGGCATGGATCGACCATCGACCGAAGTTGATCTGGAACGCGTCAGCAAGCGTCCCAGTCGGGCTCTACCGCGTCGAGCCGGTCGACCGGATCGGCGTTTCCGACATCGCCGTCGTCATCCCGCCCAAGCCACTGGCGGATTTGCTTGCCCAACGCGAATACCTGCCGAACGGCGTGCCGTTGCTGAAGCATGTGTTGGCACTCGGAGGCACGATGGTGTGCCGGCGAGGCGGCTCCATCATCGTCTATGGCGTGGCCTTTGGACGTGCGCTGGATCGTGACAGTCGTGGCCGGCCGCTGCCCGGCTGGCAGGGCTGCCGCATTATTGCCGATCGTGAAGTCTTCCTCATGAACTGGAACTCGGCTGACAGCTTTGACGGCAGGTATTTCGGCCCACTCCCGTTGACCTCGATCATCGGTCGCGCGGTCCCGGTCTGGACCAACGACCGCATTTCGCCGGTACCGGATGATTCCGGCGAACCGGATCGCCGCGAGCCGTGACGGCTCGCACCCACCCTCACGAACGCTCATGAAAGGAGCAACGCAATGGCCCAGATCGGCACCTTCACTCGCAACGACGACGGCTTCTTCGGAAACATCTCGACGCTGATGCTCGACGCGAAACTCGCCATCCTGCCTGCCGAGAAATCGGACGCAGAAAACGCGCCAGACCATCGCGTCTTCTGCGAAGGCATGGAGATCGGCGCGGCGTGGGATCGCACCGGCGAGAAAGCTGGCGCTTATCTTTCTGTCTCCATTGACGATCCGTCCTTCACGCAGCCGATCCGCGCCAATCTGTTCCAGTCCGATGCCGAGAAAAGCGTCTGGCACCTGCACTGGAGCCGGCAGTCGAAGCGCGACGAGCGAGGCTGATCGGATGCTCCGATTGCGCTCCAGCGGCCTTTCTGCGTCAAACCCTTTGATCGATCGGGCGCCGGTCAAACCCTTCGACCCGATTGCCTGTAAGGCGGCCGCCGCGCGCAGCGAAGGTCAAGGGCGGCCGGACGCTTCCGTGTCGCTTTGGACGCCCAAGATGTCGTGGTTTGCGGCAAGCAAGTCCGGCCGGCGAAGCCTTGCCCTTGACGGAAGCGGGCACGGTGGCAGGCTGCAGGCGCGTCGGGATCGTGGTGCAGGTGCTTTTATCTGCCGAGGCATTGCAGCGCTGTCTGCAAGCGTCATGCTCGCCCTAACGGCGTCTATTGTCTGTGCTGGGCCTTCCGCGCATCGTGAGCGGCCGGCGCACTCCAGCAGTACCATCTCGTCCGCTGATCCCTGGTCGGCGCATATCCGGGAGGCGGCCAAACGCTTTGCCATTCCCGAGCGACTACTTCGCGCCGTCATGCATGTCGAGAGCGTTGGTGATGTTCATGCGGTGTCGAGCAAAGGCGCAATGGGCTTGATGCAGATCATGCCGGCGACATGGGAAGAACTGCGCGCCAAGTACCGGCTCGGTGACGATCCTTATCAGCCGCGCGACAACATTTTTGCAGGTGCAGCGTATCTGCGCGAGATGCTCGACCGCTTCGGCCGCAACGGCTTCCTCGCTGCTTACAATGCCGGTCCTGGGCGATACGAAGAGCATCTTGTTACCGGCCGGCCGCTGCCGCGTGAGACGATCGACTACGTCAGGAAACTCGCGCCGCTGATCAATGGTTCAGTTCCCATTCCGATCCGCGCACGGCAAGGAACGGGCAGGAAGGGCGCACTCGAACCGGCGATTTTCGCGCACGTCGTGAACACACGGAATGGCTCAGCCTCGCAAGGCGAGCGCGAGACCGATTTTCCCGTCGAGACCGTGTTCACGGCGATCAAGCGGCCCAGCAAGCGATCAGCGATTGACGGAGCTGTCACCGATCTGACGGCATTCGAACCGCAGCCGGATAGCTCGTCCGATAGAGATGCATCGGCGCCGAAACCCGTTGTGGATGGTCTGTTCATCCAGCGCCCTTCCGTGGCAGCGCCATGATCACAGTATTCTTGGTCAATCGCATTGAGGCCCGCTCCGTCGCAGAGATTGCGGTGGGAAGGTTGGTTTCTAGGGAGAGCGAAGAGAGATGGCGAGATAAAAGGCCGCGAGGTGCGGCGTCGATCGGTTGTGTTATTTCAATAGGTTATACTGCATTTCCGCGAGGTGCTAACAGGTGGCGTACCGCGCCGGAACACCGATTTCCCTGTGATTTCCATGCCTTAACACGATGTTCGGGGCCTTCGCCATGACCAGCGAGGATGGTTTCCGCATCCGGCCTGGCCGTATCCGCTCGTCCAGCGTCCAGCGCGCCAGGCCCTTCATCTCGCAAGCGCTTGCCGCCGCCCAGAAGGCCGGCGCCCGTATCTCACGCTCAGGCCGGATCAGTCCGGGCAATCGCTCGACCTTCGGGCGTGGCCGCTCGGCGAGCGTGCGCGCCAATCGTCTCCTCACCAGCCGCTCGCGAACCGTGATCATCAAGACGCGGCTAGTGCGCCATCACGCGCGCGGCGCCCCGCTTGCCGCCCATCTATCCTATCTGCGCCGCGAGGGCGTCACCCGTGACGGGGAGAAGGCAAGGCTGTTCGGGCCGGAGATCGGGGAGGTGGATGGCGGTGCTTTTGCCGCGCGGTGCAGCGATGATCGGCACCACTTCCGCTTCATCGTCTCGCCGGAAGATGCCGTCGACATGGCGGATCTCAAATCCTTGGCCCGTGATCTGATGGGCCAGATGGAAAAGGACCTCGGCACGAAGCTCGATTGGGCGGGCGTCGATCACTGGAACACCGACAACCCGCACCTTCACATCATTTTGCGCGGCCACACTGATGACGGGCAGGATCTCGTGATCTCGCGCGATTACATCAAGGAGGGGATGCGCGCCCGCGCCGCCGATCTCGTTACCCAGGAACTCGGCCCGCGCACCGATCTCGACATCCGCCGCAATCTGGAGCGCCAGGTCGAAGCCGAACGCTGGACCCAGCTTGACCGGCAACTTGTTCGCGATGGCCGCGACACCGGCGTTGTCGATCTTGCGTTCCCGGCGAACGCTCAGCCCGACGAGTATCACGTGCTGAAGGTCGGGCGGGTGCGCAAGCTCGAAACTCTTGGCCTTGCCGAACAGGTCGGCCCGGGCCAATGGATGATCGACGACAAGGCCGAGGCGACGCTGCGCGAGCTTGGCGAACGCGGCGATATCATCAAGCGGATGCACCGCGCCCTGACAGAACAGGGCATCGAGCGCGGATTGGCGAATTATGTGCTGGCGGCGGAGCGCCTCGACACGCCGATCGTGGGTCGGTTGGTCGACCGCGGCCTCGATGATGAGCTGAAGGGCAGTGCCTACGCCGTGGTCGATGGCACCGACGGCCGCACACATCACATCAAGCTGTCCGACCTCGACGCCGCGGGCGATAGCGCTCCGGGTTCCATCGTCGAACTGCGCAAGTTCCATGACGCGCAGGGACATCCGCGCGCAGCACTCGCTGTCCGTTCCGATCTCGATATTGAGCGGCAGACCACCGCCGCCGGCGCAACCTGGCTTGACCGCCAGAATATCGCCCGCGAACCGATTGCGTTGTCGGAAGGCGGCTTCGGCGCCGAAGTACGGCAGGCGATGCAGCGCCGTGCCGACCATCTCGTCCAACAGGGCCTCGGCGAGCGGCATGGCCAACGCACAACCTTCACCCGCAACCTGATCGGCACGCTACGTCGCCGCGAGTTGGAGGCGCTCGGCCAAAAGCTCTCGGCCGACACCGGCCAGCCCTTCAACCGCGCCCGCAGCGGCGAGTTTGTGACCGGTTCCTATCGGCAACGTTTCCTGCTCGCCTCCGGCCGCTTCGCCATGATCGATGACGGCCTCGGTTTCCAACTGGTGCCCTGGACGCCGTCTCTGGAAAAGCATCTTGGCCGCCACGTCTCTGGCGTCGCTCGCAATGACGACGCCATCGACTGGAGTTTTGGCCGCAAGCGAGGCCTCGGCCTCTAACCTCATGTTGAAGAAAGGACCGCTCTATGTCCGCCACCAAGATACTCTGGGGCCAGATCCTCGCGGTCGTCGCGATCGTGCTTTTCACGACCTGGGGCGCGACGGAGTGGGTGGCCTGGCGCCTGGCGTTCCAGCCCGAACTCGGCAGGCCATGGTTCCGTGTCCTGGGCTTTCCGCTTTACCTCCCGCCGTCCTTCTTCTGGTGGTGGTATGGCTTCGATGCCTACGCGCCGTCGATCTTCGTGGAGGGAGCCTTTATCGCGGCGTCCGGCGGTTTCGCCTGCGTCGCCGTCGCCATCGGCATGTCGGTCTGGCGGGCACGCGAGGCCAAGAAGGTCGAGACTTACGGCTCTGCCCGCTGGGCTGACAAGCAGGAGATCAAGGCAAGAGGCCTTCTCGGCTCCGACGGAGTGGTGCTTGGGCGATATGATGGCGCCTATCTGCGCCATGACGGGCCGGAGCACGTGCTGTGCTTTGCGCCCACACGTTCGGGCAAGGGCGTCGGCCTTGTTGTCCCGACACTGCTGACCTGGCCGAGCTCCGCGGTCGTCCACGACATCAAGGGCGAAAACTGGCAACTCACCGCGGGCTTCCGCGCCAGGCATGGCCGTGTCCTGCTGTTCGATCCCACCAATCCGAAATCCTCTTCCTACAATCCGCTGCTCGAGGTGCGCCGTGGCGAATGGGAAGTCCGTGACGTTCAGAACATCGCCGACATCCTGGTCGATCCCGAAGGCTCGCTCGAGAGGCGGAACCATTGGGAGAAAACCAGCCATGCCCTGCTGGTCGGCGCGATCTTGCATGTCCTCTACGCGGAGAAGGACAAGACGCTTGCCGCCGTCGCCGGTTTCCTCTCCGATCCAAAGCGTCCGATCGAATCGACGTTGTCGGCGATGATGAAAACGGCGCATCTGGGTGAAGCCGGTCCGCACCCGGTCATCGCCAGCGCGGCACGGGAGCTCTTGAACAAATCCGACAACGAGCGCTCCGGCGTGCTGTCCACCGCCATGTCGTTCCTTGGCCTCTATCGCGATCCTGTCGTGGCAGAGGTCACGCGCCGCTGCGACTGGCGCATCACCGATCTTGTCGACGACAAGCATCCGACGACACTCTACCTCGTCGTGCCGCCGTCCGACATCAACCGGACCAAGCCGCTTATTCGCCTGATCCTCAATCAGATCGGTCGCCGCCTTACTGAAGATCTCCAGGTGAGGGCGCAAGGGCACCGGCTGCTCCTGATGCTTGACGAGTTTCCGGCGCTTGGCCGCCTCGACTTCTTTGAGTCGGCGCTCGCCTTCATGGCCGGCTACGGGCTGAAAAGCTTTCTGATCGCTCAATCCCTCAATCAGATCGAGAGGGCGTACGGCGCCAACAACTCGATCCTCGACAACTGCCACGTCCGGGTAAGCTTTGCCACCAATGATGAGCGCACCGCCAAGCGGGTGTCCGACGCGCTTGGGACAGCGACCGAGATGAGGGCCATGAGGAACTATGCCGGCCACCGGCTGTCGCCGTGGCTCGGTCATCTCATGGTCTCCCGCTCCGAGACGGCTCGCCCGCTGCTCACGCCGGGTGAAGTGATGCAACTGCCGGCCACCGACGAGATTGTCATGGTCTCGGGTGCGCCGCCGATCCGCGCCAAAAAGGCGCGCTATCATGAAGATGCTCGCTTCCGGGAACGTATCCTGCCGCCACCGGTGCTGACGGCGGCGGCAGAGGAGGGGAGGCCCGACGACTGGACGAAACTGCCTCTGCCTTCCCGTCCGCAGATTGCTGAAGCGACGTCGGCGCCGTCGGCCACGGATGACGACACAACTGATTCCGAGCGTCGTCGGCAACCTGAGCTCAGTCGCGTCGAGCAGGTCGTGAAGCCTTCGACCGAGAACGAATTCGAGATCGATCACCTGGACGACGTGGAGGACGAGGTTGCCCGCAACCGTCGACTGACGCGTCTGATGCAGGGCATTGCGCGACAGGCGTCGCTCGACCCCGGCGACGGCGTGGATATGTGAGGCTCCCATGGTAAAGCCACCCCGCAAACAACGCCTGTCCGTCTATCTCGATCCGACGGTCATGAGCAGGCTGGCCGAACATGCGGCGCGCCGTGATTTTTCACGGTCGCTCGTCGCGGAGGCGGCCATCGAGTCGTTCCTCTCACCCGATGCCGCCGAGCGACAGGAGGCGGCGATCACCAAGCGGCTTGACCAGCTCGATCGCCGTATGACACGCCAGGAGCGCGATGTCGCAATTGCCGTGGAGACGCTCGCCGTTTTCGTCCGCTTCTGGCTGGCGACAACACCGGCTTTGCCCGAGCCAGCGGCGCAGGCCGCCCATGCCAAGGCGGGCGACCGCTATGATGCATTCGTCACCGCACTCGGCCGGCGCCTGGCCAGAGGTCCAAAGCTTCGGCAGGAGATCTCCGAGGACATTGATGGCGGTCTGGACACACACCAGCCCGGCATGCCCTTGGGCTAAATGGCCGTGAGCGATGTCAGGATTTTTCGTTGAAAATTATAGTCTGTATGCTATAAGGCAAGGGAGAATGAAAAACCAAAAGCCCGCAGTATGGATGGGGTCGTCGAAGGGCGACCTGCGCGAGTTTCCGGTCGATGTTCGCCGGTTGATGGGTGTCGCAATCAACGACGCTCAGAATGGTGAGGAGCACCCGGCTGTCAAAGCCCTGAAAGGCTTTGGCGGCCGCAGCATCCTCAAGGTGGTCGACGACTTCGACGGAGATACCTACCGGGCCGTCGATGCCGTGCGCTTTGCCGGGGTGATCTACGTGCTTCATTGCTTCCAGAAGAAGTCGAAGAAGGGCAGGGAGACACCCAAGCACGAAATCGATCTCGTGACAGTGCGATTGAAGGCGGCCGAGGCGCACTACCGCGAAAACTATGGGAAAGGAACAAAGTCATGACAGAAGACATCACCGCCGAAATGAGCAGCGGCAACGTGTTTGCGGACCTCGGCTTTGACAATCCCGAAGAGGAATTGCTGAAAGCCAAGTTGGCCCGCGAGATCCGCGCCATTATCAAGCGCCGGCGCCTGACCCAGGCGAAGTCGGCTGAACTGCTCGGAATAAAACAGCCCGACGTCTCCGCTATCGCCACCGGGCGCACGGGTAAGTTTTCAATAGACAGGCTGGTTCGCTGTCTGGACCGGCTCGACTACAAGGTCGACGTGGTGGTTCGCCACAAGCCTCGACGGTCAGCTCGTGCTGAGGCCGCTTGATCAGACGGCTTTGCCGCCGAGCGGACAATTGATTTTCCAGGTTTGGATGGGCGCCACCGCGACCAGGACGGTAGGATTAGGAAAAGCATGGGAACACGAAGGTGGACACCCTTCGTCAGACCTACGGCGACAATTTCGCAGCCGGGATTCGCAGCGACGCGAAGCTATCGACGGTGTTGCAGCGCGCCGGCGTCGGCTCTCTAAGCCAGTACCTAAAGCAGAACAAATAATCGTCGCCTTGCGCCGTTTACGTCGGCACCGCCGATCGCCTGTATTTGCACGCCACGCTACTACGCCTCGATATAGGTGTTGAAACCACTCGAGATGTGGCTCTCTTAATCATCCCCGTCCAGGGGTCGCCCATGTCCCCCGGATCTAAACGGGGACAGGATGGCAGCTTCGCCTCACAATTCAGAAGGTCTGGCGCGCGGCGCACGTATGTTGCGCACAGCGCTCGGACCTGCGATCGCGAGCTATCTCGACGACGCGGGCGTCGTTGAAGTGATGCTCAATCCGGATGGGCGCTTGTGGATCGATCGCCTGTCCGAGGGGTTGTCCGACACAGGAGAGCGTCTGTCGGCGGCCGACGGCGAGCGCATCGTTCGCCTCGTCGCTCATCATGTCGGTGCCGAAGTCCATGCCGGCGCCCCACGCGTCTCGGCCGAGCTGCCCGAGACGGGGGAGCGGTTCGAGGGGCTTCTTCCTCCCGTCGTCGCGGCGCCCGCCTTCGCGATCCGCAAGCCCGCCGTCGCCATCTTCACTCTCGGAGATTATGTCACGACCGGAATCATGTCGGCGCAGCAGGCGGACGCGCTGCGCCAGGGCGTTGCCAACCGTGCGAACATCCTCGTTGCAGGCGGCACATCCACGGGCAAGACCACGTTGATCAACGCGCTGCTCGCTGAAGTGGCCAAGACCGCCGATCGCGTCGTCATCATCGAGGATACGCGCGAGCTGCAATGCGCCGCGCCAAATCTCGTGGCAATGCGCACGAAAGACGGCGTCGCGTCGCTCTCCGATCTCGTTCGTTCATCGTTGCGCCTGCGCCCCGACCGCATTCCGGTCGGCGAGGTGCGTGGGGCCGAGGCGCTCGAACTGTTGAAGGCATGGGGCACCGGCCACCCCGGCGGCCTTGGCACGATCCACGCCGGCACCGCCATTGGCGCGCTCCGGCGGATGGAGCAACTCATCCAGGAAGCCGTCGTCACGGTTCCACGCGCGCTGATCGCCGAAACGATCGACCTGGTTGCCGTCCTTTCCGGCCGCGGCTCCGCGCGCCGGCTGTCCGAACTCGCCCGTGTCGATGGCCTGTGCCCCGACGGCGACTACCGGGTCGCGCCTGCTGTCATCGAGAGCGACGACATTCCGACCTTGCTGATCCAAAGCCCTGAAGGAGAAAATCCGTGATCCAACGCCTGCGCCTCGCGCGCCATCGTCTCGCCATGACAGTTTTCGTTCCCACGCTCGTCCTGGGGATGGCCGCGCCCGCTTTTGCCTCCGGCTCGTCGATGCCGTGGGAACAACCGCTGCAACAGATCCTCCAGTCGATCGAGGGCCCGGTCGCCAAGATCATGGCGGTGATCATCATCATCGTCACGGGCCTGACACTCGCCTTCGGCGACACGTCGGGCGGCTTCCGCCGGCTCATCCAGATCGTGTTCGGCCTGTCCATCGCTTTCGCGGCGTCGAGCTTCTTCCTGTCGTTCTTCTCGTTCGGCGGCGGAGCGCTGGTCTGATGGCGGGTTCGGTCGAACAGAGCGGGTCAATGCCGGACTACGCAGTGCCGGGTTATGCGGTCCTCGTGCACCGCGCGCTGACCGAGCCGATCCTGCTCGGTGGCGCCCCGCGCGCCATTGCCATCCTGAACGGGACGCTTGCGGGCGCCGTGGGGCTGGGGCTGCGTCTGTGGCTCGTCGGCATCGCCATCTGGGCGATCGGCCATGTTGCCGCCGTCTGGGCCGCCAAGCGCGATCCGCTCTTCGTCGACGTCGTTCGCCGGCATCTGCGCATCCCCGCGCATCTCACGGTCTAAGCGAGGTCGCGCCGATGATGAACCTTGCCGAATATCGTAACCGTAGCAGCCGGCTCGCCGACTTCCTGCCCTGGGTGGCATTGGTCGGCGCCGGCGTCGTCCTCAACAAGGACGGCAGCTTCCAGCGCACCGCGCGCTTTCGCGGTCCCGATCTCGACAGCGCCGTTCCGGCCGAACTGGTTGCCGTCGCCGGCCGCCTCAACAATGCCTTCCGCCGTCTCGGCTCCGGTTGGGCGATCTTTGTCGAGGCGCAGCGCCATGCCTCGACCCGTTATCCCGACAGCAGCTTTCCGGATGCGGCCTCGACGCTGGTCGACGCGGAGCGCAAGGCGGGCTTCGAGGAGGCTGGCGCGCATTTCGAGTCCAGCTACTTCCTGACGCTCACCTATCTCGCGCCCGCCGAAGATACTGCGCGAGCGGAAAGCTTGCTCTACGAAGGCCGCGAGAAGAGGGGCCTCGACCCCAATGCGGTGCTGACCGGGTTCACTGACCGCAGCGACCGCGTCCTGCGCCTTGTCGAAGCCTTCATGCCGGAGTGCCGCTGGCTCGATGACGCCGAGACGCTGACCTATCTGCATGGCTGCGTCTCGACCAATCGTCACCGTGTCCGCGTTCCCGAAACGCCGATGTATATCGATGCCATGCTGGCCGACCAGCCGCTGACCGGCGGGCTAGAACCGCGGCTTGGCGCGTCGCATCTGCGCGTTCTCACGGTCACGGGGTTCCCGACCGCGACCACGCCGGGTCTGCTCGACGAACTGAACCGGCTGGCCTTCCCGTATCGCTGGTCGACACGCGCGATCCTGCTCGACAAGACCGATGCGACCAGGCTGCTGACAAAGATCCGGCGTCAATGGTTCGCCAAGCGCAAATCGGTCGCCGCGATCCTCAAAGAGGTGATGACCAACGAGGCGTCCGTCCTCTTGGACACCGACGCCGCAAACAAGGCCGCCGATGCCGACATGGCGCTGCAGGAACTCGGCGCCGACTATGCGGGCATGGCTTATGTCACCGCGACGGTGACGGTTTGGGACGATGATCCCCGCATCGCCGACGAAAAACTGCGCCAGGTCGAAAAGGTCATCCAGGGCCGCGATTTCACGGCGATTATCGAAACCATCAATGCCGTCGACGCCTGGCTCGGCAGCCTGCCGGGTCATGTTTACGCCAATGTCCGTCAACCTCCCATCTCCACGCTTAATCTCGCCCACATCATCCCGCTTTCCGCGGTGTGGGCGGGGCCGGAACGGGACGAGCATTTTGCAGCGCCCCCTCTGCTCTTCGGCAAGACCGAAGGCTCGACCCCGTTCCGGCTTTCGCTTCACGTCGGTGACGTCGGCCATACACTGATCGTCGGCCCGACCGGCGCCGGCAAGTCCGTGCTGCTGGCACTGATGGCGCTGCAGTTCCGCCGCTATGCAGGGTCACAGGTATTCGCCTTCGATTTCGGCGGCTCGATCCGCGCTGCCGCACTCGCCATGGGTGGCGACTGGCATGATCTCGGCGGCGATCTCAGTGATGGGGCGATCGACAGCGTCAGCCTTCAGCCGTTCGCCCGCATTCATGATGTCCCGAGCGTGCCTGGGCCGCCGACTGGATCGTGGCGATCCTGACGCGGGAGAACGTGGCGATCACGCCTGAGGTCAAGGAGCATATCTGGACGGCGTTGAGCTCCCTGGCCTCCGCGCCTGTCGAGGAGCGCACCATCACCGGTCTGGTCGTCTTGCTGCAATCAAATGATCTCAAGCAGGCACTGCGTCCCTATTGCGTTGGGGGTCCCTACGGCCGCCTGCTCGATGCCGAGCGCGAACATCTCGGATCGGCGTCGGTCCAGGCATTCGAAACCGAAGGACTGATCGGAACGGGTGCTGCGCCCGCCGTCCTGTCCTATCTCTTCCATCGCATCGAGGACCGGCTCGATGGCTCGCCAACCCTCCTCATCATCGACGAAGGCTGGCTTGCGCTCGACGATGACGGTTTTGCCGGCCAGCTCCGCGAATGGCTAAAGACGCTGCGCAAGAAGAACGCCAGCGTCATCTTCGCCACGCAGTCGCTCAGCGACATCGATGGTTCCGCGATCGCGCCCGCGATCATCGAGAGCTGCCAGACCCGGCTTCTGCTGCCGAACGAGCGCGCCATCGAGCCGCAGATCACGGCAATCTACCGCCGCTTCGGCCTCAACGATCGGCAGATCGAGATCATCGCGCGGGCAATGCCGAAGCGCGACTACTACTGCCAGTCCCGTCGCGGCAACCGGCTGTTCGAACTCGGCTTGTCGGATGTGGCACTCGCGCTTTGCGCCGTATCCGCGAAGACCGACCAGGCCGCGATCGCCCACATCGTCGCTGAGCACGGCCGCGAAGGTTTCCTCGCTGCCTGGCTCAACCACCGTGGCGTCGGCTGGGCCGCTGAACTCGTTCCCGCCCTAACCAGCCCCGCCCTCACCAACCCCGCCCTCACCAACAAGGAGAAGTCCCCATGAAACTGCGCCGTTCCCTTAGCATGCGGCTCGCTGCTGCCCTGCTTGTCGCTCCGGTCACCCTGGCGCCAATGCTGGCGACGCCGGCACACGCCTTCATCGTGTTCGATCCGTCGAACTATTCGCAGAACGTCCTGACGGCAGCGCGCTCGCTCGAGCAGATCACCAACCAGATCACCTCGCTTCAGAACCAAGCGCAGATGCTCATCAACCAGGCCCGTAATCTCGCCAGCCTGCCATTCTCCTCACTCCAACAGCTCCAACAGTCCGTGCAGCGCACGCAGCAATTGCTCGGCCAGGCACAGAACATCGCTTATGACGTCGAGCAGATCGATCAGGCCTTCCAGCAGAAATACGGCAACGTCTCGCTGTCGGCTTCGGATCAGCAACTTATCGCCGACGCGCGCTCGCGCTGGGGCAACACGGTTGGTGGCCTTCAGGATGCCATGCGTGTGCAGGCGGGCGTCGTCGGCAACATCGACACCAATCGCAGTGAGATGTCGGCGCTGGTCGGCCAGAGCCAGGGTGCGACGGGAGCGCTTCAGGCAACACAAGCCGGCAACCAGCTCCTCGCGCTTCAGGCGCAGCAACTCGCCGATCTCACCGCGGTCGTCGCCGCGAACGGTCGGGCGCAGGCGTTGCAATCCGCTGAGCAGGCCACGGCCGCCGACCAGGGCCGGGAGCAGCGCCGCCGCTTCCTGACGCAGGGCTCGGGCTACCAGCCCGGCAGTGCGCAGATGTTCTATGGCAAGAACTGAGGCCGGCTCGATGGATGGCAAGATCTTCGCTCGCATCGGCGCAGTCGTCTTCATCGCGATCGCTTTGACAGTGACCGCGATCGAGATGAGCAGCAAGGACGATGAGCCTGAGGCCCTTGCGACGCGGGACCGTTTCATAGCGCCACAAGACCCGCTCGCGTCCGAATTGCGCCGCTGTTCCGGGATCGGCGAGGCCGGCCCTCGCGATCCCGGCTGCCTGAAAGCGTGGGCAGACAGCCGGCGCCGGTTTCTCGGCCAACGTGACTCTGCAACCGCGCCTGCTGCCGTTGCCCCGACTACGCTGTTTCCGAATGCAGCGGGGTCAGCCGACCGGAAAGAAGGGGAGCGGACGGATGTGACCGCTCCTGAGATGCAGGTCGAGCCGCCCCGGCCGGAGGCTCGCTGACATGGGCGGCATGGGCGTCATCGACCATTTCCTCGAAGTCTTCACGCGCTACATCGACAGCGGCTTCGGCCTGCTCGGCGGCGAGGTCGGCTTCATCGCCACAACCCTGATCGTCATTGACGTGACGCTGGCGGCGCTCTTCTGGTCCTGGGGGGCGGACGACGACATCATGGCGCGCCTCGTCAAGAAGACGCTGTTCGTCGGCGTCTTCGCCTATCTCATCTCCAACTGGAACAATCTCGCCCGCATCGTCTTCGAAAGTTTCGCCGGGCTTGGCCTGAAGGCCTCGGGTACGGGTTTTACCGTCAACGATCTCATGCGCCCGGGCAAGGTGGCGCAGACCGGGCTCGATGCCGGCCGGCCGTTGCTGGACTCGATCTCGAACCTGATGGGCTATTGGTCCTTCTTCGAGAACTTCATCCAGATCGCCTGCATGTTCTTCGCCTGGGCGCTGGTGCTGCTCGCCTTCTTCATCCTCGCGATCCAGCTTTTCGTCACGCTGATCGAGTTCAAGCTGACGACGCTCGCCGGTTTCGTGCTGATACCCTTCGGTCTGTTCGGCAAATCCGCGTTCATGGCCGAGCGGGTGCTTGGCAACGTCATCTCGTCCGGCATCAAGGTGCTGGTGCTCGCCGTCATCATCGGCATCGGCTCGACTCTTTTCTCCGAGTTCACCGCAGGCTTCAGCGGCAACACGCCGTCGATCGACGACGCCATGGCGATCGTGCTGGCCGCGCTGTCGCTGCTCGGCCTTGGCATCTTTGGACCTGGCATTGCCAACGGCCTCGTCTCCGGCGGCCCGCAACTCGGCGCGGGTGCGGCAGTCGGCACCGGGCTAGCCGCCGGCGGCATGGCAGCAGTGGGTGCGGCGGCCGCCGGCGCAGGCGTGTCCGGAGGCGCGGCTGTCAGCGGCGGTGCTGCAGCGGCCGCCCGTGGCGGTGCCGCCATGGCGGGCAGGGCATCCACAGCCTACGGTCTCGGCGCGGCGGGACAGTCAGGTTTTTCCAGCGTTGCATCCGGGCTCGGCGGTGTCATCAGCGCCGGTGCCCAGGGTGCCATCTCACCGCTCAAGCGCGCGGCCAATAATGCGGCCGGCAGCATGAAGCACAGCTACCAGTCCGGCGCTCGCGCTGCCTTCGAGACGACGGGCGGATCATCCACCGCTGGCACAATCGGCGCGAACGCCCCCGAAGCCGGCTCCGCTCCCGTCGCGTCCTCCGCAACCGAAAGTCATCCCGCCTGGGCGAAGCGCATGAAGCGCTCGCAACAGATGACCCATGGCGTCCAGGCCGCCGCTCACGCCGTTCGCAGTGGCGACAGCCATGGCGGCGGCTCCTCGATCAACCTCTCCGAAAGAGACTAGGCATGTTCAAACGACCGTCCACGCACTACGGCAGATCCCCACAACCCGAGACGCCCTACCAACGCGCTGCCCAGGTCTGGGACGAGCGCATCGGTTCGGCTCGCGTGCAGGCGCGCAACTGGCGCACCATGGCCTTCGGTTGCCTGGCGCTCGCCGCGGGGTTCTCGGCCGCGCTCATCTGGCAATCCGCCAACGGCTCGATCGTGCCTTGGGTGGTGCAGGTCGATCGTCTCGGCCAGGCGCAGGCTGTGGGACCTGCGGTCGGCGACTATCAGCCGAACGATCCGCAGATTGCCTTCTACCTGGCGCACTTCATCGAACAGGTGAGGTCGATCCCCGCCGATCCGGTCATCGTGCGGCAGAACTGGCTGCGGGCCTACGACTTCGCGACGCAGGGCGGGGCGCTGGCTCTCAACGACTATGCGCGCGCCAATGACCCGTTCACCAAGGTCGGCAAGCAGCAGGTCGCCGTTGATGTGTCGTCGGTCATCCGCGCATCGCCGGTGAGCTTCCGAATCGCTTGGGTCGAACGCCGCTATCAGGACGGCTCACTCGCTTCCACGGAGCGCTGGTCCGCCATCCTCACCATTGTCGTCCAGTCCCCGCGCGACGCTGATGCGCTGAGGAAGAACCCGCTTGGAATCTACATCAACGCCATCAACTGGTCGAAGGAGCTTGGACAATGATGCCCGCACTCTGCAAAGCCGCCCCCTGGGGGCGTCCGGCTTTCCTCATCCACTCAATGCCGGCCTTCCGCAAAATGGCCTTTCCAGCACTTCTGCTTTTGACATCGGCGCTTGCGGGCTGCGCCACCAGGCAGAAGCCGCCGGAGATTTCCTATGACGATCCGGTCCCGGCCGTGCAGGCCGTCGATCCGCCATCGCCCGTCAAGGTGGTGGAGCTGTCTAAGCCGCTGCCGCTTCCCGGCCAGTTGAAGCCGGTCGGCAAGGCCGCAAAGCCCGACCCGGAACCGACCGATCCGGCCGCGCGCGTGAACTTGGCCAATGCGGCCGCGCGCGTCCAGCCTGTCCGCGACGGCTTCATCAACTCGATGCAGGTCTATCCCTTCGTCGATGGCGCGCTCTATCAGGTCTATGCATCGCCGGGGCAGATCACCGACATCGCGCTGCAGCCCGGCGAGCAGCTCGTCGGCTCCGGTCCCGTCGCCGCCGGCGACACCGTGCGCTGGATCATCGGCGATACCGAGAGCGGTACGGGCGGCGCCAAGCAGGTCCACATCCTCGTCAAGCCGACGCGCGCCGACCTTCTCACCAATCTCGTCGTCAATACCGATCGGCGTACCTATCACATGGAACTGCGCTCGACGCCGTCGACCTATATGGCGTCGGTCTCCTGGCAATACCCGCAGGACCAGCTCATCGCCTTGCGCAGGCAGAACCAGCAGGCCGAAGCGGCGCAGCCGGTCTCGACGGGCATCGATCTCGCTCGTGTGAATTTCCGCTACCAGGTGACAGGCGATCGCGCACCGTGGCGGCCGCTGCGCGCCTTCGACGATGGCAAGCAGGTGTTCATCGAGTTCCCGCGGGGCATCGGCCAGGGCGAGATGCCGCCACTCTTCGTGGTTGGGCCAGAAGGCGACACGTCCGAGCTGGTCAACTATCGCGTGCGCGGCAACTACATGATCGTCGACCGGCTGTTTGCCGCCGCCGAGTTGCGCTTCGGCGCCGGCAAGAACCAGCAGCGTATCCGCATCTCCCGCACCGATGGGGTAAGGAGCACTCGATTTTCCTGGATGCGTGGCCCTAGTGAGACCCCGCCAGCGACGTACCTCCGAACAGACAGGGGAGGGTCGTCATCATGAGCGACAAAATGGATCCCGGGAAGGAAGAAGGCCGGGGGCCAATAGATGATGCAGAAAGGGTGTGGCCAGCCGAAGATCACGCCCGTCCGTTGACAGGCGAGCCGGCTGCGGCCATGCGACTGCGCGCCGAGCCGCCGCGCGTAACACGTTTGTCTCGCAGGGCGCTGGCCGCACTGGGCCTCGCCACAAGCCTGACTGTCGGCGGCGCGTTGATTTATGCGCTGCAGAACCGTCAGCAAGGCCAGGGTCAGGAGCTCTATTCAACCGACAATCGTTCGACGCCCGATGGGCTTGCCGGCCTGCCAAAGGACTATGCGGGCGTTCCAAGGCTTGGCCCACCGCTTCCTGGGGATCTCGGCCGCCCGATCCTCAACGCGCGGAATGGCGGCCCAGCGCCAGCGACCGGACCCGTTGGACCGGACCCGGAGGAGCAGCGCCGGGAGCAGGAACTGGAAGCGGCGAGGACCGCGCGTCTGTTCGCGTCCACGCAAACGCGGCCTGCGGGTGAGGCTACGGCCGTTCAGTCTACAACAAGCACCCCGCCACAGCCCGACCTTTCCAGCCTTGGCCTTGCGCCGCAGCCTGCGACGCCGTCGGCGAAGGACCAGCAGCGCGCGTTCCTCGATCAGCCGCCGGACAAGCGCACCGTCTCGCCTGATCGCGTAGCGGCGCCGGCGTCGAAAAACGTCCTGCAGGCGGGCGCCGTCATTGCAGCCGCCCTCATCACGGGCATTCGCTCCGACCTGCCGGGTCAGATTACCGCGCAGGTGACAGAGAATGTCTATGACAGCCCCACCGGCCACATCAATCTCATTCCACAGGGGACGCGCCTCATCGGCCAGTATGACAATGGTGTCGGCTTCGGCCAGCGTCGCGTGTTGCTGGTCTGGACCAGGCTGATTTTTCCTAACGGCCGCTCCATCGTTCTGGAACGTGAGCCCGGCGCGGACGCCGAGGGCTATGCTGGCCTCGAGGACGGCGTCGACTATCACTGGGGCGAGTTGTTCAAGGCTGCAGCACTTTCCACGGTTCTGAGCATCGGCGCGCAGGCAGGCTCATCAGGCCAGGAGAGCGACGTCGTGCGCGCTCTGCGCCAGGGCGCCTCGGACAGCATCAGCCAGACCGGCCAGCAGATCGTCCAGCGGCAGCTCAACATAGCGCCGACGCTCACCATCCGACCGGGATTCCCGGTGCGCGTCATCGTCACGCGCGATCTCGTGCTCGAACCTTACGGAGGTTGAAATGGCCAAGCTGAAACTGGGACCAATCGCCGACGACAAACCTGTCAAGGTCATGGTGGAACTCCCCGCGGCATTGCACCGTGACCTGACCGCTTATGCCGAGATCCTCGGCCGCGAGACGGACCAGAAAGTTGTCGATCCGGCAAAGCTCATTGCACCGATGCTGGCGCGATTCATGGCGGCAGATCGGGCGTTCACCCGAGCCCGGCATGGTCTAAAAGGCAGCTAGATTCGCCCGCGGACGATGATGGGTATCAAGGCGCAGGATGCAGCCTTCGGAGAAATGAGATGAAGGGAGCTATGTCGGGATCACTCGCCATCGATCCAACGACGGCATTGAGAAACGCGCAGCTGCAAAGGGGCGCATCCAACCCGATCGATGGTTGGACACTCTTCCCCGGCCCCCTTGGTTCAACACGGTTAAGCGCTTCATCCAGATCGGTCAGAATGCTGCGTATTTTAGCCAGTAAATGTTCGCCGGCAGCTGTCGCCTTGACCCCGCCCGGGTGGCGTTCGAACAAAGCAACGCCCACCATCAACTCAAGATGCCTAATCCGCCTGCTGAGCGCGGAATGATGAATTCGCAACCGCCGGGAGGCACCGAGAAAGCTACCTTCCTCGGCCACAACGATCGTACAGTAAAGCGTGACCAGTTGAATGGAGCGCCACATTGCGCTTCCTTTGTGCGGAGATGATGCAGCGCTTGTCACAAGATTGAGTTGTGAGTGTTTGGGCTGCGCGTCTTGCGAAGCCTTTGGAGAGTGCGTTCATCGAAGCTCGCTGTCACCGCCACCGTCTCTTCGCCGCCTATGACCTTCGGCAACCCCAGTGGCGTCACCCTGAAATGCAACTGCACCAGCCGCAGCAGCCACAGCGGGTTCATTTCGATGATGATCGTGTCGATGTTTCTGTCCAATCCCCACTCGACGATGCCGGACAAAAGCGCATTCGCCACCGGACTGAGCATCCGTCCCCGTTCGCGATATTGTGGCTCGACGCAGTAGCGCGTCCATTCCCAGATGTTCTCGCCGACCGGCCGCTCGCCTTCGCTAAGGTCCGATAGGACCTCTGACAGCAGGTGGGGCCGCGTCGAAGGCAGCATTCGCTGGTAACCGACAATGCGGTCCTCGGCTGTAAAGAGCATGTGGACTGCGTGCTCATCGTCGAAGCGGTCCATTTCACGACCGTCTTCGCGCCACAAATCTGTCCAGCCCTTTTCTTCGACAAACACCCTGTGGCGAAGACGGAACGCCTGATCCAACTCTGCCTGATATTCTTCCGCATTGTGCGCCGTAACGACAAGAAGCATCTTGGTTGTCCTCCAGTTCGAGGTCAACCAATGGTCCTTTCCGAAAGAAGGCGGCATCACGTAGTTGCGTGAGATTAGGCGATCAAGCCCAGGCGGAAAGCTTCCGCGACAGCGTGTATTGTGCTTGTAACGCCGAGCCTCTCGCGCACTAAGCGCAAGTGAGTATCCACAGTATTGCGGCTGATGTGGAGATGATCGGCGATTTCGTCCACGGTGAGGCCTTCGGAAGCCCATCTGAGAACATCATGCTGCCGCGGAGAAAGACGCGCTGGCCTCGTGTTCCGCTTTCCGTCTGCGAGAACAGCCGCGCAGCCAAGAGCGTAAGCAGCGATGAACTGAAATGCGAGACGGTCGTGAGAATTTGGTTCGAGCTTTTCACCTGCAATAGAAAACCCGACCGCCTGACCTTCCAACGTCGCGAACGGTATCGTCAAGCCCTTGCGTAGTTTGAACTCAGTAGCCTCCTCCATCACCCGTCGGCCGACGCGGCAAACCCTGCACACTTGATTGATCTCGCTCCAAAGGAAAGGTGCATTACCCCGATTTACAAGTTGAATGGTAGGGTCGCGATAGAGATAGCCATTTGAAAAGTAGCGCTCGGACCACTGTTCAGGCCAAGCGTTGAGCAATACGTGTGAAACCTGCTCACGTTTCAGGGCTCGAGGCGGAGGAATTGAGCCTGCCAGCAGGTTCGTGGCGCCAAATCGTCCAGCATAACAAAGTAGGTGCTGACAAATCTCTTGTTGGGTCGAACTCCCCCGAATTCTACCAACGGATTCAAGCGTGTCATCAAGACGCCTGCGCCAAATTGCGGTTTCTTTCATCACCGTCAGTTGCCATCCATACAGGGCAGGAGCCGCTGCCGCAGCCTAAATGTGTCGCCCTCCGTCCGCTTCGTATCCGACAGACTGGAGCGGTATCACTCATCGGGTCTATGGGGTGGTGCAGTCGCTGTGCACTGACTTCTGGTCTCCGGCCCGAGGCAGCCTTTCCGTGTTCGTCACGCGATCAAATCTGGCCTAAGCAGCGCTCATAAGACTAATCTTCCTGACGAGCAGTCCGCTTCGATCTTCGTGCCATAAGACGCCGATCGCCGGGCAAGATCCGCGATGATTGAGCGGCCCATCTCGCTCCTGGCTAGCACCGGCACGCGCCTCGTGTGAGGTAGCCCCGTCTCAAGAGATTTCTCTCCGCCCAGGATGATCGGTTCCAGTGACATGGCACTGAGCGCCCCGCCCTCATTGAAGCAGCAACGGGCGACAACGCTTTTCCAGACGTCGGCCGAGTTCCACTCAGCCTCGTGCTCTGGAACGTGAAAGATGAAATTGCCGAGCCCAAAAAACAGTGGGGCAGATTTGTAAATCTCCATCGGCTGCAGCACAGGCGCGCCGTGGCAGGCAAATATCCGCGCACCGGCGTCGACGCACCTTCTGGCGAATACTCTCACCCAGTCGGGAACTTCGCGCCAGTCGGGCTCCCAATGGTGATGGTGAAGATAGGCTATGACGAACTCACCACGGTGGGCGGCGTCGCTTATGGCGGCAAGCTGGTTGGACGCACTGGTTTGGTCCATGAGAATGTGCCGTCGGTTCTGGGCCGACCGTCGGAACACCGTCCCATAGAAGTCAATATCGCGAGGGTCGCTCACGACTGGCGGATCGTCTGGTTGGTAATAGTTTGCCCTCTCTAACTCGCCGCTCTTGAATGTCGACTGTATGGCGGTCAGCATGTCGAACTTTTCAGGATCGACCCCGAAGAGCCGACGCACCTCCAGCCTGTTGACGCCTGGCCGAGCGGGCCTGTCGGAAGCTGCGTCGTCGGCATACATCGTCGCCGGTCCGGGTCCGGCATCCATGGCAGCCAAGGTAACCGTCTTGGCTCCCAACCTCTTCGATCGGGGTGTCATCGCGGTGGCACGGTCAGCGCCTGTGCCGGCATGGAGAAACCCGCGCGCGCCCACCTCCTCGATAGTGGACAGCACCCCACCTGGACCCAGGTCAAAGGCGTGGTTGTTCGCCAAGGAGAGAGTGTTGATACCCATATCTTCCAGAACGTCGAGGACCAACGGTTCGGAGCAACCGAAAAACGATCCCTTCATCGGCCAGCCAGGGTGACGTCCCGTTATGGTCGTCTCGAGATTGGTGAAGGCGACGTCGGCGGTCTTCAACATCTGCACAAGGTCATGAAAACTGCTGTCCGATGACGCGCGGATATCGTGATGGATCAGGGATTGGCCAGTCATTGCCACGGTGAAGGGTGTCATTGTTGGACCGAATCTTTTCAAAAGGACGAACTTCAGGGGAGGGCATGGCGGATCCTGTTGCTCCGCCATGCCGCAATTTGGAGAACTTGCGCGATGGCGCTCAGGGCGTCTCGGGTGGAGAGATGTCGAAGCCGAACCATTGCAGGCTGAGTTTCCTCAACGTGCCGTCGGTGACCGCGCCGGCAATCGCCTTGTTGAACGCCTCCACCAGGTCGCCATCGTCCTTCCTGATGCCGATGCCAATGCCGGGTCCCCACGTCCCGCCAAAGAGTTGCGGACCATAGAAAGCTGCGTTTTGTCCGTCCGGACTGTCCAGAAACAGCTTCCAGTTGGAGTAATCGGCTAATCCGCCGTCGATCCGGTCGGCGGCGAGATCAAGCTTCAGGTTCTCCAGAGAGTCGTAGCTCCGGATCGTCGCCACTTTGCCGAACAGGTCGGTCAAGACTGCCTCGGAATTGGAGGAGCGCAGCACGCCGAGATTTTTCCCAGTCAGGGCCGCCTTGAGCTGGTCGAGGATCGCCTGTTTGCCGGCGTCGATTCCGGTGAGGTCCAGCTTCAGCTTTATGTCGGTTGGCGGCAAGTTCAGATCCCGGCGCATGACGATCTGGTTGGTGCCGATCGCGTAGGGCGCAGAGAACGATATGGTCTTCTTGCGCTTCTCGGTGATGGACATCCCAGAGATAATCGCGTCGTATTTTCCAACGGTAAGTGCAGGGATGATCCCGTCCCAATCCTGCGCTACGAACTTGCATTCGATGGCCATGCGGCGGCACAATTCCTTGCCGACGTCGATGTCGTAGCCGACGAGCCGGCCGTTGGAATCGATCGAGTCCCATGGCGGAGATGCACCCTCGGAGGCGATGGTGATCGCGGTTCGAGTGCCGGCGTGAGCGCCCATCGCCCATAACATGGCTGCGAAGACGATCGGCAAAAGATGTTTAGGCATGATTTGATTCCCCCTTTTTTGGTTGCGATGTCCGTTCGTGGGTTCAGAGCGTGTAGACCCGCGCCAGATCCGGCTGCAGCCCGCAGCAGATGCCGACGCTGTCGGTGCGCCAATGCCTGGCCAGTTCGGCGAGATCGATGTGTTCGCCATCGGCTGATCCGAGCAGGATCGCTTCGTCGCCGAGGGCAGCATCCGGAATGCAGGTCAGGTCGACACGCACATGCTCCAGGTGCAGGGGAGCAAGCAGCGGGATCCGCTTCCCACGGATGATCGCGCTGGCGCCAAATGGCAAATCCCTCGGCAGGCCGTGTCCCCAGCCTATGCCAAGCACGCCGATTTGCATGTCGGAGCTATAACCGGGCAGATCAGGTACAGGGCCTATGCTGGCATCGGCCCGTTTGACCGAAACGAGCCGAGCCTTGATCGCGTGAAGCGCTGGTTTGAGGGTGAGTGGGCGTGCCGCCCTCGCCGTGTCCGCGATGCCGAACAGCATTGCCCCAGGGTCGACCGCATCCAGATCCATCTCGGGATGGCGCAGCACTCCGTCGCTGCTGGACAACATGATGATAGCGGGTCGTCGACTGATAGTTGCCAAAAGGTCTTTCAGGCGGCTCCACTGCTCACTGGCTGTCGGCCCGGTGCCTGGAAGTTCGTTCAAATGCGCGTACAAGCCCTTGACGTCGATATTGGGTGTAGCGGCGGCCCTATCGAGCAATCCTTCGATCTCGGACGGAAGTGCGCCGGCGCGCCAGAAACCGAGATCGACCTTGACGAAGGCGGCCAGCCTTTCCGATGTCGCCGCCCAGGCGTCCAACTCGGATACATTCGAAAGGGTGATTGTGAGGTCCTGCTTCGACACATCCCTGGCCCATTGGGGACTTATGCCGGGATAGAGCAGAATTGGCGTTCGGGAAGCTCGCGAGCGGACGCGATAGGCGTCTCGCGCTGAGGCAACGCCGAACCCGTCCACCCCCTCGGCCGCCAGTACAGCTGCGACCTCTGCGGCGCCACAGCCATAGGCATCGTTTTTGAGGCAGGCAAAGATCTTGACGGCGGGTCCCACGGCAACCCTGACAGCGCGATAGTTGTGGATGATCGCCGAAAGGCTGATCTCGCGCCAACAGGACGCTGCAGCTGGGGACGCTAACTGGGACAGCGCATCCGTCATGGCGAAATCCGCCGCAACGAGAGCATCGCCGTCTCTCGCGCTACTTTCGGCTTAGCGCCTGCGAGGTGCCTCTCCAGAAGGCGAAAGATCGAGGTTACTAGGTATGTGAGAGCGAGATAGATGACGCCTGCGGCGAGGAATATTTCATAGGGCGCGAAAGTCTCGGAAACGAGCCGGCGCGCTACGCCGGTGATTTCGAGAAGCGTCACCGTGCTGGCCAAGGAACTGGCTTTCAGCAGCCCGATGACCTCGTTGGTGTAGGACGGCAATGCCGCGCGGAACGCGATGGGAAATGTGATGAGCCTTGCCTGCTGCAAACGTGACATGCCGACGGCTGCCGCGGCTTCGACCAATCCGCGAGGCACCGCCTGGATTGCACCCCGGAAGAGTTCCGTCGTGTAGGCGGCGCTGTTCAGCGAGAAGGCGAGCAGCGCGCACCAGAAGGGGTCGCGCAACAATACCCAGAGGGGGCTGTGGCGGATCACGTCGATCTGGCCGAGGCCGTAGTAGATAAGGAAGAGTTGCACCAGCAACGGCGTGCCGCGAACCACGTAGGTGTAGGCCAGTATGGCCGACGAAAGATATCGGCTGTCCGATGCCCGCATGAATGCCAAGGGCACGGAGATGACGAAGCCGATCACCAGCGACGGGACCGTCAGCGCTATCGTCAGGAACGCTGCGTTCGCCAGTGTCACGATACTTTGGAGGAAGATGTCGATCTGCATCTATCTTCCTCCCTCAGCGCAACTGGCCTGGCACAGCGATGTGTTGCTCGAGCCTTCTGAACGCCAACAGCGAGACGCTGGTGAGCAGCAGGTAGAGCGCGGAGGCGGCCAGATAGAACGTCAGCGGCGCCCTCATGGAGCCCGCGCCGACGAAGGCGACACGCATAATATCTGTCAGGCCGACCACCGAAATCAGCGCTGTATCCTTGAGGAGCGAGATCCAGAGGTTGCAGAAGGCCGGCAACGCCACGCGCACCATCTGCGGCAAGATCACGAGCAACCAAATCTGCCAGGATTTCAGGCCGATCGATGATGCGGCTTCCCATTGCCCACGCGGGATACTCAAGATCGCGCCGCGGAATATCTCGGTGGAATAGGCGCCAAAAATGACGGTCAGCGCGATGACCCCTGCCGAGAGGGCGCTGATCTCGACATATCGGCCGATCGCGAATGTGATCGCGGCCGTTCCTCCGAAATAGATGAGGAGGATCACAAGCAGTTCGGGCACGCCCCTGATCACGGTCGTGTAGACCTCGGCCAGCCACATCGGAATCCGATACGCTGACAGCTTCGACGCGGCGCCGGCGAGGCCGACGGCGGTCCCCAGCACACCGCTGATGGCCGCGACCAGCACTGTCATGCAGAGTCCGTGGAGGAATTGTATGGCGAAGCCGTTCATGACGCAGGTCGCCCCATCAATAATGCGATTGAAGGAATCGGCGGAGCCGTTCGGAAGCCGGCTCAAGGAATAGCTGCCGCGATGGCCCCTCTTCTTCGATTTTGCCGTCGTGCATGAACGCAGCGCGCGTAGAGACCTCTCTGGCGAAGGCGAGCTCATGGGTTACCAGAAGCATAGTGCGCCCCTCCTCGGCCAGTGACCGGATGACCTTGAGCACCTCGCCGGTCAACTCGGGATCAAGCGCCGACGTCGGCTCATCGAACAACAGAACGGCGGGCTCCATGGCGAGAGCCCGGGCGATGCCCGCACGTTGCTGCTGCCCGCCCGAAAGGTGGTGCGGATAGTGATGGCGCCTGTCCGCAAGGCCGACCTGCGCGAGATATTGCTCCGCGACCCCGATCGCTTCCCGCCGTGACTGTCGCAGGACGTGCGTTGGGCCTTCCGCGACATTCTCAAGGATCGTTCTGTGCGGCCACAAGTTGAAGCTCTGAAAGACCATCCCCAGGGAGGCCCTCACCCTTTGAATCTGGCGCCGGTCAAGAATGGCGCCGCCACGGCCGTTTACCGCCTCGCGAAGCTTCAACCGCTCACCCAAGACCCACATGCGCCCGCGGTTCGGCATCTCAAGCAGGTTGAGGCAGCGCAACAGCGTGCTCTTGCCCGAGCCGCTGCTTCCCAGAATGCCGATCACCTCGTGCCGGTGGGCAGTGAGCGTAACGCCGCGTAGAACGGGATAATTGCCGAACGATTTTTCAAGTCCTTCTACCCTGAGGGCCGCCACATCATCGCAGCCTGGCCTATCGAGATCGGAGGGTGCCAACGAAACGGCTCCCGCCGTACATGCGATGCGCGCCAACCGCTTTGGCAATCGAGCCTTCCCGGAACTGGGACAAAAGCTCCGCACTGCTGCCGACCAAGGTCGCATCATCCGTCATTCCCGTTCTGCGTTGAAACCCGGCAGCGGCTGGGCGACGCCCGAGAGTTCATCTCAGCGGGCGACGAAGCTTGACCGTGATCTGGCACTACAATCGGCCAAGAGAAGTGGACCGGTCAATTTATAAGCCAGATTCTTTTCATATAAGCTGAGCTAATATAGCCAATCGTGCGCTAGTGCCGAAAACGCGCGTTTTCTGCCCAATAATCGTGCTTGCTCAACAGGTCACGCTGCCGCATGATAAGTTGTTGTCGTGTCGGTCAACGACTGCGGGCGTAAAAGCGCCGGGCACGACCGACGGGAGCAAACTTGGTCGAGATTGCGAACACAGGGGTAACACTCCGCCAGCTGCAGATTTTCCGAGAGGTCGTGCGACTGGGGTCTGAACGTCAGGCCGCCAAGGTCCTTCGCGTCACCCAGTCGGCGGTAAGCCAACAGGTCGCGCAATTGGAGACGGCGCTTACCGTGCCGCTGTTTAGGCGCGAGGGAAACCGGCTCGTCGCAACGGCGCAGGCCTGGGAATTGCTTCGCGAGATCGATGGGACGTTCTTGAGCCTTGACAGGGTTGGAAAGTCGATCGCGGCGCTGAAGGGAATTGAGGGTCATGCAATCGGCATCGCGGCGCCAGACATCTTTTGCTTCACCCTTGTCCCGCGGGCTGTCAGGCAGATCCGTGTCGATGACCGCTCATGTGTCTTCCACGTCAAGTCGGGCAGCTACCAGGACGTCGCAGAGCATGTTCTCAACGGGCGTGCTGATCTGGGCCTATCGCGTCTACCACTCGACGAAAGACTCTTTGATTGGATGCCGGTCGCGACTGCGACCAATGTCTGTCTCTTTCCGGCGGGGCATCGGCTGGGCGAGAAGGACCTGATAACGCCGGAAGATTTGCGCGACGAGCCAATGATAGATATAGAGCCGCGCCAAAATACTCACCAGATGGACTTGAACGCTCTGCGCTACATGGGCGTGGAGCCGAATATTGCCGTCGAGGTTGACGCCAACGGGCATGAGGCTGCATTCATTGCGGCTGGTATCGGGATCTCGGTGACCAACAGTATCGTTGCGAAAGAGTGTGCGTTCTTTGGCCTCCAGTTTCGGCCCTTTGAGCCAAGCGCAATTTATCACTACGTCGTGTTCTGGCAGCGGGGACGCAAGTTAAGCGGCCAACTGCAACTGGCAAGGGAACGGCTCGCCGATGCGCTGCGGGATCCCGCATGACGGAATTGGCGTTGAACCGGCAGCATCTCCGGGCAAACCATCTAACGGAAAAGCTGGCGGCTAGTTGCAGGCACCAATGACTTGGTTGCCGCGCAAGCCTTGAGCGATGCTTCGGAAGCCTCGACTTGGTTCGCACCCGGGTCGCACCGGCAGGGCTGGGTAACGATGCCGGCGCAACAGGCATCCTAGTCGTCATCGTCGAATTGATATGCTGGACGCCGCAGGATGATGCCCTTGTGCAGCGCTGAGTTGGCGACAATTGCTTTAACTGCGGACAGCGCCCTGCGCGGTACAACGACCACTTCATGATCAAGTGCGCGGGCATGCTCGACCAAGCTCGAAAGCCTGAGGTCAGTTGCCCCGCTCTCGATCTTGGAGATATGGCTTTGCGGCACTCCGATCCGTGTGCTGAGCTTGCGCTGGCTTAGCCCTTTGTCTCTGCGGGCGCGACGCAGAGTTTGAATGATGTCGTCGGTCTCATGGCGCATCGATATGTCTCTGTATATCAGGTGAAACGTCTGATATGCTTTGGCATATCATTCGATTGCGAGTCAGAGGACGCGACCTCTTCGATGAGTGCTGTGTCTGGAACGGGCTTTGAAACGTCGGTTCGGCGTGGCTCGAAGGACCGTAGCTTGGCCCTTCTTCGTGCTGCCTCGGCCTGTTCTCCCCTGGTGGTGGGGAAGCCCGCCAGTTCGTAGGCCTTAAACATCGAGCCGAAGCGTTCAGCGAACACGCGATACGTGGGCAGTTGTGAATCCGCATCGATAAGCGCTAGTGTAACGTATCCGAACTTATTATGTAGTCGCCGGATACCATCTAGAAGTTCATCATTGGAGTACCATCGACCGCGCCTAGCAACCGCCCGGCACTTGTACCCGACAATTGCGTAGGCGGCCCGACGGCTTCCAAAATGCTTATCGTAAGATCTTGCGCAGGGCGTGTATAGGCAGTCATCAATTATCCTCGAAGACAGTCTTTTTCTTTCCTTAAAGAGCCGCTTCAGTCTCTTGAGCATGTCGGCTTTTGTAAACCCGTAGCCACGTTTAAATGCCAACTCCCGCTGCGCTTTCGCAAAAACCTTACCGTCGACAATCGGGTCCATCATCTTGACTCTAACCCACAGAAACGGAGGGTTGCGTTTCGTTTCTCCCCTCATTTTTTGCGTCGTTCGGTTGTACACGTAATATCCAACCATCAGCTCGCTGGTCAGCACGCTTTTGACACGCCCGGGGGTCCACGCGCAGCCGTCGGTCGAAGGAACCAGCTCATCGTTCAGCACCTTCACAATGTTCAGCATGCTTCGCTTTTGACTGACAAACATGCGAAAAATTCGGCGAACTGTTCTGAGCTCCTCCGGCGGGCCTGGCACAACAATCACACGATCAGTGCTCAGTCCCTTTTGCTCACCGGGTCCGAGCAAAAATCGGGGCTCACCATCTTTATTGACCAGGAGCCGTCGTATCCCATACGGCAAATTACCACCTTGCTTAAACCCAAGGCGTGCCTGCTGCGTTTGCGCCCTTGAGATTTTCGACGACAATTCCCGGCTGTACTCTCCCGCCATCACGCGCTTCAGATTTTTGACGATGCTCGAAACCATGCTGCCATCGTTTTCGAAAGGTTCACCGCAATACTCAACGCTGACTCCAGCATCTCGACAAAGAAACTCGTAGTGTGCGGCCTGGTCCGTATCTTGAAATCGACCCCACCGGCTTACATCCAGAACCAGAACAGCTGAATAAGCGTGTTGGCCTGTCACGACATCGGCCAACAATTGCTTGAGACCATCCCTCCCTTTCAGGCTTAGCCCACTTTTGCCGGCATCGGCATAGGTCTGAACGACAGCATACCCCCATGTTTCTGCATACTCCGCGATTGCCGCGGCCTGGTTTTCCAGCGAATAGCGCTGGTGTTCGGTTGACATGCGGATGTATTGCGCCGCTAGCACACGAGGCATGCTTGGCAACCCAGGCGCCATGGTATCTCCTCGGATAGCTCAGGCCAGATATCAATAGAAGGGCGTGCTTCCGAAGATCGAATATTACAACGCTCACGTGCTCTAACCAAGACATATCGGGTGTTAAGTTGCCGCGCTGTTCATCTCGGCGATGGCCTTTGCCGTCCTCGGATCGTCGGCCGAGGCGTGCCGTGACTCTAAACTTGCCGCGCAAGTGCTTCGCGCGGCTCGAGACGTTGGGTCGCTGGTAACCCCAAGCGAATACACATCAGAATGGCGGATTGATTGTCAAAAACTCCGTACTAATTGCCGTACTAATTGGCAAAAAAGTACGGCAACAAATCACTAAACATCTGAAAACGTTGGTGATCCCGACAGGAATCGAACCTGTGACCTACAGATTAGGAATCAGGCTCGCTGCCAAATGATGGTCAATCAAGCGGCAACGTCTGCTTCTCGCCGAAGAGCGAGAATTGGAAGTTTCGCGGTGGCGCGTTTCTGCGTCGACGCGATGCAGGAGCCATTCGAGATGGGCGTGCAATCGATGGTCCGAGATCCAAGCGTCCATCTCGACAGATCGCATCGTGAGAGGGGGCGGGCGCTTGGGGTGACTTCCCAGGAAATGGATAGTTTACCGATGCGTTCGAACATTAGTTGACGGCAGGCCGCCCGAGGATCGCTGCTATGACGCCGGGAAGCTTGTCGTTCCGGATTGAGATGAAGTCTCGCGATAACGTCAAGGCGTCGGATGCTCCACTCCACCCGCCTTTGCCTCCGTGTTCGGCGCCGAAAGGTCGAGCGCCAGCGCGCGCGCTTCGCCGGGCTGCAATTCGAAATGCTTGATCATGTCCTCGAACAGCCCTGGCTCGGGCTGGCCCAGCGCCAGCCGATAGCGGGTCAGATCCTCCTGCAGATCTCTAAGCCGCACCGCGTTCTGGCTGAAGCGAACGTCGAAGGTGATGCTGATCGGTTTATGCGCGGGCGGCGACCACCAGCGCTCTAGGCCCATGCCCTCTTTCTTTCCGTCACGAGCCGCCTCGAAGATGGCCCAGAATGGACTCTTCCGGGCGCCGGCCTCGAGGCCAGCGGTGGCATAGGTATTCGCGAGAGAGCGCCGGACGCAAAGACTCGCATATCTGGCGATCCGGCCCTCACGCTGCTCGAAGTCGACCGGATCGCGGGGCAGATCCCAATGCACGACGCGATCGCACCAGACGTGGAAATCGAGGCCTTCCTGGCCGACGGAGGTCGTCGCGAGAACATGCGGCCAGAACGGCGAGTTGAAGGCGCGCCGCAAGCTGTCGGAGCGCAGCTTCTTGTCCTTTGCCGTTTTCGTCTTGCTGCGTTCCGCCCCGGCATAGGGGACCACCGCGTGGACGCTGACGCGCTCGGGCTTGCGCACCTTGTCCTTGCGCATGCGTACCCGTCCCGCGCGGCCGAAAAACGCTTGACCCAGATGTTCGAGCGGCGTGGCGTCGCCGATCAAGCGCATCACGGCGAGATGCTCGTCGACCACTGCCTCGAACCCGCCGATCAGGATAGCGCGTCGCAGGGCGTCGGGATAGGAAACGCGCTTTTTGGGCTTGCGCCGCGGCAGGATCGCTGGCCCGAATATGCGCTGGCCAAGATAGGGCCGCAGATCGTGCCAGCAGAATTTGAAGGCGTGCGCCAACCCCTCGTCTTCAGGCAGCAGATCGGGTTGATGGCGAAGCAGGTTCCTTCCGATCACCATGCCCGGCGCGGACAACAACCAAATAGCAAGGAGCTTCACTTCGGACTTCGAGATCGTCCCTTTAAGCTGGTGAGGATTGTATTTCAGCCAGGATTTCCGGGTACGGGTCTTCAGACCGGTCACGTGCCGCAGTGCCTCGACGATACCGCCTGTGCGATCGAGCGCCATCTCGATGTCGAAAGCCAGGGCCCAAGGTTTACGATCGGTCTCTTCCCGCTTGGCAATTGTAAACCCCATCTTATCGAGCCATCCAGCTAGCGCCTTTGTTGCCAATTCGCCTACGTCCGCCACCACGCGGCTGGCGTTGCGCGCCGGATCGATTGCTTCGGCGAGATTGGGCCAGGGCATGAAGGAAGCTATCAGCGGCCAGGGAGTCTTCGGCTCGTAGCGGAGATAGGGTTGAATCGTCTTGATTGCCTTCTGCCGGCGCTGCACATCGAGGCTGAGCATAGCGCTGACGGCAAGCGGAGTGGCGATATAGCGGCTGAACAACAGGGCCTTTCCGACGGGCTTTTCGCGCGCGGACAGCTCCGCCCACTGTCCACCAAGTCTCCACCAGGGGGCGGTCGGGACGGCCCACGGCAGGCCGAGCAGGGCGAGATCGACCGGCGGTGGCTTCACCGGATCAACTGATTCATCGGCGACCACGAGCGCGCGGATCTGGGGGTGCGCCGTCTGCGAGATCGGTAGCGCGCTGGTGATCTTGGGCAGGTCGGTGAAGACCTTGCTCACCTTGTAGTCGAACAGCGTCTCTGCCGGATACGGAACAGAGGACCAAAGCGTTGTCACCCATCCACTCATCTCGGGCATGGTCTTCGAGACAGCCTGCGCGAAATGTCGGAAAACGCGAAGATCGTTCGGTTCGACAACCGTGTTGTGGGAACGGCGATCGAACAGTTCACCGGTTATCGTCGTTGCACGTTCGGTGCGGGCGATAATCGGCCGAAGCGCGACCTCGACGTCCATCTTGGCGGCTTTGACGGTGCTTAGCGCGGCCTTGCGGTCGCCCTTGGCCTGAAGCGAACGATGGTGCTCGGCGATCCGCTCGGCTGCCACGTCGGCCGCCGCCTTGGCTTCGTCCCCGAACAGAAACCGCACCAGCTTGATGAAGCTTCGATATCGGCTCGCCTCGACCTCGGTGCCATCGACCCGCAACAGCCGATAGGGCGTCGCCGACATCAGCAACAGTGCAGGACGCTGGAGCGCATTGTGTCCGCCCAGCAAAGTCCGGATCAAAAGGCGCTGGACCTTCTGCCGTTCCCCCTTGATACCGGCCAGTGTGTCGTCATTGGGCAGGATGAGATCGGCATAGCGGTGAAACTCGTCGAGGATGAGCAGATGTGGTCGCGTCGCGGGATTCGTCAGCGCGACCAGCGCCAGCGCCGCACGGGCGCGCAGGATGAACTCCGGAATGTCGTTTGCCCTCGCGTCCAGCCAGGCGCGGAGCTCAGCGTCGAGATCGAAGCCATCGAGCCCCATGATGGTCACCAGGGCAGCACGGAACGGGGCAGCGAGATGTTTCGGCGCCTTGGGCTTCCAGCCGAAGTGCCGGTGATGGCCTTCCTGGGCGTTTCGTTCGTCCAGCAAGCTCAGGCGTCGCCAGAATCTCGGTGCGACACGAACGAGGAGTGATGCTATGAGCTGACGTTCTTCGACCTTGCCGCCGCGTTGCACGGCTTTCCATCCCGGAAGACTGGTGTCGGGTGTATAGGAGAAGATACGGAACTCGCTCACCGGTTCGGTGCCGGTCATCGCTGCCGCAAGCGATAGTCGATCGGGAGGACTTTTCCAGCTGACATCGAGCGTAGTCAGCTTGGTGAGATTTTGCGACGCGATGTCGAGGTTCGGGCAAAGATAGACAACATTGAGCGGGCCATCACGCAGTGCTTTGAGGCGCTGAGCGACGGACTTCGACGATATGGTCTTGCCCAGGCCAACCTCGTCCGCAATCAGGAACCGACGACTCCCGGAATCGCTCTTGAGCGCGCGCAAAGCGGCCTCGACCGTATTCTGCTGGAAGGGCTCAAGCGACATGGGGCCCACCGATGGCAAGGCAGGCGCGCACGGCGGACCAGAAGGAATCGACTTCGTCCAGCTGTCGCAAAGCCTCGACGCCTTCCTCATCCTCGCGCTCGCTAAGATCCAGTCGAAAGCCGTCCAGAACCTCGGAAATAGCCGTCGCACGCTCTTCGAATTGCGCGGGATTGCGAGCCCAGGCCGCGAGCACTTCTTCCAGAGCGAACCGGCCATTTCCGAATGGACCGTCGCCGACACCCCAGGAGCCGCCGTTCTTGTCCGCTCCCGCCCACGTGGTGGATTCGGTCGGCGTGATACCCTGCAGGCGCCCGCGAAACCAGACGGCAAGGTTGGACGCTCCGATATAGGCGGCCGTCGCGGCGCGGTCCCGGGCAGGTGCATCGAATCCTGGAAATTGCACTGCCTGCGCCCAGCCTCTTTTCACCGCCGGATCGCCTCGCGATATCGCACGGAAACTCACCAGAAATGTCTGCAGCTTAAGGGGTACCTGACCCGGCCGCAGGACGATCCGGCGCGAGTTCGTTGGCCATTCGACCGCGGAATCCGGAAACGTAAAGAGCCACGCCTCAAGCCGGTAGTCTTCGAGGAATGCATCCAGGCTGTCGGACGCATCGAGGTAGAGACCATCAGCATCGCTGGTAAGGACAAAATCCAAGTCGAGAATGGCTTGCAGCGCGTCATCGAGCGCGCGGGCAGCTGCCTCCCGCTCCAGCGTCTCTTCGCTCGGTGGCGCGACAGAGGCGAGTTCCTGAGCCTCTACGAAAGCTTCGAATGTGCCGGCGATGGCATCATCAATATCGAGCTCGGCCACAAGTTCGACATTGCGGCCGACAAGCCCACGGCCCGTAATGTTCGCGCTACCGATCCAGAGCCGATTGCGGGTATCGCTCTTTTGCAGGATGAGTTTTGCGTGAAGTCCACTCATCCTGATCGGATCGGGCGCTTCCGTCTCGGACGTCTCGTCCTTGGTGGCCACCAACGCTGGTTGGTCCGGCCGGGGAGGTTCGTTGACGCGCACTTTCATGCCTGCCTGCTCGCCCAGCGCGTTGGCGGTCGTAGGGATCGTCAGCAACTCCATGGTTGAGCCGAAAGGCCGCGGCGCCAACGCCTTCAGGCCGCCGGCATTGACGAACGGGCTAACAACAAGGGTACGCCTGGACTTTGGCAGCGGCGTGAAAAAGTGCTTTGTCGTGCCGAGCGAACGCCAGTGCAATTTGCGAAACTTGACGCCCGCCGGCGCCTGCCAGCGAAGCTCGGCGAGCTCGACCAGGATCGCCTCGGGCCAGTCGAGCGGCCCGGCCAGGGCGCGGATCATTTGGGCGATCTCCGGAATCCGCTGCCCCTTTCTGGCCGGCATCCCGTGCAGCAAGAGACCGGCTTCGCGATCGGCGCTGATGGTGAGGTTGCGACTGCCCAGCCAGAACCGCCATTGGATCGACTTGTCATCTCCCAGGTAGCGCGTGAGGAGGGCTTTTGGATGCCAGGAGGCACCGGGTTGCGGCCTGACGGCATGCAACACGCCGTCGAATAGATGAAGGATCCCGAAATGGTTTCGGGCGGGCTGCAATCTGCCCTTTTGATAGAGAATCCTGAGACGCGGCCCGAGGGAACCGAGTGCGTCGGCGAGGCACATCGGGCCACCACTCAACTCTTCATCGACCGCACCTGTCATCGATATGAGCATCGCGGTGACCGCGACCAGGTCGAGCGAGTATGTGAGACATGCCATCCGGTCGATGCCGAGACCAGGGTCGGGTCGCATCGCCTCGAACACCGAGTAGGCCTGCTGCGCGCCGAAGGCGGTGTGTTCGCTCATGCCGCCGGCGCCAGTTCGTTCAGGAAGCCGGAGACCTTTTCCCAGCGATAGGTCAGGGGCCATGGTTCGAACGGCTCCCACGGTTTCCGTCGATCATCCGAGCCGTTCAACAGCAGCGCGCGATCATCCTTCAGCGCATATTCGCGTTTCAGGAAGGTCGGTTGAAGATAGCTGTAGTCGGACATCTCCCTCGCCACCCAGTGCTGGACCGCAATGAGGAGGGGTTTCAGCCCGCCGAGCGCGTGCACGTCGTCCTGTTCGAGACGGTCGAGGTCCAACGCGAGCGCTTTCGCTTTATGGGTGCCAAGGGCACTTGCCAGCATTTGGTCAGGCGATCGCACTGTAGACCCGTCCGCCCTTTTGAGATCGCCGACCATGGCGATGTAAAGGGCGCGCGCCAGGCAGACGAGCGATGCGGCCTGGTCGGCGCGGGTGAGCTTCAGAATTTCTGTCGAAGAGCAGAGCTTGCGTACGACCGGACTGGTGATCGCCGCAGGCGCTGCTTGCCGGCGCTCCGCGAGACGCGACAAGAGCGATATGTTTCCTTCCGGATCGCGCAGCTTCGACCAACCGGCGCGGATCTTCTCATCCTCCCGTGTCCCGAGATCTAGCTCGAAACTGAGCTCTCCCTTCTTCCTCGCCCATCCTGTCGGCATGTCGGGCGGATTGACGAAGATGGCGCGTCGCTCGCTGCTGGCGTCGACCTCTGGGCGGTCACGGCGCGTCAGCAGATCCCAATGCCGAGTAAGATCGCTGCGATACGGCGGAGCTGCGGTGGACTCGAGTGGAGCGAGCAGTCCCCATGTTCTGAGCGCGCTCCAGTAGATCCCGCTGGGCTTGGATACGGGGCTGCCCCCTTTGCGCAGGACGCGACCGCCAATGATCCCGGTGCCGTCTTTGTGACCGTATTTTTCGAGAAGCTTGTGACCGGTACGGTCCTCGATCTCAGCGAACATTGCATCGGAGAAGAGGCCGCCAGGGGATCGCTCAGCCATCTCCTGCAGCGCCCAGCAGATGAACCAGACATACCGTAGGCTGGTGTGCTGGACCGAGGTGCCGGGGAAGAACCGGTCGGCATAGGCGAAATGGATCACGCCGAACCCAAGTTCGTCGCGCGTACCGTCCGGTCCCGCGTCGGCGAGACTAGCCTCTGCAGCATGGCGTTCCGATTGAGAGAGCCAGACCCAGCCCAGTTGCGGTTGCAGCAATATCATTCCCCCGAAGCGAACCTTAGCGTGGCCCAGCCGTTGAACAAGCGATCAGTTCGCGGCCATGACAATATTCCTTTGCCCATAGCGAAACGGGCCCGGAGCAGCTCTCAGTTACGGTGAACACTGCTGCCGGCGATGTTGCACGGCAGCCGCGTAGCGGTCATTCAACAAGCCGGTCCGGAAAAGCGCCATATCGATCTTTGGGCCGAAGTGGCCTTTATCGATCGACTGGACTTCGTGCGGGAAGGCATTGGTCGGTGCATCACGTGAGCAAACGCAGCCGATGTCTCAAAAGATACTCGTCAGACAAAAGGGCCGAGATCAAGAAGCGTTTCACCGTATGGAGCCGGTGCTGCTTAAGTCGGCACCGAAGACAACGGCTTATCGGATCGATACGCCACGAGTTGCGTTAGTACTTTAGCGACCGCGTCTCGCGTGACATCTCGGCGATTCGGCATTCACTCGCACCGCCTCGCGGAAAGTAGCCATTTCCGGCTGATCCAGGCGAGCATTGTGATGGTCAGCGAGAAACTTTTTCACGAAGTTCACGACGTTGCGTTTGGCCTTGATCTTTCGCTTACCTGACGCGCGCTCTTTGAACTCAGCTTCAAGGCCGCCGTCAATGATGACCTTCATCACATCCAGCACGGTCTCCAAGTCGAATGACAGCTCCTTGGCCGACATAAGCTTCGGCCTGAAGTGCTTATCTTCGCCACTTTCGTTACTAATCGGCGCCTTGGCCATCAACTTCCTCCCTTAGCGGTCAACTCCGATAGATCGAACGTCATCACGCTCACGCAGATAGTCGAGTTCCTGCTGCACGCGTTCCTCGGCGATGGTCATTGATTTGATGTCCGCCTTCGGAAGCAGGAACACGAGGGTGACCTTGTGCTCATCTTTTCTGGTGCCTTCGAGGTTTGCTGAGGCCCCGGTCACCTCAAAGTTCCGACTTTTAGTCGGCACAGTAAGAGTCGAGCCAATTTTCCCCTCAAGCTCGGTGGTGAACTTAAGAGTGACGCTGTAGGTCGAGATCTCACTCCCTCCTTCCTTCGGAGCAAGGTTCCCGGATTGGTTAAAATCGAGGAACTTCTCGACGTAGTTGATCAAGTTCAGGCGTCCGGTGATGGGATACTCCCAATGTATCTTCACATCTCGATTCTGGGCGTCGCAATAGTCGTCACCCACTCCGGTACCTAGGCCCCAGAAGCTGTCCAGAACCCGAAACTGTTCAATGGAATTTCGTTCGAGGTTGTTGTGTCCGCCCAACTTGAAGCCAAGCGTTCCACCTGAAAAGGTGTGCAGCAGATCGAGGCTTGCATCTGCGTTATCGTTCTCTTTGATATCAAAAGCGAAATCGTAGCCAACTATCGCTTTTCCGTAACGATCGATGTAGGTTTTTGCCTGTCCAACAATCCGTCTTGTAGGTAACAAGAGATAGTCTCTATCGCTTTCAAGAGAGATGTTCAGCGGCTTATCGTTGTCCTCAATAATCGTCTTGATTTCGGCTCTCAACGCGTCTCGCATTTCGCATCGAATTCGCTTCACGATATCATAGGTGTCAACCCGCGAGTAATCGTGAACGTCGGGCGGATATGCGCAAGACGCAAGGAAAAGTGCTGGCAGGCAAAACCGTGCTGCTGACAACCAGTTGCGCATTAGAAGATCACCCCGCTCCCATGTTAATACTCTGATTGTGCTACTGCGGAGTCAACTGGAAGAAGTGAAATTATCCACTGTAAGGGTAAAAAGCCGCTTCAGATCGGTTTCGGCGCCGGAACTGAAGTGGTGGGCTTCCGTCTGAATCGCTGGACCATACGACGGGCAGCGTGATGCGAAGCGGGGATGATGGTATTATTTGTAACAATGTCGCGATCGCAGAATGGCGCTGCTTTGTACATCTTTGGAGTTGTTTGTGAAGCCTCAGGCGACTAACCTGCTTGGACTGTCATCGATCAGGCGCTGCCATGTCTGCGGCTTGAGTGTTCACCCCAAACCTCGGGTAGCCGTTCGGGTAGCGAGTCAGATATCTGCGGCCAGTCTCGGTGCGGCCTACTTCAAATGCCGTCAAGCTGCACCAATCGAGTTGGACTCCTTAGAGCGTGAGTTTCGCCACCATGGGACAATGGTCGGAAATCGCGAGCACGGGATCTGGGTGCGTTTCGCTGGCGGCTTTTGTCCCCCCAAACACGCCTATCGCGATATGTGTGGCTGGATGCGCGCTCGAGATGCCACGGCTGATAAGAATATGATCTAGCCCCAAGGGGTTCCGACATCCAAGGTTCTCGGAATGGCCGAGTTGCTTTCTCTCGTCTGCGCTCAAAATCTCTGTTTCGCCCTTGTGGCAGAGCGCCATTGTCATCGCGTTTATCGGACATTCTTCGGGAAGCAGCGTCACGGTTGTCGCAGCCGGGTCATCATCGAATACTTCTCCGAACAGGTCCTTTACCAGTACGCCGGCTGGCAGAGGAGTGTGCGGTGAGCTGCCATCCGTACGGACTGGACCTGTTTCGTGCACTTCGTGCCAGAAGTTCCGGTTGAAGTCCCCAAGCAGAATGACTTTATCCGCTCCGCTGAACCGGTCCTCAACCCAACTTTCAATTGGAACGATCTGTTGCTGCAGAATCCTGCAGTCGCGGTCATTACCGTCTGTCAGGTCTCCGCTGGCCTCTAGCGGCGATACGCAGGACGATTTTAGGTGCACGACCAGAACGCGAACCAGCTCTCCGTCGATCCTCAGGTCAATCGATAAGCCGGGACGCGGCTGGTCTTCTTCCGGATTGTCAGGGAGGCTCAGTTGCGGTTCGACCGTGCAGGCAACCGACTCACCAAGCTCCGCCTTCCACGCGACCGCAAGGCGCTGAACCTTGAAGTCAGAGAAAGTGCAGACGTTGTAACCGTTCCCCCCCTCCGGCAGGGCCTCTCGAACGGCTTGCTCCCCACTCACTTCTTCAAAAGCGTAGACATCGGCGGGGATGGTGTTCTGTATAAAGTCATTGAGCTGCTGTAGCCGCTTGTCATACGCGCCAACAGTCACTGGCACAGTATCGAAGGAGCGATCCTTGTAGACATCGCACACCGGGAATTTAGTCCAATCCCATTCGACCTTCTCACGAAAATTGACCTGCCAGCCAGGAATGCCCGTTCCGCTAGCCGAGGGCTTCCAGACGCCGCTGGTGGTGTCCTTTTCAAACAGACCATCGCATTTCGAGATCCAGGTCGCCGCAGTGGCCTTGTCCACGTGCCACCCCAGATTCCACGTCGCAACGGTTATGTCACGTGCTGCTGCCGGTACAAGCAGGAGAGACAAAAGAATTACAGCTACTGCACAAACACGCATGATTTCCTCGCGTTCGACCAAGCTTCAACGATATCCAATGTGCATGATTTTCGAAACGCATCATTCTCCCGAATATTGTCATTGTCCAGCGTGCGATAGAACGGGACATTGATGCCTCTTTTGAATTGCTCCGCCCGACAGCGAACTTAGCGCGCAAATTGAACCTATGTTGATCGCTGATGTCCAGCAGCTGAGCGTTGCTCCCGACCAGTACCTGGCGTTTCTGGATCGTCTTCCAAAAAACGTTTCGACAACACTGGGTCAATTCTGTCGGCCTGGGCCAGAGCCCACAAGGCCCAGGTCTCCAGATCGGTGTCGGACGCGGGCTTGCAGGAAGTGGTATTGGCCTCGCGTGCGGATTGAACATAGCCCCGGATATCATTGGCTTGCCTGAAGGCGGCTGCCTCGCCAAGAAGGCGATCTAACCGTGCTTGCTCTGCCCTTATTCGCCGCTCGCGTTCCTTGCGCTCATCTTCCTCGATACGTTTGCGGGCTTCTTCGATCAATTGTGCTTTGCGACTCACCAGCCATTCGTGGTGTGCAGTTTCGCGCCTGCGATAGTGAAGTTCGGCTCCGACGATAGTAGTCGTGACAATGTCGTCGAGGTGGTTTTCAATTGGATCGCCGTCTGCATCCTCCCATGAGAGTTTCATCCCTTCGAGCTTGTAGCCGGTCGAGATTACCGCCCGCATCTTGTCCGATGCAGGACGGGTGAGATCAGCGGAATTTCTCCAGCCGTGACGATCCTGCCCAGGCCGATCGACCATGAGCGAGAGGTCCTGGTCTCCGATGCGAACACTGAAACCGCTCGGATCTTTGCCTGGGCCGGATGGTCGTGCGCCACAACGCTCCAAGGCGACGAGAAGCGCATTGAGAATGCGCAATCGCCTTCGTTCAAACGGAGAGTCAAAGAGCGGCGCGTCAAAAATCGAGCGGTAACTCGACGCGTGGTATTTTTGCCGTCGGACATCGTCCTCTTGCAGAAGCCGTCCGATGATCCGATGGGCCTTTGCAAAGGTCTTGGGGATTCCGACTCTTCCAACTAGGGAGCGAACGCGTTGGGAAACATCGGCGACCGGCTCTTCGAAGGTTGGCGGCAGGGGAAGGTCCAAAGCAGCCAGGTTTCGCGGCGTGGGATATTGCGACCAGCGGTCGGCACCGAGTCGGATGATTTGTGGCATTCCAATGCCGCGGCGGGGCAGTGGTTGCCTGAAAGTCTTCTTCCCGGCCTGAAGTTTCGCCCAATGTCCGCGCGGCGGTAGCGGGATGTCGTGCTTGCGACAGACCTTGCAAACGCCACGTCCGAAATTCCGCGCTTCTCCGCAAGGCTCCGTACTGGCTCTGACCAGACCAAGTCATACAGTTCCTCACGAATGAATGAATCCGACATGTCCAACTCAAATAAGGTGATTGTCGCTCACAGAGCGTGCCTAGGACGATTCGATATTGACTGCCAACTGGGGCTTTCAAAGGTAGATTTAGCCTTGGGACAGGGAGCAGGCTGGCGAGACATTTAGGACAGAGGCGGACAGGGACCATCATTTCGGAGCTAGCTGGTTGCGGCCTCACTGCAGCCTTTTTGGTAACTACCGCGCGTCTGCTGCGACGCCGAGCATTTCTATGTGCTTATCCGGCTCAAGCAGGTCTGGTATCATTGCTGCGAGATTGACCAGGCACCGGTTTTCCACCTTGTTGGCGGTGGGATCTAAGGAGGGCTTCTACAACGCGAGCATCGAGGACGCGGGGAAGGGTCACTGACGCTTGGATTGGGATCGCGATTTCGCACCTGTTTTTCGAGGTCGCAGCGCACAAGAATGGTGACATTGAAACGGTTGTGGCCTCGTGTCCGTCACGAGCCAATGATGGATCGCGGGGTGCACCAAGAACTGCTCTGCAGTTTCAGCAAGCGTCCTAAACGCTCAACCGGGGAAATTGTGGCCGCCGTCTCATCTAGATTTTTCAGGGCTGGCAGGAACTCACCACATCGAAGCAAGGCTTGCCCCGGCCCGCTGTCGAGCCAGCGCTGGCTTATCAGGATACATTCCAAGTCCCTAATTTTCCGATATACTTGTTTCAGCGTGTGTGGGCGGGGTCACTGACATGATTGATTCAGACGTGTTTGATTTTGTCGAACGCTGCAGGAAGCACACGGCAACGGGGCCGGTGCTAAGTGATCTTCTTGAAACGGTCAGAAATCTCGGCTTCGAACATCTTATCCTGAGCGGTGTGCCACTTGGAGGACAAAAGCTGGCGCCGATGGTTGAACTGAATGGCTGGCCTGCAGGCTGGTTCGAACGTTATGTCGAGGCCGAGCATGCCGCCGTCGACGGCGTCTGCATATACTCGGCGAAAACCCTGAAGCCGTTCCTTTGGGCCGACGTCCCGGCAAAATGGTCCGATACGGAAGGTTCGCGACGCGTTGCGGGCGAAGCGACAGAGTTCGGCATCCTGAGCGGTTTTGCCGTGCCAATGCTCAGCGTCCACCATTGGCAGTCTGTCTTGTCATTCGCCTCCTCTGCCAAGTCCTGCACGCTCTCTCCGCGACAGCAGGTGCAACTGGTGACGATGGCGGTATATGCCGGCATGTCGATCCAGGCTCTGTCAAATGACGACGGTGATGAAGGTCCGCTGACGGATCGCGAAAAGGAAGTGCTTTTGTGGGCTGCGGCGGGCAAGACTTCGTCGGAAACATCCCAGATTCTCGGCGTGACGGAGCGCACTGTCAAATGGCACGCTACGCGGGCTCGTGAGGCTTTTGGCGTCGCTTCGACCACGCAAGCCGTTGTCGAAGCAGTGCGCAGGCGTCTGATCCATCCCTGAACGTGTCAACTGTCCGATCGGACAGGTGACGTACTTTAGCGAGACTGCAACTATTCCCCCGAAGAACGATCGGGGGATCGCGCAATGATAGCTGCCCATGTCGTCAACGCGCATAACAAGCATCTCTACGAAAACGAATTCGATGAGTTTTTGCGCCGGCGGCACGACTTTTTCGTGCACCAGAAACATTGGCGCCCTGCGAGCCCGGATGGTCGCGAGCTGGACCAGTTCGATACGGAAGCGGCAACCTATCTGCTGGGTATCGAAGACGGTCGCGTGGTGACCTCGGCTCGGTTGATCCCAACGAGCGAGCCGCACATGGTCTCGGAGATCTTTTCTCACATGTGCGAAAAATCAGGCGTGCCCAGGCGTCCCGATTGGGCCGAATGGACACGCACTTTTGTCGTGCCCGACAAACGCTCGACCGGGCTGCGGGGCACGCTGACGCAGCTCTGCTGCGCGGTGATGGAATACGCGCTCGACGAGGGTCTCGGCGCTGTCGGCGGCATCCAGGAAACCTACTTCATGCCCCACCACGGCGCGCTCAAATGGCGGGCCGAGCCGATGGGCATGGCGCGCGAAGAAAACGGCGAATGGTACATCGTCGCCTACATCGACGTGAATGAGGCGGCGCTGGCGAGTGTCCGCAAGATCCTCGGCATCGACCATTCGCTGCTGGTTCGTCGCGGCAGGCAATTGCCGTTCTTCGAAAGCCGAAACAACAAGCGATACGCCTCTGCATAACAACGATTAAATTGGGAGGAAATAATGAGATACGCGCTAATGATCACCTCTGCAGTTGTACTATTCGGCCAAATGACTGGCGCATATGCCCAGCAAGTCACAGCGTCAGGATGTGCTGAAGCTGGTGTCGAAGCCGGCTGCATTGTGCTGAAAGACGCCGACAAGCTCTATAATATAACCCACGCCGCCCCGAAACCAGTGGTGGGGACATATGGGACGGTAACCGGAACGGTTTCCAGCGATGCCGATCCGTGCCAGCAGGGAGATCTGCTCAAGGCCGCGGAATGGAAGCCTAATCCAGACAAAGCCTGCGCCAACAAGCAATAGTCGAGCGGAACTTACGCAAGGTCGGATGGCATCTGGGCGGGACAGTCCGGGCTTTTAATCGCGATATTGGCGCAGAGTCAAATAAGTTCACATCTAGAATACCATTTCGTAATCGGAAGTTTGGATGTCATGGGCGAGATGTTTTTCTCGCCGAAGATCTTTATCGTCGGAGGAATCGTTTGAATATCACCGACATCCGGCCTCGCGTGATCAGATGGCACAAGCCGATAGGTGCTGAGCTTGAAATTCCCAGCCTGGACCTGCGTGACGCCGGTACATCCAAGGCCTTTGCTTCGCACCAAAGGCAGCTCGCCATTTTAGCGGAGATCGGCGTCCCAATTGCAGAGGGAGCCGAGACTGCCAAGGAGTACGCAATCGATCTCTTGAGGGTGGCCGCTGAGGTGGAGCACGCCCTTATGGTGCAATATCTTTATACGGCCAATTCGATCGTCGTTGGTAGCAGCGGAGAGGAGAACTACCAGCGGAAAATCTTGAACATCGCCATCCAGGAAATGGGCCATTTTGCAACGGTGCAGAACCTTCTGGTACTGCTAGGCGGGCCCGACGCCGTCTACGTTCAGCGCGATGTCTATCGCGCGAACAGCGACAAAAATCCGATCCCGTTCATACTGGAACCACTCACCCGCACGGTCCTCGCCAAATATGTTGCTGCAGAAATGCCAGCGGAGCCGCCTGCTCAGCTTGCAGATCAAGTGAAAAAGCTCGTTGCGCTCGCCAAGCAGGACTCGGGTATCGAGCCACATCGCGTTGGCGCGATCTATACGGTGCTCGAATGGTTGTTCATGGATGAAAAAGACGCCGTCCGCTTTCTCAATCTTGTAGCCCTTGCGCCCGAACTGGGCAAATACCCACACCTGACGGATGCCGACCTTTCAACGCCCGCCGATATTGCTGCTTACCAGGCCGACAAGGAGGAATGGGATGGTGCCGCGGATTGGCCGTCCCTGCTTATCGAGCCGGCGCGCAGCAGGCAGGAGGCGGTCGCAGCCATCAGACTGATTGCGGAACAGGGGGAAGGGTTTGAAGGAAACGAGGACTCGCATTTTCACGAGTTCATCGAAATGTTCGATGCGTTTGAGGCCGGAAAGGTGAGAACGAAGAGCATAGCAACCTCGCCCGACCTGGGCACGGGTCATGGCGCAGAGCGACCTACCTTGATCACGTCATCATTCACCAAGCTTTGGGGTCAGGTTTTTAGCCTGCAGTACACACTGATCGTGCTGACCATTCAGCACGCCATCAGAACTCCGCGCGGAACGTCGCAGGACCCTGGCTTGCGAAAGGAAATCGCTGACCTCGCAATGCGCGGCATGCGCAAGATTGTCGAGGCTGTATCGGCTATACTGGCCAACCTTCCACTTGAGGACGGGGGCGCACAGGTTGCCGGCCCGCCGTTTGACCTGGACCCCGCAGACCTGATTGTGGTGGATCCGGCCGGTCTGCCCGCACGCCAAATCGATCTGCTCGACAAACTCGAACCGCTCTATATCGAGATTCAGAACAGTGCGGAGTTCGGAAAAGATCCCGACTACCGCATCGAGGTCGCCAATCTCCGAAACATGGACAAGCTGCGTCGGCAGCTGTTCGAAAATCAACCCATTCCGACTGCTTGAATCCTAAATTGGGAGAGGACCAACGGATGCCCCGGTACAAGATCTTTCCTGCGATCGGTATTGCCCGGCTGGGCGAGGACCAGGATTTTTTCCTGGGGCCAGAGATCCCCGGCGGCGGGCCGACAGAGGCTGCAACCGGCGCCCCTGTGACAAGATTCAAGAATGCCGGAAAGACGAGACTGCGCAAACAAGGTGCGCGGTTTCACCTGTTCGAATCGGAGGACGGGGTTACCTGGACGCCGGCAAATCTGCCTCCGTCAGCGACGGTGGAATGGTCCGTGACCCTTGAGAATAAAAAGTCTGCAATTGTTCGACCGCCCAACCCGCCGATCAAGTCCACGCGGCCCGCTCTCGACGCAGCAGCAGCGGGAATGCACATCAAGGGAGGCACGAAGTCCGTCGCGGGCGCCAGTGCGATCGGCCCGACACTGGATGGGATGTTCAAGACAACCGCCAACGGTTCCGCATTTGAAGTCCCGGTCGAGCTTGGCAGTCTTCGCACTGACGCCAACGGCATGCTCATTGTGCTTGGGGGGAATGGAATATCGGGCGCACCGCCTGGCACCCCGATCGGAGGCAGCTACTATCGAAATCCCAAATGGTATGACGATGTTTCTGACGGACCGGTTACGGCGAAAATCAGCATCGGTGCCGGCGACGCTCCCGTATATGCCGAGGGCGGCGCTTGGGTCGTCGTGGCGCCTCCGGACTACGCTCCGGGCATTGGCGGGATCGTCACGCTCTATGATGTCATCCGGCAAGTCGGGATCGACCAGCTGGGACTGGCGCCTCCGGCTGCGGTCCCATCATTTGATCTCGACATCCTGCCGTTGATCCAGCGAGCACGCCGTTATCGCTGGGTGCAGGATGAAGCGACGTGGCAGGACCCGTCGTTTGAAGATCCGAAGCTGCGAAGCAGGTCCATCTCGGATCAGCCACTACGTGCCACGGTGCAAGCGCTGATCCTGAAAGCAGAGAAACTGCTTGAAGGTCATACCGATCCGGCAGGGCCAAAGTTTGAAATCAGGCAAGCGCAGGAATCGAATCTCGCGGCGTGGGTAGCAGGGAATTTTGACGATACGCCAACCTCACATGGTCCAACGCCAACCGCGAACGGATTGACAAGAGCCGCACTCGAGGGGGCGGTCGGACAGGGTTTCTGCCCAGGCATCGAAGCCGGAATCATAGTCCTCGATACCACGCTGTACACTTCCCCCTTTGACTTCCGCATCGACCAATCGACGGTGGCAGCCGGTGATCTGACGGCCCTGATGGCCCAGCCCTGGCAGGCGGATTTTCTCAAATGCAATACCAACTGGTGGCCAAGCCAGAGGCCAGATACCGCTTTCCAGGATCACGATAATTACAAAAACTGGGTCCGCGGGGCCAGTAAGCACAGTTTGCTGGTAGAGCGATTTCCCCGGCTAGGCTTCATAGTGCAGGACGGTGCAAACGAGGTGTTTCTGGAAGCCGAGAGAGATCCCGCGATGCCAAATACGCCATGAACAGAGGCGGCCGTATCGTGATCGTCGGGGCCGGACCGGCAGGATGCTCTTGTGCACTTGCCCTGGGTCGCCTTGGATTTGCCGTGACACTGCTGAACAGCGAGCGTCCAGCAGTGTGGCGGGCAGGGGAAGTGTGCGGGCCGAAGCTTGTTCAATATATCTCCAGCACGTTCGGCATCGCCCTGCCTTCAGAGGCTGCATACCCGCTGTCCCATTTCCATTCGTGCTGGGGGACGCCGGAGCTGGCAGGACATTCGTACAAGTTCTGGTCGGCTGGACCAGCTATTGTTCTGATCCGGTCCGCGTTTGAGCGCGTCCTGCTTGATGCAGCGAAATCGATCGGCGTGGACGTGCTGGAGGGCTACAGAGCATCTGCTTGTGGATGGGACGGGCATCGGTGGCGTCTAAGCGGAGTATGCGGGGACGAGGAATTCGAGCTTGATGCCGATTTCGTTGTCGAGGCGGTCGGACCAAGAACCAAGTCGATTGTCTACACAGACGTTGCACGGCTCTTTTTCGACGATCAGGTTTGTCTTTCCTTCGAGGCAAATTGTGCCAATCTCCAAAACGAAGGAGCACTCGTGGAATCCTGTTCCGTTGGGTGGTGGTATGCCTGCCAGACTAGCCTCGATTGCCAAATTGTCTGCCTGTTCACGGACGCCAGTCTGGTGTCTGGCGTTCGCCGTGACCAATTCGTGCGTGAGCAACTTTCGATGACAAAATTCATCAGGGCACGAGCCCCATGGGATTGTGACACTGTCATAAAGGTTTCGAGCGCAAGAACATCTGCGCGCACCTTGCTGTGGCGAGGGCGGTGGATTCCCGTAGGAGACGCCGCTCTATCCCTTGACCCCGTTTCTGGTACGGGAATCGAACGCGCTGTTGCGGATGGGGTGGCAGTCGCACAAGCCATCGCCACATGTGCAGACGATGGCGCAGACACGGCCCTGCGGGTGTATGCCAGGCAGCGCGCGGCGGCGTTCCAGAAAGCGTTGCTAAAGAGGCGTGCGATCTACCGGATGGAACGGCGCTGGAGGGGTCATCCATTCTGGATGAGTCGCTCAGGCCTATCATGTAACGGAACCTGATCTGCGTCATGCCAAACGTTTGCCATCACTCCAAGATTGCGGCCATGGCTTTTGACGGTCAGGAACAACAAGACCGTTCTGTAGTGTCTACTCGGATGGATCGGCACTTTTTTGTAAGTCGGCTTCCCACAGTGATCTTATTACGATATGCTTCTCATCGAAATACAACGTAGATCATCCAAAATAATGACGGACCAAAACATCGAACTTTTCGTGAAGTTTACTCCACTCGCGGACACTCAGGTTGCTCATCGGTGGTTTGAGCAGCACGGACTTTCGGTGACTCCAATGAAGGTTGGCGCGTTGCTCGCAGGAACCCAATCGAAAATCGAGCAAGCGTTTTCCATTTCACTGAATGAAATCGCGCCTACTGGCACCTTGGCTCTACCCTTGGAGCTGCGCAGCCACGTCGAAAGCGTTACATTCTTTAAGCCGCGTTCTTATCATAGCTGAGACATTTGGAGAGCACGATGACTCGCTTTGGCCTCCCGATCGAAACCGTATCTGACAACCCGATCCCAGGAATGGTGATGGGCTATGTGTCCGTGCGAGGAAAAGAATCGGTATTCAAGGAGGATCACAAAAAACTCAAAAGCACTTCCCAAGCCTATCGCGCTACCAAGGACGATCGCGATACCGTGCGCCGCGAACTTGAGAAGGGTGGGTTTTCAATCATTTCTGAAAGTCTGCTCGGGTTTTCGGTTGCCGCACCTGGCGGCGCTTACGAAAGCATCACGGGTGCCAAGCTGCATGCAAAGGAGCGGTTCGTTTATTCTGCCGGCGGCTACAGTCAGTACGTCACGCATCTTGATATTGTCGGTGACAAGCAACCAATGGCCCTAGGCGTTGGGATGGTGAAGTCGAAGAGCCTGAAGATCGATGGCATCGTCCTTGAAAAACCGCGGATCTATCATGCCGTTTTTCCCTCTCCGATCCCTCCGAACTCGCCCAAGTACCACCTGCGCGTTCCGAGTGACGTCGCTCTCACGCTGAACGCGATCGCCGCTCACAACAAGGGATTTAAGGGCAAGGATGTTCTGGTCGCGATGCCGGACTCAGGATGGTATCGGCACCCCTTCTTTACGGCCAACGGCTACAAAATCAGAACGCCCGTAGCCGTAGTGGAAGGCGCAAACCGCAGCAAGGACCCCCAGGGTCACGGTACTGGCGAGTCTGCAAACATCTTTGCATTGGCACCAGAATGCGATCTTCAGCCGATACGAGCAAGTAATGACAGCGGTGATCTGGTAGGCGCTGTAGCAGGATTCTTGAAGGCGAAAGAAATAGGCGCAAGGATTATAACGTGCTCTTGGGGAGGAGACGGCACATATCCGCCCTCTGGACTTCCCGACGAGGCTGACATGGCGTTGGCAGCCGAAATTCAGGACGCGATTGAGCATAATACTCTGGTGGTTTTCTCGGCAGGCAACGGCCAGTTTTCGGTGGAGCCTCAGGTGCAAGGTGTGCTGGCTGCGGGAGGCGTCAACATGGACAAGAACGGCAATTTGCGTGCTTCTGACTATGCAAGTGGCTACCAGAGCAGCTGGTTTGACCAACACATCGTGCCGACAGTGTGTGGTTTGGTAGGCATGCAGCCGCGGGCCCAATATCTAATGTTGCCCATCCCGCCGGGCTGTGCAATCGATCTTGACGAAGCCGCGCCCAACGATGACGACCCTTCTACTGACGGAACTTTGGCCGATGACGGATGGGCATTGTTCTCTGGTACGTCGGCGGCCGCCCCTCAGTTGGCGGGCGCCGCAGCGGTGCTGCTCGGCGCCAAGCCCGCGATGGTCCCCGCTCAAGTGATTGAAGCGCTGACGGAGACCGCAGTCGATGTCGTCGTCGGGCGCAGTTTTCCCCAGCGCTTCAACAGCACGGCCGGACCAGGTACCGATTTGGCAACGGGAGCGGGTCTGGTCAATGTTGACGCTGCCTTGCAGTACGCGCTCTCAAAATTCTAGGGACGTTAGGATTGTGCAGAATTCATTGCTCGCGAGGCAAATCAACGCGTAGCAATCAAGCCATGGAGCAGGAGTTCGCTGCCCATAAGTCGGGCGTTGTATGAATACTGCCTGCATTCTTGCGGACCCGAGGAAATCTCTTGTCCAGAAGGGTTGCTCGATGTCGCCATGGAACGGCTTTGTTGCTTCTTTCTGCAGGTTCAGCTCGTAGCGCGAACCGTCCGAATCCACCGAAGCGCCGGGATTGCCCCGATCGGGCTTCTCGCGGGCGCCAATGATCAAGATGCCAGCGGGATCGACAAACGGCATTGGCGCGCTCAGCCGGATTGATGCGACGGATGGCACGCTACGCGGGCTCGTGAGGCTTTTGGCGTCGCTTCGACCACGCAAGCCGTTGTCGAAGCAGTGCGCAGGCGTCTGATCCATCCCTGAACGTGTCAACTGTCCGATCGGACAGGTGACGTACTTTAGCGAGACTGCAACTATTCCCCCGAAGAACGATCGGGGGATCGCGCAATGATAGCTGCCCATGTCGTCAACGCGCATAACAAGCATCTCTACGAAAACGAATTCGATGAGTTTTTGCGCCGGCGGCACGACTTTTTCGTGCACCAGAAACATTGGCGCCCTGCGAGCCCGGATGGTCGCGAGCTGGACCAGTTCGATACGGAAGCGGCAACCTATCTGCTGGGTATCGAAGACGGTCGCGTGGTGACCTCGGCTCGGTTGATCCCAACGAGCGAGCCGCACATGGTCTCGGAGATCTTTTCTCACATGTGCGAAAAATCAGGCGTGCCCAGGCGTCCCGATTGGGCCGAATGGACACGCACTTTTGTCGTGCCCGACAAACGCTCGACCGGGCTGCGGGGCACGCTGACGCAGCTCTGCTGCGCGGTGATGGAATACGCGCTCGACGAGGGTCTCGGCGCTGTCGGCGGCATCCAGGAAACCTACTTCATGCCCCACCACGGCGCGCTCAAATGGCGGGCCGAGCCGATGGGCATGGCGCGCGAAGAAAACGGCGAATGGTACATCGTCGCCTACATCGACGTGAATGAGGCGGCGCTGGCGAGTGTCCGCAAGATCCTCGGCATCGACCATTCGCTGCTGGTTCGTCGCGGCAGGCAATTGCCCTTTATAGACAATGGAAAGACGGAGTTTGTTCTACGCTAGGTCAATGAGTGGGAACAGATCGTGCTTTTGATGGGGAGGAATCTATGCAGTCGCGTGTCTACTCTGTCGAGGACGTACACATTGAAAGCTTAATCGCAATTCCCGATAATCCGCCAGCCATTGCAGTATCGGCCAGAGGATCGGTTCCTATGACTGGATGGACGCATCCCGATCTCGCGCCATGGATATACATAACTCCCCCAATGGACGGTATTCTTGATCTCGATCTTGTGGCGAGCCAGCCGATGGGCTTGGTGCTCGAAGTCATTACCACCATTGGTGTCGCCAAGGCGTTCCCCGTTCCCGCGTGGGTAGTTGGTGTCCGGGTTCATAGTTCGACGAACGAGATAGAGGCCAAGATCGAAGGCGCCAGTGTGCCGACCAAAGCCTCGATGAGTGGAGAAGGCTTGCCGGTTCCCTGGCCATTCCCTTGGTGGGTACCGAAGAGCGTCCGACGGTAGCTCACTTGAACGAGGAGTGGCAAACTTAGTGACATGTTAGAAAGGTCGCTGGATCACGTGTACCTCCAGCGCCATCTTTTAAAACTTCGGTAACGGGGGAGATAGATTTGCGCCGCAGCACCGTTGGATTAAGTATAGTCATAGCGATTGCACTGACTTCGTTCCGGTGCCTTGCTGCCGATGACGTGGACCCTAAGGTCTCGCCCATACGCATTGACGATGTAGCGGACGGTTCAGGAAGCCCGTTTCCGCGGTTCGATAATTTCAGTTGGCGCGCCTTTATCGCGTTGAACTGGCCGGCATTGACCGACGTATCGCATCGCGGCGAGCCTGATACCGCCAAGACGCTTGCTGATCCTGGCCCACGGGTCTGGGAAACATTCAAGGCGCGCTATGAGGTCTTTGCTCCCGGTGCGGCGAAGCCCGCTGAATGGAATAGTTTCGACGGCAGCAACCCTTGCGGCGGGGCTGTCAGCAACGACAAAAAGACGCTTAGTGCGTTTTCACATTTCGCCGATTTCAATCAAGCCGCCCAGAGCCTTTCCGATTTTGCCAATCCGCTGATAGCGCAAAACAAGACCTACACGCGTTACGAAGTTCGTTTCAATCGCGATGAATTCGATACGATCTTCCAAAACGAATGGTACATAAAAGGCAAACAGCCCACGCTTGACGCGCCTGGCTCATTCAAAGATGGTTCCATCGAAATCAAGGCTGCCTGGCGCGTCCTAACCGCAGCTGATGATGGCATCCGGGATCGGTTCTACATATCGACAGCATTTGTGTTCGACCCAGAAGCCACAGCTCAGGCCGGAAGCGTTATTTGCAAGGAGCAAGCCGTTGCCTTGGTAGGCTTTCATATAGTCATCAAGACCAAGCTGCGCCCGCAATGGATTTGGAGCTCGTTCGAGCATATCGACAATGTGCCTCCCCACGACAGCGAGCCCGATGCCGTGACGTCTCACGTGCCGTACTCATATAATTCTGGCCAGCCACCTTCAGATCTGAAGCCGTCGACGCCTCCTGAGGCTATCAGCGTCAACAATTTGCCTTCCCCCGATCCGGATCCGATGCAGGTGGTCCGAAAGCAAGGTATTCAGCCCGAAACCATGGCGCTAAACCGTGCCTATTGGGCATTGCCGGGGATCAAGGGAACCGTCTGGGCAAACTATATGCTTGTGATGACCCAATGGCCGACCATGCCAAGCCCTGAGTCTCCGGCAAACGCAGGAGCGCCATTCCCCACCGGCATTGGATCGACCTTGGCAAATACGACGATGGAAACTTACAACCAGCGGAACAAGCACAGTTGTATGGAATGCCACAACGCCATTTCTAATTCAAAAGGCCTCGATTTTGTGGCGTTCATGGCGTTGGACGCCTCAGATCCCCCCCAGCAGGCTGTCGCAAGGGTGGCGGTGTCGGCCATCACGACCTTTAACACAACAAGTAAGGCGCCAAGGACAGCCCTAGATGACGATCCAACGGTGCGCGCTCTCGTCGATTTTATGACGCAGAATTAGCAAGAGCACCCAGCTGGGACTTTCAAGAGGAAGGGCATGATGATGGCCAATGTGATCAACAGTTGGGTCGAATTCCAGAAATTCCTGGACGATTGCTGCGCCAGAGTTGGTGCAGATCCGGATTTTTCTGGTCACGGACGGTGGTGGCGAACCATGACGTATCAGAAGTTTGTCACGGACGGCACCGTCAAAGGCGAACGGATCGTTGCTGTCGGGGATCCGAACAACTCCATACTTATTCACGCCTTACAAGGCGATACGCCAGCTTTCTCAAAGGGTGGGATGTACGGAAGAATGCCCTTGAGCACTTCTGGCGACGACTCGGATTACTTCAACCAGGGCGAAATCGACGCGATCAAAGATTGGATTTTGCGAGGTTGTCCCGAGGGCGCTGCGATAGTCTGACTACGGGGCCTTCGTCTATCTGTCGAGATGGGCGCGATCTGCAACCTCGGTGATTACGCAATCGAGGGTAAGGTGCCGCCGGCATCGGAAATATGCACTGAAAGACTTGGAGTTGGATCATGGCGCATGTCCGTCGAGATGTCTGGAAGCTTCCAGTCGGCGATACGACGCTGGAATGGTATGGCAAGGCAGTCGAGGCACTTCAGAAGCGCCCGATCACGGACATCACGAGTTGGTGGTCATTTGGTGCGATGCACGGCATCGATAAGGGAATCTGGAAGGGCTTCAGCTTTATCGCTGACGACACCAAATTTCCGCCGCCCGGCGTGCAGAAGAAGCTTTGGGGTCAGTGCCAGCATTTATCCTGGTACTTTCTGCCGTGGCACCGCGGCTATCTTGCTGCTTTTGAAACAGTCGTCCGGGATGCTGTAACAAAGCTCGGTGGTCCCGCTGATTGGGCGTTGCCATACTGGAATTATTCGGACGACCCCAAGGCTCGTGAATTGCCGCGTGCCTTCGCGAAGGCGAAATTGCCTGGCGGCGGCCGGAACTTCTTGCACGTGGCCCAGCGCTACGGCGCTGCGCAGATACCAAACGTGCAATCGCCGATCGTTCTCGACAGCCGTGTGGTCACGGTCGACAAAACTCTCCTGGAGAGGTTTTTCGAAGGCACGGGAGATGGCGGTCTAAGCGGTTTTGGTGGAATCAAGACGCCATTCAATCATGGCGAAAAGGGCAAATTCGGCGCACTGGAAAGCCAGCCCCATGGTGGCGTCCACGTCTGGGTCGGCGGCGGATTCAAAGGTCGCGGCCTCAGCTCCGATCCCCTCGAATGGGGACTTATGACGAATCCAGACACCGCTGCGCTCGATCCGATCTTTTGGCTCCATCACGCCAATATCGACCGCCTATGGAACGTCTGGCTAAGGCAGAAGCAGCGGTTGGGCGACGAGGCCGATGTCTTTAAGAATCCCGCAGACGCCGACTGGCTTGATGGTCCACGCGATCGAGACTTCGCTATGCCGCGCCTTGACGGCACGACCTATAAGTTCACGGCGCGCGATGTGCTCGACACTAAGGTGCCGATGCTCGACTATATCTATGATGATGACGCCGCACCGGTCGCGCCAGGAGACCAACTCGCGGTGCGCTTCGAAAAGCTCGGCGCATCTCCGTCACTCGCCATTGAGTTAGCAGGAGCTGTGACCATGACACCGCCCAAGGCCGCAGAACTTATCGGGTCCAACACCAGCCTTGTTCGTCTCAACGGCGATGTTGTAGAGAGCCGCGTACGCCTTGATGGCAAAGAGCTGCAGAAATTGACCAGAGCGCTGAACGCGAAGACATTCAGTGCCGCTGCTGCCCGGGAACCCGATCGCATCTACCTCAATCTCGAAAACATCAAGAGCCCGAGCGACGCGGCGCTTTTTTATGTCTATGTCAATCTTCCGCAAGGCGCCGATCCGGAGAAATACCCCGATCACTTCGCTGGGACGCTTTCGATGTTCGGCGTTAGCAAAGCTAGCACGCCGCTAGGCCCCACTGGCGGGGACGGTGTCACCACTTCGCTCGACATAACATCTATCGTCGACAGGATGCACACCGAAAACTCGCTAAGCGGCGAGTTGTCGGTAAAGCTAATATCGGCTGTGCCAGGCGCGACCAGTGATGACTTATCCATCGGCCGGATCAGCGTCTATCGTCAGGGGCAGTAATGTGCGACCCGCGATAGTAGTGTGGTGTGTATTGGCGCGGCTACCTTTGCCGCTACTCGTAGCGAGCTTTTCGGGGTGGACGCTGCTCGCTGTCCAAGACGCTTTTCCATCGTTGCCTGCGCTTTGTCTGAGCGCAACTGGGATGGCTGAAGTGACGATGCATCGCCTCGCGGCGGTCCTGGCAGTCAGCGCGCCGTCGGCGCAAGTCCTGACATGGTTGGCAATGATCCTGGCAATGATGCCGCCGCTGCTTGCCACCCCCCTGCTGCATGTGTGGCAGCGGAGCTTTAGTCGACGGCGCGTCCGCGCAGTTGCCCTATTCGTTCTCGGCTACGCTATTGTCTGGCTCGCAGCGGGCATTTTTCTGGTCAGCGGATCGCTTGTGCTGGAAAATGTCGCTTCGGTCGTCGGCGTACCGCCCATCGCAGCCGCCTCTCTCCTGGCACTGCTTTGGCAGGTCGTGCCTCTCAAGCAGCTAAGTCTTAACCGCTGCCACCGCCAGCCGCCGCTCGCTGCGTACGGTTTTCGTGCCGAAACAGACGCGGCTCGATATGGCGCGAGCTACAGCGTTTGGTGCGTCATCGAATGCTGGGCCCTGATGTTGCTGCCGCTCGCGGCGGACCACCCATTGCACTGGTTCATTATGGTTGCCGTGACGCTGATGACAATCGTCGAGCGAGCTGGTGTGCCGAGAGCTCCGCGCTGGGGCGCGGCGTGGCCTGGTTTCGCTCAGCCTGCTACATCAGCCCTGAATAGGATCTCAGCATGATGGTTGGCATCCCCGTCTATCCGACTGTCGATCGCATAGACGTTACCGCTGCTTGCGAGGTGCTCAAATGGATGGATCCGGATGTCGAAGGTAAAAGGAAGATAGCGGATCTTAGGCCTGTCGATCCCGACGCGCTCGTCAAGATCTACGAGGAGCCCGACTCGGCCCCATCTGTACGGCTAGACAATATCGCCCCAATTCTCGCCAAGTGATCGACGAAGACATGGCGCACGCATGGCGACGCATGACAACAAACCGAGCAAGCGTGCGAAGGACCGAGCCTTCAGGCGTGAAAAGCCGCAACGACTCCGCCATTCGCCAAGCGCAGAGCGAATGCTCTCTGCAGGACAGATCGAGCGCTTGGAAGTCGCTGGTGACTTGACCGGTGATGGCGCGCACCAGCGGGCTGGCATTGAAGCCAATGGCCGAACTTCGCGCTTCACGTCACGTATGACGCATGGCTGGCAGCGCTTCTTCGCCATGAGCGCTGATGTTGTGAAACGCTTGGGGTCAGTTCTTGCCCTGGTGTGCTTCACATCTGCAGGTGTCCAATCGCAGGGTCTACCTGCTATAGGCACGCCTCTTTCCGGACCTTACCTCGGGCAATGGGATTACCTTCCTGTCGAAAGTCCCGATCGCGAAGCGGCCGCCATCGTCGCCGTTCGGCCCGGACTGGTATGGCTTGCGACCAATGGCCGTATAATGAGTCTGGTTGATCAACAACGGGTGCGACCGCTTGCGCTTCCAGACCCCTCGACCACGTGCGCGGAGCAAGCGGGGTTGCAAATTTCCTCGGCCATTATGTCCCACGATGCGATCGCATTGGATGAAGGGCGCATCCTCGTGTCGAGCGAATGGCAAGAAGTTTTTCTGGCAGCAGGGTCCAATCTGACAAAGCTCACGCCCGCATGCGAACGCAGCAGAGGTACCTATAGCTTCGCGAAACTGCCTGACGGACGGCTCGTGTTGGGCACCACCGAGTATCGGGGCGATCCTGAAGGCGAGCTGACGCTGCTGACCGAGTTGGAAAAGCTTGTCGCGGCAAAACCAACAGTCGTCAGAGGGGTCGACCGTCTCGTCGTCAGTGGAGGGCATCTTTTTGCAGCGACCGAGGGCGGCGCCGTGCTGACCGTTGACCCTGATACCGGGGCAACCAAGCCGCTCGCGAACGTCCCTATTCAGTTTCTGAAGGACGTACAGCCGACCCCGGATGGCCAACTCCTCGTGGCTGGCGTCGGCGAAGGTGAGAACGGTGGCTGTTTTAGACTCAACCCCGTATCGCCGTCGAAGCCGGAGCGCTTCTATGCAGGAAATTGCTTCGCTCTGTTGCAGCCTTATGGAAAGCAGATATGGGCATCGATCGATACGGGCATCTATCGTTTCAACGGGCTGGCTTGGCAGTCGGTTTATCGCAACGACGCGAGTGGAATTGGGCAAGCGTCAAAGTTCGCGTTTGACGACGCCAGAAACCTCTGGGTGTCAACGAACCTCGGTCTCTGGCGACACTATGATTTTGTAGAAGATGTGCCCTTGGTCGTCGATGACGTTGCCGTCACCGAGACCATAGATTCACTCGCAGCAGGGCCGGACGGCGGTGTCTATGTCGGCTTGCAGAATGGCAGTGTGCTAAGCTTCAAGGACGGGGCCACTGTCCCGTTGCTTGCCGGCAGGCAGGGCGAGCCTGGCAGTGCATACGATGCGGGACCGCTGTTTGCAGAGGATTCCAAAGGAGCTGTCTGGACCCTCACCAACGCTGGTCTGTTTCGAGATCTTGGAACTGCTGTTGCGCAGGCAGGCCCACCCCTCCCCAGCGATTCTTCGAGGGCACCGAGTTCGTTCGCCATTTGCCCCAATGGCGCGATATTTGCCGGCCAATCCTGGACTTCCGATGTTCTCATGCTCGTCGAGGGGCGTTGGCGATCCATCCACGGCTTGCCTGTCTATGTCGGAGGCAATGCGGTCGCCGACCTCAAATGTGATCGTAACAACCGTCTTTGGGCTATCGGCGTCACATCAGTCTCCCTTCGGCTCAGCGATGGTACCTGGATTGACTCAGATGAAATCCCCATTCGCAACGGCGGGAAGATCAACCTGTTTGGTGCCTTGGCCATCGATGAGACCAATGACACGGTCACAGCTTGGGGATCTTGGGGCGCTCCCGTTGAGCTTCGCCTTGAAGCCGGGCACCTTGTGTCGTCGGAGCCGATCAAAGTTTCGGGTGCCGATCCCTATATTTTTTACAAGGCCCAACGCCTCCCCGACGGCCGGCAGATAGTCCTGTCCGACCTGGGGCTGCTTCTGGCCGATAATCGAGGCCTTAAACGCTTCGGACTCCTTGACGAGCACTTGCAGCTGTCTGCCAAAGCCTACATTGCTTCTGCCGGCACATCGCCGGTTCCCATTCAATACATTGCCGTGGGCTCAACATTGTTTCGGGTGGTCATTCCGAACATACCTCCCACCTTGGCACTAAGAACCACAATCACCGATCCTTTGCCTCACGCCTCTATCCGTCTCGATTTCGACGCACAAGTGCCAGTAGGGCCGCGCCTAGCGAGCCATCTGCAAATCGAGATTACACCATCAGTTGACGGCCAGCAGGAGCACTCCGTCTTCGACCAAATCCCGCCGTCGCCGGTAACGTTGGCCGACCTTCAAGACAGGCAGAATTACACTGCGACGGCGCGACTTTTCGATGTCGCCGGCAATGCCAGCGAGCCATTGTCATCGCATTTTCGATATGCCATGCCGCTCTACGAAAATCCCTGGGTCGCCGCGGCTATTGGCATTGCAGCTATTCTCCTAGTCGTCCTGGTCATAAGCCGGCGAGGTCCAACGGAGTTCATCTTACGGCGCCTTTCTGGCCGAAAGTGGCGACTGGCCACCGCGTTTCCTGACCGGACGCTAGAAATTTCTGTGACTGACAACGGGCTGATGTCGGAGCTTGGGAAGCGAGGCGCGAGCTTGAAACTCGCGGCTCGCTGGCTTGGCAACCTTTCACCGGAGTTGCAAGGTCTTCGTGGCCGTATACGAGAAATGAGCGATCACGTCACAACAACCAATTCGCCCGAGCAACTGCGCTCGTTCTCCAAGCAGCTTATTCAAATGCGTGGGTCCATCGACGCTTTGTCCACTGAGCGTATTGGCTTCAGTCTGCGGACGCAGGAGCCTTCAAGTCTTCAGCTTGTAGTCGATCGGACCCTCGGTGATTTGCCTTGGGACCTTCTCACAGGTCCAAATGAGTTGCCGGTCAATGTCCAATGTTCAGTGTCGCGGGTTATCGTGGCCGACGTCATTCCGCAAGCTCCTCGCATCGATGGAGCCCTCCGCGCCTTTGTTTACGCCGCGCCCGCAGGTCAGACGATTCCGCCAGGATGGGAGACCGAGCGCGATGAAATTGCGCTCACAATGAGACGTGTTGGTATCAGCACCGTCATAGTCGGGCACGTCGGCATGTCGAAACAGGAATTCCTGGAACAACTCGCGGCTGCTGATCTGGTTCACTTCGTAGGGCATGGCGAGCTTGACCAACAAGGGACCGCGAGACTTGTCCTGAACGATCGAGATCGTGTTTCGAGTGATGAGATTGCAGAAACACTTCAGCGCTCCCCACGCAAGCCCAGTGTCATCATCCTGAACGCCTGCGGCACGTTGGAAGAACGATCGGATCAGGGAGGCGCTGCGCTTGCCGGGCTCGCCACGCCCTTTATTGTTCAAGGCGCCGTGGTCCTCGGCACTCAGTGGCCGGTTCAGTCGCAATTCGCGACCAGTTTTGCACAGTATTTCTATGCTGGCGCACTCCCGCCGCCCAATAGTCTGTTATGGAAATGGCTGCGCCGTCAGCCTCTGGCGGGGCTTTCAGTTGCCGAAGCCGTCATGAACGCTCGCATGAAACTTTTTGCTGACAGTCCAAGCACCGATCCGACCTGGTCAGCGTATGTCTTGTTTGGCGATGTAACTGCACGTCTTGCGCTCGAATAGTCTCGGAGGATCAAATGACAGACGGCCAGCTTTTCGATGGACTTAGCCCTGCCACAAAAGGGAGCCTCGCTTTGCTCAATCGAAGCAAACCGATTTTCGGCCCCAGCCTCGTCGCGCGGATCAGCGGCTTCAGTCGCGAAGGAGCAATGACCGAGGCAGCGTCGGCGCCGGCTGCCGATATCGCCGGCATGAAAGCAGAGGTCTATACAGCCTTGGACAATCTCGAAAAGCGGGTGGACGCGGTTCTTGCGGAGCGCAAGTCGGATGAAACAGAGGCCAAGCGCTGGATATTATTCATAGGCATTTTTTGGTTCTGTTAATTGTCGCCTCGATTGTCCTTCAATTTACGAACAGTGAGGCGAAGAATTGGCTGACAACATTATTTTCTGGGCTTTCTGTGGGAGGTTTGTTGTATCTCCTGTATTCACCAGTGCAACGGATCATGGCCATTGCAAATGACAGGGCCACGCTCCAGCTCATTCCCATGGCATTCCGTGTTCGTGTTATTGCGGCATCGACAATCGATGAATTGCGTTCGATAGCCAAAGACCTGTTTGACGCGTTGCAAAGAGTTGAGAAAGATGCGGGCCCTCCAAAGTGAGTGGCGGCGCACGCACCTCGACCACTTAGCCTTCGATCTAATTGAAAACTGGCAAGCCGATGCGTCCAAGAATAGCGCCTCAACTCTCTGGAACTCATAATTATATTCCTTGACCATATGCTTCAAAAGTTCGTGGAGCAAAGGTGGACCATTCTGCTTACCTTACTACGTACAAGAAGACATCTACTTGAAATGCTGTCATTATCAAGTTTGAACGGAAAGATCTCACAGTACGCAACGTGATCGGAGCGCCGGTGCGCGTTCGCAATTCGAGGAGACAAGGCAATGTCTGGAATCGCTTTCTTGCGGGATCTTGCCAAATCGGCTCGCGAAGACAAAAGGCCGATCTTTGCGCCCAATCGCCTCCGCTTTGTGCTGGAGGCGCTCCGGCCAGGCGCCACGCCGGCGAAGGCCGCGGCCGCGCTCTCAACGGATGTGTCGGGGCTGATAGGGGCCAGCACTTTTGATCTGCAGCCGTTGTTCGACGACGCTGAGGCGAACGGGGTGCAGTTTTTCGTGATGGCGTTGCGCGGCATCGACCGCACGCTGCCCCGGAACAGCTCTATGCCATCGCCGCCGACCTTCGACGTGCGCTCGGCCTGATCTCATGCGAGCCCGACATCGGCGCTGACGTCTTCGTCGATCCCGAGGAAGCCTTGCCGGCCGGCGTTGAATCGGCTGTGGTTGATTCCTATTGCTGGGCGCCGGGAGCGCCGCCCCCGGACAAGCGCTGGGCCCTGGATAAGACCGGCGTGCTGCGAGCATGGCAGGCCTCGCCCGCCAAGGGCGCCGGTGTCGTCATCGCGCAGCCCGACACCGGGGTCACCGATCACCCCGAGATCGCGGATGCAGCGCTCGACCTCAGCCGATCTCTCAACCTTCTCGAGGGTGGCAAGAACCCGAAAGATCCGCTCAGGCCGGGAACGGCCAATCCGGGGCATGGCACCGCCACCGGCAGTGTCGCCGCCTCGGCTGAGACAGGACAGATAGCGGGTTCGGCGCCGCGGGCGACGCTTGTTCCCATCCGCTGCACCGAGGATGTGAAGATCTTCGACGGAAGTCCGGTCGCCAAGGCGGTGGACCACGCCGTCAAGATCGGTGCCCACGTCATCACCATGAGCCTTGGTGGCATCTGGAGCCGGTCGTTGCGGCAGGCGATCCGCAAAGCGGTCGACCGCGACATGATCGTCTTGGCCGCTGCCGGCAACTGTGTGGGCCTGGTTGTCTGGCCCGCCGCCTTCGATGACGTCATCGCGGTCGGCGGCACTAACATCCAAGACAAGCTCTGGCAGGGGTCATCCTCCGGTGCGAAGATCGACTTCTGCGCGCCCGCCGAATTCGTCTGGCGCGCTGACCGCCAACAAGCCGGCGACCCGAAGGACAAGGTCAGCGCCGGGCAAGGCACATCTTTTGCCGTGGCCCTCACCGCCGGCATCGCGGCACTCTGGCTCGCCCAATTCGGGCGTGACGCCATCCTGCGCGAGGCGCGCCGGCGCAGCACTAACGTGCAGGAGCTTTTCCGGGCCGCTGCCCGACAGACGGCACGCCGCCCGGCTCAATGGGGCCATGGGATGGGAACCGGTGTCGTCGACGCCGGTGCGCTGGTTGCATTGTCGCTACGCGACATCGACCTGAGTGGAGCTGCGCGTACGCTGGGAGACGCCGGGGGCCTGGAAAGCGCGCTGGAGACCGTGCTCGGGCCTGGACAGTTCGATTCCCGGTTCGACTGGTCGGCGCATGCGGCCGAAACGTCGGCGCTTCTGCTCGCCGACGCGAAGGTTGGACGTGCGCCGTCTGGAGAGGCGGTCGAGGCCCGCGCCTTCCAGCGCGTGTCGCGCGGGCTGTCCAATGCGGCCGGGCTAGCGAGAGATGCTCGCCTTGCTCAATTGGTGCTGAGAACCGGACTTGCCGCGCCGGCGCTGGTGACGAGCGAAACCGTCGATCAGGCTCGCCTTGCAGGCATCATCAAGGGACTGGCCGCCTCCAGCAGCGGCGGCACGATCAGCCCGGAGGGGGCCGGTGCCATGGACCTTGCGGACGCGCAAGCCAGCCTCGACAAGAAAGGCCGGCGCAAGATCGTCCAACCGCTGGTGAAGAGGCTTGAAAAGTCGGGGCGGTCTGGTTTGGCCCACGACGTCGCTGATATCGAGGCAAGCCTGGACAAGCTTCATCGCGAAGGCCCATCCGCGCGTTTGCCGGAGGCTGCGGCGGTTCGCCTCGAGGCGCTGGTTTCGCTCACAGATCGGCCGGCATTGCCTGTCACGACGCGTGAGGAGGGTGACCGTACGATCCAGACGGTCGATGCTTCCGACCCTGGCCTGGGTAATTTTTCCGGCCTCGTCAGTCTCGCGCTCGATACACTCGAAGCCAGTCGGTTCGGTAGTGTCGGTCGCATCGACAGCGATGGCATACACATCGGCACCGGGTTCGTCATCGGCGACGGGCTGGTCGTCACCAATCGACACGTGCTGGAGAGCCTGGCCTCACCGCTGCCTCGGGCCGTCGATCCCGAACGCTGGCTTCTGAATGCACCGGCCACGATCGATTTCTCGCCGTCAGGGGAGGACCCGGTGAGCCGGTTTGCAATTGAAGAGGTAATGTTCTGCGGCCCGCAGCCGATCCTGCGTTATCCGATCGACTATGCAAAGCTCGACCTTGCCCTGCTCAGGGTCGCCACCACCAATACCGCAAAAACCGCCTTGCCAGCGGCCATTCCGGTAGCGGGCGGCGCTCTGCCGGTTGCGGCGACGAACCTGTTCGTGGTCGGCTATCCCGCGCCACCCACCACCTTGCCCCGGGATGATCAGGGCAGGATCCGTCGCGACGTGGTCGAGCGGCTGCGCGAATTGTTCGGCCTCGATTACCATCGCAAGTATTTCAGTCCTGGCGTGGTGCAGCAACGCAGTCACAGATGGGTGCTCGACCATGACGCCACGACGCTTGGCGGCAATTCCGGCTCGTTGACCGGCGAGCTTGGCAGGCGGCTGGAGGCGATTGGCCTGCATTTTGCCGGTGACTGGCTGCGCGCCAACCATGCGCATATTCTGAGCGAGGTGTTGGCCGAACAACCCCAACTTGCGAAGCTCATCGCAATGAAGAGGAAGGCATGAAGGCGACCGCCGCCGCTTACGCAAATGAAGTGACAGTCAGCCGCGAAGCATTCGCGCAGGCCTTCGATGCCGTGGCCGCCAATTCGACGGCAAACTATCTCGACTTCAAGATGGCGGCGCTCGGTACCGCAGACAATCGGGCGGCCTTTGCCGCCGCCTTCACGCAGGCGGAAGAGGCCGGTTTTCTCGGCGGTTTGGTCGCCCATCTGACAGCGTTGCGGTATCTCAATCTCTCAGGGCTCGTCGACGCTGCCGGCATGCCCGCCGGCGCAGGAGCCCTCGTTCTGAGGCCGCAAGACGGTAGCGCGTATCTTTTCAAGCCACAGGGCATCACGCCAGAAATGCTCAAGTTGATCGACATCGCGACGATGGTGCGCGGTCTGCTCGAAGCGACCCGACGCGTTTGCATGGTCGAGATAGACGGCGTCGGCAACGGAACCGGTTTTCTGGTTGGACCGCAGACCGTACTGACCAACTGGCATGTTGTGCACACGCTGATCGACCCGGCCACCGGGCAGGCGCTGCCCAACAGTGCGTCTAGACTGGCTTGCAGCTTTGACCTTGTTGGTGCCCATCGCGAGACCCGGCACGCCGCGGTCGAGCCTTGGTTGGTCGAATGGAGCCCGATGGCGGTGACGGCCGAGCAGTCGCGCTATCCCGACATGACGAAACTCAAACCGGGCACGCCGCTGGACTTCTGTGTCATCCGGGTTGCTGGCGCGCCCGGGCGCCTGCGATCTTGGTACGATCTCAAGCAGGCAGCTGCCATCCCGATCGTGGCGCCTGGCAACCAACAGGCGAATGCGCGACCGTTCTTCGTCATACAGCATCCACAAAGGCTCACCCAGCACATCGCCGTTGCCGCCGGGGCCGTCGTGAAACCTGGGGGCAACTATCAGATCCAGCATAAGGCTCCAACCCTGCCGGGCTCATCGGGAGGGCTTTGTCTTGATGCGGCCTTCAATCTCGTGGGTCTGCACCAGGGCGAAGTCGTTAACGCGAAGACGAAGAAGTTCATTACCAATATCGCGATTTCCGCTGTGGCGATTTCCAGCCGAGCCCCGAATGCGGCCGATGTATTGCCAGCATATGACGTGGTCTGGAGGCTCGCGAACACTTCGGCGGTCATAGGCCGTTCCCGCACGCTGGACACAGTATCGGCGATGAATGCGGCCGGTACACCCAAGCCGTTTCTGCTCATCCGGGGGGCGCCCCAATCGGGCAAGACCTTCACGCGGGACTTGCTTGAACACCGGCTGGAGTATCGCAGCAGGATCCTGGTCAACTTCGATGGCGACAAGCTCCCGGTGACCGGTCGGGAACTGGCGCAGACGATCCTCAATCAGGCGGGCAGCGCGCTGGCGGGTGACCTGCCGGCCCCAGTCGGCTCCGGCACCACCACGATTGCCTGGTATGCCGGCGAGTTCATGAGCGTCTTCAGTAACCGCCTTCGCGAAGCTCTTCCAAAGGACGAACAAGGCCGGTCTTCGCTGGTCTGGCTAGTCATCGATCGGCTTACCGAAGAGACCGCCACACCGAGCGACGCCATGAACTTTCTCCACGCATTGTTCCAGGCCGCCCTGCCAGAAATTCGCTTCGTGCTGATCGGGCTGAAGGGCAATGTCCCGGCCGTCGATCCGGCCAAGGTCGAAGCGGAGAACCTGCCCGATCCGCGGGAGCCGTCGAAGCAGGAAATCCTCACTTACCTCCAGTGCATGTTCGCCGATCTGCGCATTGCCACCCAAACCGACGAGATCGACCGCCTGGCCGAGTTGACGTTGGCGACAGCGAAGGATCTGCGTGGCGACGAACGGCCGCTGCTGCTGAAGGTGGCTGCCGTGCTTGGCCAGATTGTCACTCCAGTGTGGGAACGATGGACACAAAACCGCTAGCCGAGCCAGACAGGGCAGCCCTGCTTACCCGTGCGTCAGTTCGCGGGACCTTCGATCCGTTGGTGCTGCTCGGCGGCGGAGCCGACCAGAACGGCCTCGCCTTCCTTGCCCGGCGCGCCAGCGAAAAAAACGTCAACGGGCGCTGGCTGTGGATGTTGACGCCGGCAGCGCGGAGGGACGGTCTGCAAGGTCTTCCGGCGAGCCGCGGTGCGTTGCGGCAATTCCTCGACGCAAATAACCCCGACCCCGACGATCTGTTCGGCCGCATGCTTCAGGTCGCATTGGCCCAGTCGCGGCGGCCCACTAGGAGCCGTTCAGCAGGGGCAGGTTCGATCGAGGCGCGGCTGGCCGAGGCAGAGGAACAGGTGGCCTTGCTCCAGGCCGTCCAGCTCGTGATCGAGACAGGCATCGCAAGGCCTAGCTGGGTGAACGAAGCGACCATGTCGCAGTTGCGCCGAGCGATCACGCTGACGAGCCGCGAGGAGGCGGGCAAGGCGCTGCTGCCGGAGGCGTTTAGAGGCAGGGTACGCGAACGGCGGCTCCTCATGGGCTACGCTATCAAAGGCATGTCGGCGATCGAGGCGGCGCGTGCAAAGCCGTTCGATTCGCTATGGCTGGTTGACACGGTTGAACCGCTCCGGTCTTTTTCCGCGATCGCGTTGGGTGGTGTCGGCGGCGCCGGCAAGTCGGCGCTGCTCGGCGTCGTGCGCAAGGCATTGGCGACGAGACGCGATCTAACCCTGATCGTCTTCGACTTCGACCAGCCGCAACTGCGGTTTGGCGACATCGCCGCTCTTTCACTCGACTTCTCGCGTCAGCTTGGGCTGATCGAGCCCGGCATCGATGAGGAGCTTGCCGAAAGCCGGGATATCTTCCGCTCGCGTATTGCGAACGCCGGGCCTAGCGGCCAGGTGGAGAAGTCATCGACCGAGCTGATCGAGTTCTTCGCAACGGTGGGCAAGCTTCTGGCAAACAAACCGCGGCTCGCTCACCCCCTGGTATTTGTGCTGGACACGTTCGAGGAACTTCTGGCGGCTGGTGCGGGTAGGTTTGATCTACTTTCGGACTGGCTGGGGCAGCTTCGCCAACAGGTCCCATTCCCTGAGATCCGGATCATTCTGTCGGGCCGTGCGATCGATTCGGTCAAGGCCAGCCCATATGGCCAGGTTAGTATCGTGGCGAGGACCGATCTCGGTGACCTTGGGCGTAGGGCTGGCGAGGCCAAGCTACGCGACGTTTTCCGTCGCCATGGTCTGCGCTACATGGACCTGGTGCCGCGCGCGGTCGGTGCATTCGGGTCCAATCCACTGGTGCTGGAGATACTGGCACGGTACTGCGCCGGCAAACGGCGGCGCCAGGTGATAAAGCTCATCGAATCGGGGGAGAAGGAGGCATCCACAGGACTGCAGGCCGAGTTTGGCCAGCGTTTCCTATATAGCCGGATCCTCGACCGCATCGCAGACAAACAAGTGAAGGCATTGGCAAGTCCCGGCTTGATCCTGCGGCGGGTAACGGTGGCCCTGATCCGCGACGTTCTGGCCGGGCCATGCTCGCTGGGCGATAACCTTTCAGAGGTCGAGGCTCGTGCCATCCTCGACAAGCTGGTCCGCCAGATCTGGCTTGTTGATGCGGTCGGTGCCGATGAGGCCGTGCACCGGCGCGATCTGCGACGTCTGATGCTGCCGCAGATTCTGCGCCAGCCTGGATCGAAGGAAATCGCGGCGGCGGCGGGCGGCTGGTACGCGACGCATACAACAGACGAGGCTGGGCGGTTCGAAAGCCTCTACTATCGGGCGCTGGCCGGCGAGCCCATCGACGATGTTGGATCTCTCCTCCTGCGTGGGCTGTCCCTCCATCTTGGAGCCGACGTGCAGGATCTGCCACTGGCGGTGCGGGCGCGCGTCAAGAACGCAGCCGGCAATCAGCGATTGAGCGAGGCGGAAGTGGACGCCCTGCCAGCTGCCGAAAGAGAGAAGTTCCGGAGACGGCGGCGACGGGCTCTTGTCTCGGAGGGACTGGAGTCTGCTGTGCTTGAAGGCTTGCCAATTCAAGCCGGCACAGGAGCGACACCCGCGACATCGTCGACGTCAAAAGGCACCGTCAAGTTTTTCAATGCCGCCAAGGGCTTCGGGTTCATTACACCTGATGAGGGCGCCGAGGACATCTTCGTTCACATAAGCGCGGTCGAGCGGGCTGGGTTGTCGTCCTTGGTCGAAGGCCAGAAGGTCAGCTACGAGATGGAGTCGGATCGTCGCAGCGGCAAGTCAGCCGCCATCCACTTGCACGCAGCTGGGGATGGTCCGACGCGGGAGACCGTCCAATCAGAGCTGGATCAGCAGCAAATTGAGCTCGCTTCGCCGGAAATTATCGAGGCACGTTTCAATACCGGCGATTTCGCGCATGTCGCAAGCATGGCCGGGGTCGCATTCGATGCCGCTGCCAATGCGCTGATGCAAAGTGGCCGGCGCGAGGAATTAAAGCTCAACCATCCTGCCTATCTGACCGCGGTCGCCGCCCTGCTCAACGAGGACGTTTCCCCCAGCGCCCTGTTTGGGACCTTCGCGAACACTCTGCTTGCGGGCCCCACCACGAGTAACCCGATAATGACGCGGCTGCGTTCGGCGGCGTTGCGCGAACTGCAGGCAGCGGTCGATGCCGAAGGCCCACTGGTTCCGGTGATCCTGGCTGTCCGCACGGCTGGTTTCGACCCCTGGCCTCTACTCGGCGCCAAATCACCTGAGGATTTGCCGTTTCCACGCCCGGCGAACACACCCGTTGCCTTTCGCGTCGAGATGGCGCTGCGCCATTTGCGCCGCTCACCCATCGAGGTGAAGGCGTCGATGCTGCCCATCCTGCATCCGCCGCTTGCCGCTCGCCTAGTCACGTCGGCAGGCGAGAGGCTGGACGAGACGTCGCTGCGCCTCGGCCTCAGTTCGGATCACGGGCCATTGCTCGAGGCGCTGGGCGAATTGGCCGAAAGCGCGTCGAGCGGACGCCGGCTGGATATCGCAGCCTTGAACCGCATCGATGACCTGGCGCTGCAGGCATCGGTGGTGATTCCCCTTGTAAGCAACCAGATGGACGAATGGCCGCTTGTCGCGGCAGGGCGGGTCCCGGAGCTTTACGCAGCGGCACGCAACGCACTGTTGTCGATATCGGATACGGATACTATGACCAGTCTCTTCAAGCTGATGTGGGAAGAAATTTCGTTTTGGCCGGAGGAAGTCAGCCCCGGCAACTACCTCCTGACATCGAAACAAAGCGCTCCCCGCGTGGTGGCTAGCCTGGTGGACATCGCAGACCGTTGCGGCCGCTTTGGCAAACTCTTGGAGGCGGCGGCGCGGCTGGCGCCCCAGTCCAAGGCGGGGGGCGTGCTACGTCTTTACGAGACCTTGTGCTCGGTCTGGGCCAAGCATCCTCGTCCTCTCATAGAGGCATTACAGGTCTCTCCCTGATCACGAGTGGCATGGTTCGGGCGGATGTCGCAAGCGTTGGTCGCCGTTCCGTGATGTGGACCTACACAAACGGCGACCATGGCGTGCGGCACCTCCGCGGCTTGGTGCGTCACCCCGATAACCGGGTGCATTCGCGCTATCCGGGCATTACTGCCTATTCAATCAAATGACGGTATTTTTGCAGAGCGCCAAGGGGATCACGCCAGTCTACGAAAGAAAAAAATCGACTGGTCCTATCAATAGTCCCCGAAAGCAAGGAATTCCACATCAGCGGAAATTCGTCAATGAAATCAAAAGCCCCAATTCTTGACGGTATGTTCGACGGTATCTGTATCGAACGAAAATAAATTGCCTTTCAAAATCAACCGGTTATCCTGGGTTGAAACAATCGAGTGGGAGTGATTCAGGCCCACTCAAACGCCGCCGAAAACACGCCATTGTACGCCATAACTATTTGACAACACATATAAACCCATTCGGCGACAATCGGTGCGCAGAGATTGGATTGACGGACCGGCTGAGGGACCTTCCGCATATTGGTAGCTCAGATTTTTCGAAGTACCGTCAGATCCAATGAGGCTCTGACGGTATTTTTTTATGCCTTAAGGAATTGAAGATAAAACAAAATTTCTGCCGAAGAGCCTCGAAATTGTACTGACGGTACTTTTCAGGAGGTAGCGGGGAATGCTGACGGACGTCGCCCTTAAAGCCCTGAACCAAAAGAGAACATCTACAAGATTGCGACGGCATGTATGTTCGCGTCATGCCCAGTGGCGCGATCTCCTTTCGGCTGGATTACAGGCTCAACGGAGGCCGCGAGACGGTCTATCTTGGCAGGTATGGACGGGACGGAATCTCGCTTGCCTCAGCCGGGAGAAGTGTCTCGACGCGAAGCGCGCTATTGGCGAGTGACGGTCGCCGGCGATAGAAAAGCAGCGCGACAAGCGCCGAGTTGTCACCCCGGTCTCCGGCCGACTTCAGCGCCGAAATGGCTACCAAACCAAAGCGATGCCCGGGCCTCCAAGGCCTCTTCTTATTCCGGCCAAGCCGGCCCGGAGCGCCGCATTCACTCACATCCCTTGAACCTGAGTGCAGAGTTGCCGCATCGAAGCCATTTGAGCAGCCGAGTTCGCGCCCGAACCCGTGCTGGTGCTGGCGGTCGTATCGCCAGCTGTATTCGAGGATCCCGACGTGCCGGTGGTTGTACCCGAACCAGTGCTGTTGCTGGCCGTGGTGTTACTGCCGGTCGAACCAGAGCTGCCTGAAGTGCCGGTGGCTGTGCCAGAGCCGGTGCCGATACTCGCCGTTGTATCACTGCCGGTCGAAGCCGAGCTACCTGACGTGCCGGTCATTGTGCCAGAGCCAGTGCCGTTACTGGCCGTCATCCTCGAGCAGTCGGAGCGAACCTGTGCCTGCTGTTCAGAGCTCAGGGACGACCAGTTCTTGCGGATCTCATCCTGCGACAGAAGTCTTCCCGAATTGGCGTCGCTGAAGAATGAGCCGGAGAGCTTGCTGTCCCAGCCGCTCGGGATACCGCTTTGGCCGGAGCCGGACGTAGAGCTCATACTGGACCCGGCCGATGAGCCGGACGTTCCGTTCGTGCCGCTGGATGTTCCCGACGACTGCGCCAAGGCCGCGGTGGCGAGACAGAGAGAGATCGCTGTAGCTGTCAAAATCTTACGTTTCATGTGAGTCTCCTTTGGGGTTCGACGCCGTTGCGGCGTCGAATCCTAATCCCGAGGAAAGGCACTTGTTCCTGTAAAGAGTGGAATTCGATGTCATGATCCTTGTGCACCAGCCTTGGCCTCGAATGCGATGCCGGAGCGCTTCAACGACGACTGACGCCTCAGGCGAGAGCTGTCCGCTACTGGGTGTTAGAGGCGATATGCGGAACGCTTCCCGAATAGTTGGGTGCCACCATCGGGTAATTGCGAGGCAGGTTCCATTTGGTTCGGTAATCGTCCGGATTCATGCCCAGTCGGCCAAGGTGCGAACTGCGTCGGGTCTCGGTTAGAGACAGGAGGGTGGCCTTTGCCGCGGCGTATAGCTCGACATGCGGAGCTCGTCTCGACCGCGCACACTCAATATGTTTTACGATGACGCCCCCCAGATGTCATATGAGCGAATGCCTTTCCGGCGAAATAAATTGCTCCCAGCAGGTCGACGCTCAGCACCTTCAGCCAGCCCGCTCTAGTGAATGCCTCAATGGTTAAAGATTATCAGGCCGGCGCGTTGTTGACGATTATTACCAACCTGCCGAACGCGTGAGCGCAAGTCGACAGCACCGTGATAGCGGCCTCCCCGGCGCGCCCCTTGTCGAACCGATGCGCGCCTTCTCGACCTTGCCTCCACCCACGTCGGCTCACCCGTGCACCTTCGGTGCCCAACCGCATGGCGATGGCCAGTCCAATGCCGCTTGCAGCACCGGTTACAATGCAGTCTTGTTATCCAGGCGCATCGGGTTCGACCTCTTTCTGGGGAGCAGCAAGTGGTTCAGTCCAGCCTTCAGCGACCCGATCCACGCTCAGCAGGCTGCGCGCATAATCCTGTTGCGCGCGAACAATGGCATCGTCTTGCTGTGAGGGAAGAAAGACCGGCAAAGCAAGGCAGACACTTTGTGTGGCCAACAGCTTGTTCCAGTTCGCGATCAGCGCCTTGAAAGCGCGCCCCACCGCCCTCGGATTTCGGTCGAGGTCATAGAGGCCGAGCGGATTGATCCGTCCGTTGTTCTCCCGAAGCGCACTGTCCCAGTCCACCTGATCCGTCAGCGAGTACCAGGTGAAGCCTACGATGGGGATGCCATCGTTGCGGATCCGCAGCACGTTGGCCCACTCTTTCCACAGCCAATAGACGGCCTCGTCTCCATTGGGGCCTTCGCTGATGTTGGTCTCCGTATGCATTACGGGAAGCCGGTAGCGGTTGAAGTACTGCCGCGTGATCTCGTCATAGCCAAACACCTCGCCGGACCCGGACGTCGTTCCGTCTGCCCAAACCCGATGTTCGTTGGTCTGGTAATAGTCGGTGCCCATCACGCAATGCCTGCGCAGATGGCTTTCCAGGAAGAAACTGTATTCTTCGGCCGTCATCCCGTTTTCGAGAAGATAGCGATAGGTGTGCGCGTCGACGTCATGACCGTAGTTGAGGTCAAGCGACAGGAAACGCTCGCTGTTGAACCGTTCCGCTCTGCCGACCGCCTCGGGAGAATCGGCGTGGAAGTATTCCGAGGATTCGCTCTGAATGAAGATGGCGTCCGGCCGCACCTCGAGAATCGCCCGCATGGCAAGCACGTTCGCCTTCACGATGTGCTTGAGGGCGGTGACGAAAGCAGTGTCGCTGCTCAGTTGTTCGTTCCACCATCCCCAGCGGGCCGAAAAGGTGGCGCAGATGAACATCTCATTTATTGGGGTGAAGAGCTGGATCCACGGATAGCGCATCGCGAAATCCCTGGCGTAGTGCTCGAATAGTGTCGGAAAGTCCGGGTTCTGGAAGTTGCCAATCCAGTCCGGCACGCCAAAATGGCAAAGGTCGACGATCGGAAGAATGTCTTTCGCCTTCAGGTCCGCGAAGGTCTCATCGGCGAATGCCCAATCATAACGTCCGTCACCCAGCCATGTTTTGTGGATGGGAGGTCCGTAGCGGAGGAAATGCACCCCGAGATCCTGGACCAGTTCGAAGTCGGTGCGCCATCGTTCGTAGAAGCGGCATTTTTCCATTTCGTCGACGCGCTCCCGGCCTTGTCGAATGGTGGGGGTGCTGTTCTCGATGCCGGTGGCAAACATGAACGTGAACATTGATGGTCCTTAGCCAAGGCGGAGATGCCCGCGCTTGGTCAAACGTTCAGTGCTCGACGCAGTTCCTGCAAGACTGCTTGTCAAGTTCGGTGGGCGCCTGACAACCACGTGCCTGCAAGTGCTATTCACAGTCGGTTGACCGTTCGTTGCGAAAGGCAACGGCACATGGCGGAAAAGCCTTCGAACCGGCTTTTTGCCAAAGCCGGAGAATGGCTGGTCGAGAAGGTTCAGCGGCGATTTCTCCAGCCTCACCCGGCCATTCGGAAAGATGGCGCTACGCTCGTGATTGTGAGCAGGGGCCACCCAGGCATAGGCGGGTCGAGATTGGCGGAATTCTATCCCACGGTTCAAGCGAGCAGCTTGCGCCGAATATGATCGGACTATGCTGGACGGAGAGGTCGGCTTCGGGCCAGCCCAGTTGGCGTCAAACGGGTCTTTGCGAGTTAAGGCGGTATGGTAGTTATCCACGTTTGCAAACTGCAAACGGACGTTCCGCTGCCGGCCCCATTTGAGCCATTCACTGGGACGCAGACCCGCGGTACATCACCGATATTCTCGAAGCCAATAGTTGGTCTCGTTCATCGTCCCATGGTTCGACAGACCCATACGAGAGAATACGAGAGATATGGACCGGCGAACCATCCGCTGTATTGATCTCCTGTAGAAAACAGTGCCCCTCAGAGACTAGCATGATCGTTATTTGTCAATGCGCTGCGAAGCTGTTCGCCCAATTGATTCAAGAAGCTGATCCAGCCACTCCCTGACCGCATTTATCTTCTGCCGAACGGCAGCACCGCGCCTGAATCCTGCCTCCGGATCAATGTTCGCGTGCGCAAAAACGGCCGCTCGCGAACATACATTGACAGGTCCAGTTCCGAATAATAAGTTCGCTCATAGAACGAATTAACGGGAGTTCAATGTGACTGACCTGCCGCGCATATCCCGTCAGTTCTCACAGCGCTCCGTGATGGAAGCGATCGTCCAGGGCGGGCCGATCTCCCGCGCCTCGATCGCCAAGCTGACGGGCCTGTCGAAGCAGACCATCTCCGAAATCATGCGCGGGCTCGAGCAGGAGGGCTGGGTCCAGGAAACCGGCCGCACCAGCGGCCATGTCGGGCGCACCGCCGTCACCTACGAACTGGTCCACGACGCAGCCTATATCATCGCCGTCGACCTTGGCGGCACCAAGGTGCGGGTCGCGCTGACGGACCTTGCCTGCCAGATCTTTGCCGAAGCCGCCACACCGACCGACCCGCGCGGCGGCCAGTTCGTCGTCGATCAGATTGCAGCGCTGGCCTTCGATGCCGCGGCCAGACAGCACGTCGCGCGCAAGAAGATACGCCTGGCCGTCATCGGCGCGCCTGGCGCTCCTGACCCGGCCACCGGCCGCATTTTAATGGCGCCGAACATTGCCGGCTTCGACACAATGAATGTGCTGGATGCCTTCGAAGAAGCGCTCGGCGTCGCGGTGATGATCGAGAACGACGTCAATCTCGCGGTGCTTGGCGAGAACTGGCTCGGCCAAGGCCAGGGCATCGACAATCTCGCCTACATCGCGCTCGGCACCGGCATCGGCAGCGGGCTGATGCTGGGCGGCCATCTGGTGCGGGGTGCTGGGCACGCCGCCGGCGAGATCGGTTTCATGCCGATCGGGGCCGATCCCTTCACCGAGGAATCACTGCGCACCGGCGCATTCGAACGCGCGGTGGCCACCCACGCCATGACCGATCGCTACCACGCTCTCACCGGCAGGCAGGTCTCGGTGCCGGCAATATTCGAGAATGCCGCGCTTGGCGACAAGGACGCGCTCACCGTGCTCGACGAAACTGCCCGCCATCTGGCGCAAGGCGTTGCGGCAATCGCGGCAATCGCCAATCCAGAAAAGTTTATCCTCGGCGGCTCGATTGGGTTGCGGCCCGAAATCCTGTCCAGGGTGCAGGCGCTTCTGCCGCTATGCTTCCCCTATCCGGTCAGGGTCGAGGCGAGCGAACTCGGCGCACGCGCAGCCCTCATTGGCGCGGCGGCAATCGGCCTTGGCCAGTTGCACAACACGCTGTTCGGCGTCGACGCGCCTGATGGCCGGATTTCGCTGCCGCCTGCCCAGGCCGCCGCCCTGAAGGAGGCCGCGATATGACTCACGATATTACCGCCCGCCTGCAGGCAGCGCTCGACCGCGACGACGCACTAACGCTGTTTCGCCGCGCCATCGGCCGAGAGAGCATCACCGGCAACGAAGCCAACTTCGTCGACTTCCTAGAAGCCAGGATGCGCGACCTTGACCTCAGCGGCCTGACCAGGACGGAATTTCTTCCCGGGCGGCCCAACATCTGGGGCGAGCGCAAGGGGGCCGACCAGGGAAAGCGCCTGCTGTTCATGGGCCATACCGACACCGTCCATGTCGACGGCTGGCGCGAGCATTGGGCAGGCACCGAGCGTGAGGATCCGTTCGCCGCCCCGATCATTGATGGTGCTGTCTGGGGCCGCGGCTCAGGCGACCTCAAGGCCGGCATCACTGCTTCGCTGGCGGCACTCGCGCTACTCGACAAGGCAGGCGTTCGCCTCAAGGGCGACGTCGCCTTCGCTTTCATCGGCGACGAGGAGAGCGGCCAGCCCGGCACCGGCATTTCCGCCGGGATCAAGCACTTCGTCGGACGCATCGAGACCGGCGAGGTCACAGCACCCGATTTCAGCGTCTATGTCGAGCCGACCCGCCTGGCCGTTTATGCGGCGCAGATCGGCTTCTTCATCACCGATATCTCGATTACCGGCAAATCCGCCTATTTCGGTGTGCCAGAACTCGGCAAGGATGCGCTCCGTGCAAGCCATGCCGCGATGACGGCGCTTTGGAAGCATTCGGATGAGGTCGCCGCGCGCGCCGAGCACAAACTGGTCGGGCGCGGCTTCCTGCTTATCACCGGGCTTGCCGGCGGCGGCTACATTGCCGTTCCCGAGCGCTGCACGCTCTCGCTGATCCGTAAGCTGTTGCCTGGCGAAGACCTCGACACCGCCGCCGCCGAGATCGAGGCTGCCGTGCGCGGCGCGATCACCGATCCGGATATTTCGGTAGAGTTCGCCTACCCCGCCGGCCGCGACCACAGGCTGGGCGGCACCGCTGCCGAGATCGGCGAAACGCGGGCAGAAGTCGCCATGCTGTCCGACGCGATGGCTGGCGCAATGAGCGGACGCGGCGTCATCGAGGGCGCACCGTTCTGGTCGGAGTCCCCCTTCATCATCAATCAGCTCGGTATTCCTGCCGTCTATTGCGCGCCCGGCGACATCAGGAATTGCCACACATTCGAGGAGCACGTGGATGTCGAGGAATATTTCGCCGGCATAGTCGGCTTCGCCGCCTTCATGGCCCGCTATTGCGGCGTGGCCGACTGAACCACCAACGAAGCAAAATGGGAGAACTGACATGCCGATGAAGACACTGATCGCCGCCGCCTTTGCCGGCGGATTGATGCTTGCCGCCAACCCAGCTTTCGCACAGACGGTCGGCCCGCAGGGCGAGAGCGCCACGCCGAGCGCCGACGTGATCCTAAGCGATGCCGACATCGCCGCGCTCAAGGACAAGGGCTACAAGGCTGCGTTGCTCTGGCACACCTCGTCCGATTTCACCAATGCGGTAACCGCCGGCGCCACCGACGAATTCGCCCGCGCCGGCATCACCATTGCGGTCAAAACGGATGCCCAGTTCGACTCCGCCCGCCAGCGCAGCGACATCGAGACGGCGTTGGCCGCCAAGCCCAACGTCATCTTGGCGCTGCCGCTCGACCCGGTCACCTCGGCAGAAGCCTTCCGCCAGGCGGTCAAGGACGGCACCAAGTTGGTGTTCCTGTCCAACTTGCCCAAGGGCTACAAGCAGGGCACCGATTACGCTTCGATCGTGACTGACGATCTATTCCAGATGGGCAAGCAGGCTGCGGACGCGATGGCCAAGGCGATTGGCGGCAAGGGCAAGGTCGGCTACATTTTCCACGACGCTGCCTACTACGTCACCAACCAGCGCGACCAAGCCTTCAAGACCACCATCGAGAAGGTGTATCCCGACATCAAGATCGTCGCCGAACAGGGCATATCCGACCCGGCCCGCGCCGAGGAACTGGCCAACGCGATGCTTTTGCAGCATCCCGATCTCGACGGCATCTACGTGACCTGGGCCGAGCCGGCCGACGGCGTGCTGTCGGCGCTACGCGGCGCCGGCAACGCCAGGACCAAGATCGTCACGCTCGACCTCGCCGAGCCGGTCGCGCTCGACATGGTCAAGGGCGGCAATGTCGCAGCCCTCGTCGCCGACAAGGCCTATGAACTCGGCCGCGCCATGGCTGCTTCCGGCATGAAGTCGCTGCTTGGCCAGCCGACACCGGCCTTCGTCGTCGCCCCGGCCCTGACCGTCACCAAGGAGAATGTCGCGCAGGGCTGGAAGGACTCGCTCAACCGCGACGCGCCGCAGCCGGTGCTCGACGCGGCCAAGTAAGGCTCTCGCTCGGGCGCGGCCCGCCGCACCGGAGCTTTTCTTCGACACAACAAAAAGGGAACCGGGATATGCGCAAAGCATCTGTAATCATAACGACAGTGGCGAGCCTGCTAGCCATGCACGCCTTCGCCGCTGAAGGCGTCACCACAGGACCGAATGGTGAAAAGCCGGTGCCGGCGAGCAGTCTTACGCTGACGCCAGCCGAAGAGCAGCAGATCAAGGACGGCAAGTTCACCGCCGCCCTCGTCTGGCACGAGATGAGCGAATACACCAACGCCGTCAACGCCGGCGCCCATGACGAATTCAAGCGCCTCGGCATCGAGGTGGTGGCGCAGACCGATGCCGGTTTCGACGCCGCGCGACAGAAGGCCGATATCGAGACGGTGATGGCCAAAAAGCCGTCGATCATCCTGTCGCTTCCCGTCGATCCGGCGACCGCAGCTTCGGTCTACGATCCGGCACGCCAGGCCGGCGTCAAGCTCGGCTTCGTCGACAATTCCCCGGCCGGCTACAAGCAGGGCAGGGACTATGTCACCATCGTCTCCGACGATCTCTTTCAGATGGGCAACAAGGCCGGCATCGCCATGGCCGAGGCGCTCGGCAAGAAAGGCAAGGTCGGCTACATCTTCCACGATGCCGACTTCTACGTCACCAACCAGCGCGACCAGGCCTTCAAGAAGACCATCGAGCAGGACTATCCCGATATGAAGATCGAGGCCGAGGCCGGCATGGCCGACCCGGCGCGCAGCGAAGACATCGCCCAGGCGATGATCACCCAGCATCCGGACCTGGACGGCATCTATGTCACCTGGGCCGAACCGGCGCTGAGCGTGCTTTCGGCCTTGCGCGGTGCCGGCAACACACACACCAAGATTGTCACGCTCGACCTCAACGAGCCTGCCGCGCTCGACATGGTCAAGGGCGGCAACATCGCGGCCCTCGTCGCCGACGAGGCCTACAGCATTGGCGTGACGCTGGCGCGCGCCTCGGCAGGTTCGCTGGTCGGCAAGAAGGCCGAACCATTCTATGCCGTAGATTCCATCGCCGTCACCAAGGACACGGTGAAGGACGGTTGGAGGAAGTCCCTCAACAGGGACGTACCGGCGGCCATCGCGGACGCGGTGAAATAGGCTCGAGGCGAAGCGCTCACCACCGGAGGGATAAAATGTCCAGTGCCAACACCAGCGCCGGTAGCAGCTTCGCAAGCCGCTTCAATCTGCAGCAATATGTCGTCTACCTCGGTTTCCTGGCGATCTTTCTGTTCTTCGCCATTGTGCTGAGGGACAGCGGCTTCCTCACCGTCCGGAACTTATCGAACATCGTGTTGCAGACGACGCCGGTGACGATCATGGCCATCGGCCTGGTCTTCGTCATGTCGGCCGGCGAAATAGATTTGTCGATCGGCTCGATCGTGGCGGTGGCGGCCCTTGCAGCCGCCGTCACCATCAACGCGTACGGCATGCCGGCAGGGATAGTCGCCGGCCTCGGCGCCGGCCTGCTGATCGGCGTCATCAACGGCGTGCTGGTGGCGTATGTCAGGCTGCCCTCCTTCCTGGTGACGCTGGCGACGCTCGGCCTGTTCGCCGGCGTTTCGCGTTCGATGACAGACCTTCGCTCGATCTCGGTGACCAACGAAGCGTTCACCGGCTTCTTCGGTTCCGGCTCGCTGCTCGGTGTCCCCTCACTCGTCTGGTGGTCGGTGATTGCCGTGGCCATCGGCCACCTGGTGTTCCGCGAAACCCGTTTCGGCGCGCATGTGCTGGCGACCGGCGACAATGCCCGCGCCGCAAGCGTATCGGGCATCAGCGTGCCCAGGATCAGGCTCGCCGTGCTGACCATCAGCGGCGGGCTCGCCGGTCTTGCCGGCTTGCTCTATGCCGGTCGCCTGCAGGCGGCGAAATATACTCTCGGCGAAACCGACTTGATGACGGTCATCGCCGCCGTCATCGTCGGCGGCACGCTGCTCAATGGCGGCAAGGGCTCCGTGGTCGGCGCGCTGGTCGGCTCGTTGATGATGGGCATGCTCAACAACGGCCTGATCCTGATGGGCCTGTCGGTCTCCGACCAGATGATCGTGCGTGGCCTCATCATCCTGACCGCAGTCGCCGTGTCGCTGCGCGAAAAGAACCGCTGAAGGAAGCCATCCATGTTTCTCGAGATTCTGCGCCGCCGCAACCCCGCCTTCATCGAATCAGCTATCCGGTTGCACCAGCAAGGTAAGTTGCCGGCCAATGCTTATGTGCTCGATCTCGACACGGTTGAGGCCAATGCGCGGGTTCTCAAGAGCGAAGCCAGCCGCAACGGCCTGAAGATCTTCGCCATGACCAAGCAGGTCGGCCGCTCCTCGTCGTTCTGCCGGGCCGTGATGCGCGGCGGCATTGACCGCGCGGTCGCCGTCGACATGGCTTGCGCCCGCGCCACCCACAAGGCAGGCATGAAGCTTGGCCATCTCGGCCATCTCCAGCAGGTCGCAAAATTCGAAGCGGCGGCTGCGGCGAAAACCTTCAAGCCGGACTACTGGACCGTGTTCAACGATACCAAGGCTGGGGAAGCGGCAACAGGCGCCAAGGCGGCCGGCTATGTGCAGGACCTGCTGGCCCGCATCGCCGCCGAAGGCGATATCTTCTATCGCGGCCATGAAGGCGGTTTCAATGCCGCCGACATTATCGATGTCGCCGACCGGCTGGATGCCGTCGAAGGCGGCCGTTTCGCCGGCATCACCACTTTCCCTGCTCTGCTGTTCGACCATGCTTCGCGAAAAGTGCTGCCGACCCCCAATCTGGCGACGCTCGCGAAAGCTGCGGAAGCGCTGGCTAAGGCAGGACGCAAGGACATTGAGATCAACGCGCCGGGCACCACGTCGAGCGTTATGCTGGCGGCACTCGCCGAGGCCGGCGCGACGCAGTGCGAGCCCGGCAATGGACTGCATGGCACCACCGCGCTGCATGTCATGGAAGATTTGCCGGAGCTGCCGGCGGTGCTCTATCTCACCGAGGTCTCGCATCTCTCCGGCGGCAAGGCCTATTGCCTTGGCGGCGGCTTCTACATCGATCCGATCTTCCCCGACTACGACGTCAAGGCGATCGTCTCGGCTGAACCGACGACGGCAGGCTCGGCACTGCGCAGCGTCGAGGTGCCGCCGCCCTCTGCGATCGACTATTACGCCATGATCGATGCCGCCGGCGCGAACGCGCCGAAGCCTGGCGACAGCGCCGTGTTCGGCTTCCGTGGCCAGGCCTTCGTCACCCGCGCCCATATTGTCGGCGTGTCGGGCATTTCGACGGACAATCCGAAAGTGGAAACCATCGAGAACGGCTTCGGTGAACCCTATGCCTGGCCAGTCTAGGAGAAACACATGACGGTGAGCGCGCCCATCCTTCAGCTGCACGACATTCGCAAGAATTTCGGCGGCATCACCGCGATCGAGAGTTTTTCGCTCGAGGTTTTCCCGGGCGAGATCGTTGCACTCGTCGGCGACAACGGCGCCGGAAAGTCGACGCTGGTCAAGATCGTCTCGGGCGTCCACCCGCCCTCGTCCGGCACCATCGTCATCGAAGGAAAACCGGTGACGATGTCGAATGCCACCATGGGGCGCGCGCACGGCATCGAGGTCGTCTACCAGGACCTGGCGCTGGCCGACCAGCAGACGGTCTACATGAACATGTTCATCGGCCGCGAGCCGCTGAACCGCCTCGGTTTGCTCGACCGCCGCCGCATGATCGACGAGACCGAGAAACTGGTGAAGGAACTGGACGTGCGCATCCCCTCCGCGCACGCCACTATCCGCGATCTCTCCGGCGGCCAGCGCCAGGGCGTTGCGATCGCGCGCGCCACGCATTGGGCAAGCAAGCTGATCCTGCTGGATGAGCCGACGGCGGCGCTGGGCGTTGCCGAAACCGCCCGGGTGGAGGCTATCGTCCAGTCGCTGAAGCAGCGCAATGTCGGCATCCTGATCATCAGCCACAGCCTCGACCAGGTCTTCAAGCTCTCCGACCGCATCTGTGTTCTCAGGCGTGGCAAGCAGATTGGAATTCGCGAGACCGCGAAGACCGATAAGAACGAGATCATTGCCATGATCACCGGCCTGCAGCAGCAATAGCAGGAACCTCTCTGAGAGCCCCCGCCCGAGATCCGGATGTTGTCGGCGATCACGCGATCGATCAGCTTGTGCCGCGTGGTGATCGCCATCGGCCCGTCCTGGTCGTAGCTGCCTTGCCACTCCGGATGCGGCGCCAGCAGCGCTGGCACATACATCGTGTCGGCCGAAATCATGCGCTGTTCCTTGCCGGAGTTTGCGAGGTAGACCGAGTGGCCGGGCGTGTGGCCGGCGCAGCGATGATCTGGAAGCCGGGCGCGACTTCGGCGCCGTCATGGATGCTGCTGGAGCTGCTGCGTCTGGTGAAGTTGCCTGCATCGCCTGAATTTCTCCAGGCGTATCCGCACCAGCTTTCTGGCGGCCAACAGCAGCGCGTTGGCACCGCTATCCCAGTCTCGATTTGATAGGACCTATGCAATGTATGGCGGCGCCGACATCACCGTGCCGCCCGGCGGCGTCAAGCTGTCCGGCTTCGGTCGCGACAAGTCGCTGCATGCGCTGGACAGATACACCCTCTCAAAACAGCCTGGATTTCTCTCGGCTGACCGTTTCTCGCTAAGCGCTGCCGAGGATGAAATCGGCGCAGCGGTCGGCGATCATGATCACCGGCGCGTTGGTGTTGCCGCTGATGAGACGCGGCATGATCGAGGCGTCGCAGATGCGTAGGCGCGGCACGCCGCGCACGCGCAATTGCGGGTCGACCACCGCCTGGTCATCGGTGCCCATCCGGCAGGTGCCGCAGGGGTGATAGACCGTCTTGGCATGTTCGAGGATGTGGTCTGTTATGGATTGATCGGAAAGGTCGGCGGCCCCGCCCGGCGACAGCTCCTCGGCGATCACCGCCTGCAGGGCCGGCTGACGCAGGATGGTGCGGGCGATCTTCATGCCGGCGAGCAGCAGGGCAAGATCGCCGGCAGGCTTTCCCTACGAAACCCGCTTCGAGGATCTGGAATATCTCACCACCGGTCGCACCGATCTGGTTTCGGTCTTACCAACAATGCCTACACCTCCATTCCCATTCCTCATTCTTTTGTCTTTCTGCTCATGCTGGCGGCGGTGATGTGGGTCGTTCTGCACCGTACTGCCTTCGGACGATATCTCTACGCCGTCGGCAAAAATGAAGAGGCCGCGCGGTTTTCCGGAATCCGCACCGGCCGGGTTATCATCTGCGCCTATGTGATCTGCGCCGGGCTGACGGCGCTGTCATCCATCTTTCTCGCAATGTACACACGCTCGATCCTGCCAAGCTCGCACGGCAATTTCTACGAGCTCTACGCGATCGCTGCCGCCGTCCTTGGAGGGTTCTCGTTGCGGGGCGGGGAAGGCTCAATCATTGGTGTGGTGCTCGGAACGATCTTGCTGCAGGTGCTTCAGAATCTTGTCAATCTTCTAAATTTAGGCATTCCCTCCTCACTCAACTTTGCCGTGAGTGGATCGGTGATCCTGATCGGGGTACTGGCCGACCAGGAATACACAGAGTTTCGAAAGCGCCGCGAATTGATGCGGGGCCGGCTCGCAACCGCCGAAGGTAGGCTGTGATGCCCGAGCCGGTGAAATAGATTGTTCACGGCAGTTGCGATCGCCGACCGGTTGGCTGCTTGCGCCCGGGGGACAGCCGAAGGCCGGGATCTAAAACGCCGCAATATTGCCTCTCGAGCGGCTCCTGCTTCGAAGGCAGTCGCCGCAATGTCGATGCAGTCGGCTCATGATGTGCCGAGTTTCGATCTCGCATGGCGATGTAACTTATGCGATCAGCCCGTACTGCCGTGCCTTGTTGCGCAAGAACGGCAGACCGTTGCCCATTACAACCGCTTCACTCTCGGCCACCGGACGCCACACGCTGAGGCCAAACGCCAGACGCGGATCCATGTTGATGAAGCTCTCCATCGCGAGCCCGCCCTTGAAGCCGATCGCGGCCAGCGTTGCGAACGTCTCATCCCAATTGCAATTGCCCTCGCCTGGGGTGCCGCGATCAGACTCGGAGAGGTGGATATATTTGAGGTAATCGCGGGCGACGATAATACCGTTGCCCATACCTTTCTCCTCTATGTTCATGTGATAGGTATCAAGGTGCACGAACATATTGTCGGCGCCGACTCTCTCGATTAGTGCCACCGCCTGAGCCGCGGTGTTGATGATGTGGTTCTCGTAGCGGTTCACGGCTTCAACACCGAGTTCGATGCCGCGAGACTTGGCTTGCGCGGCGGCGGACGTCATCACTTTCGCAATGTTATCAAGTTCGTCCTGCGTAGGTGGCACGCCAGTACGCTCGCCGATGCCGCCATAGATTACGCCGCATAGCGCCTGGGCTCCGATGTCGGCCGTCTTGTCGATAGCCACCTTGAGAAAGTCAATCGCCTCCTGTGGGTGGCGCGATGCCCACGCATATTCGGGCAACCCTAGCGAGCACACCGCCTGCATGCCATTTGCCGCCAGCAGCTTGCGGGTGTGATCGGCATCGCAAGAAAATGGATCGGCCAGCGAAATTTCAATGAAATCGAGATCGTATTTTTTTACCGCCGCTACAGTGTGCTCGGCGCCCTCTACGGACCAACCACTCGTCCACATGCTCGTATGAACGCCAAAACCCTTCATCGTGTTATCCTCATGAAATTGAGCTGCCCGGCAGCCCACCGCAAGATCATGACGCCGATCAGCATGATGCCCCAAATGGCTGTGGCCAGGTGCTGGCTGGCGCCCAAGAGATTCAGTCCCGAAGAAAGCAACTGCAAAACGATGAGGGCTAGGAAGACCGAAACGACCTTGCCGAAGCCGCCAAACGGATTCACCCCGCCCAAGAAGCAGGCAAGCACCGTAATCAGCACATAGGACTCGCCATGGCCGACACGGACGGAATTGAATCGTGCCATCATGATAATGCCGGCCAACGCACACATGGCGCCAGACAGCGCGTAGATCAGAATGATCACGCGTCGCGTCGAGATGCCGGAATAGCGCGTCGCCTCGATGTTGGAGCCGACCATATAGTTTGAAAAGCCAAGCCTGGTTCGGGTCATCAAGACATGCCAGACGATGACTGCGCCGAGCAGTATCAGCAGCGGGACAGGAATGCCGACGATGCTGCCGTGACCCAGGGGCTGGATGAATTCGGGAAAGCCCGAAATATCGGCGCCGCGGGTCAGAAACTCGCCAAGGCCGCGCAGGAAAATCATCACCGAGAGCGAAACGAGGATGGGGTGCGCGCCGGTATAGGCTATCACCGGGCCCATGACCAAGCCGCTTGCCGTGCCAACGCCGACCGCAAGAACGGAACCGAGTAGAAAGGCATAGATGCTTGCGTCCGGTCCTCCGTTGGCCTGAAGAACCCAGGCGAGCGTGAGGCCACAGAGATTGGCCGTGAACGTTACGGCGAGATTGATGCCGCCCGAGATGATCGGCATCAACATCGCGAGCGTAAGCAGTCCAAGTTCAGGCAACTGGAAGGCCACCGATTCAAAGGTAGCTTTGGACAGGAATCGCGGCGAGAGAGATCCGAAGAATGCAATCACCAAAATCAATGCCAGCAAAAGTCCGATATTCTCGGCGCCCAACGTGCCGGCAAGACGGCGCAAGAATCCGTGCCGTAGCGCTCCAGTTTCGAGCACGCGCTGCGTCATGTACCCATCCTCTGCCGCAAGCCCGCGAGGATATGCCCGAGCGGCGCGTTGGACAGCGTGATGGCAATCAAGATGATCGCCCCGACGATCATCTTGAAAGCATAGGGAGAGATGCCGAGGAGGTTCAGCCCGTTTTGCGTCACCGACACAAGAAACACGCCAAGGATGCAACCGAGCACGGTGCCGCGCCCGCCACCCAGCCTGGCACCGCCAAGGACAACAGCTGCCAGCACGTCCAGCTCGCGCCCCACCAATGCGTTGGGCACGACTTCCTGGGAATAGTGCACCTGCACAAGTCCCGCGATCCCGGCCATCAAACCAAGCCAGCCGAAGGCAATGAAGTGCATCGCCGCGATGTTGATACCGAGGCGACGGGCGCCCTCCGGGTTATCGCCAAAAGCGTATAGCTGCCGTCCCGTGGTGGTATACCGGATAAGCCCCCAGGTGGCGGCGACGCAGACCGCCATGATCGCAACCGGCAGTGTTAGCTCGGCCCAATTGCCATTCGCCTGTTGGACCTCGAAAAGCACAGTGCGATGCGTCCACCATGCAGGCAGATTGTAGATCGATACACCGTGCGTGAAGAACATCAGCAGGCCGAAAAAAATATTGAAGGTGGCGATGGTGACAACGATTGAAATGATCTGGAAATAGTAGATGAGGCCGGCGTTCACCGCACCCAGGGCGAGCCCGACAATTGCCGCCAAGGTGAGGCCGATGAACCAATCACCACCTCCCATTTGGGCTAGAGCCAGCGCCACAACGTATTGAACCACTGACGCGGCCACAGCGAAGGAGATGTCGATGCCCCCAGCGATCAACACCACCAGCAGCCCAACCGCGAAGATCAGATTTGTCGAGCTTGTGTTGAGCAGATTGAAGAGATTGGCAATGGTGAAGAATTTGTCGCTCGCAACGGAGAGACCTGCGCTCATGATGAGAAGAACCACAACGAGCCATGTCTCGGTGGGATGAGCCCGGAAGAGCTTGCCGCGGTTACGCATAGACGGCAGCTTCCAGGTCGCCGAGCGGGATGGCGTGCGGATCGTATTCGGCGACTATCTTGCCCGCAGCCATATGAAGGATACGATCGGCGTTGAAATAGACCTCCGGCACTTCATCGGATATCAGCAGAATCGCCAGGCCTTCGGCAGCGAGCTTGGCGACAATCTCGAAGATGCCGGCCCGCGCGCCAACGTCCACCCCCACGGTTGGCGAATCAAGAATGATCAGTTTCAGGCCGACCGCCAGCCATTTGGCGATGGCCACCCTTTGCTGGTTGCCGCCCGAGAGCGTGGAAATCGCATCAGTCTGCCGCCCGACTTTTATCGCCAATTCCTCGATCCAATGATTGACGAGCGCGTCCTTCTTCTCCGAGGAGATCAGCCCTCGATCAAGGATCTTGTCGAGCACCGGGATAACGGCGTTGTCGGCGATGGACTGAGCTTGTATGAGACCAAGGGACAAGCGGTCTTCGGAGAGATATCCAATACCCGCGCGGATTGCGTCGCGGTTGGAGTTCAGATGAAGAACCGTCCCGTTGAGTGCGATGCTGCCGCGGTCTGGGCGCAGCATGCCGAAAATAGAAAGCGCGAGTTCTGTGCGACCGGCGCCGAGTAGCCCGGTCAGGCCAAGCGTTTCACCGCGCCGTATTGTCAGCGAAACGTCGTCATAGTCGCCTGCGCGGGTCAATCGATCGATCTTCAACACGACGGGTGATCCACTAAGGTTTCTCGTGCTCACGGTTTGGTCGAACGTCTTGCCGGTCATCAGTTCGGTGAGGCGTGATTGGGTCATTCCGGCGGTCGGGAACACCCCAACGACCTTACCGTCGCGCAGAACGGTGACGCGACTTGAGATCTCCAGAACTTCCGCAAGGCGATGGCTGACGAAGACGATGGCCATGCCTTCATTCGAGAGTGTTCGAACGATCGCGAGCAACCGGTCTGTTTCCGATTGAGTAAGCGACGATGTGGGCTCGTCCATGAAAATAACCTTCGCATCGCCGGCGAGCGCCCGGGCGATGGCGACGATCTGACGTTGGGCGATTGCAAAGCTACGCAGAGGCGCGTCGACATCGAGGTCGGCGCCAAGCCGCGCCAACAGCCCTCGCGCCACCTCGCGAATGCGCGAATGATCGACGAGCCGAGGCATGTTGCCGAGGACAGTTCTGATCCCGATATTTTCCGCGACTGTCATTTCAGGAAACAGTGCGAGGTCCTGCCAGATGACTTCCACCCCGGCGCTGCGCGCCGCAGCCGGCGACATGATGTCGACAGACTTTCCGGCGATCGACATGTTTGCGCCGGCTAGCGGCTGACAAACGCCGGTGATTACCTTGATCAGGGTGCTCTTGCCGCTGCCGTTCTCACCGGCGATGCATTGCACTTCACCCGGGAGAACCTCGAAGGCGACATCCTGGAGGGCTCTAACGCCACCAAATGTGACGCTTATGTTGCTAAACGACAGAACCGATGGGAGGTCCTGCGTCGTAGACGCGACGAGGTTCACGGCGGGCCCTTCTGAAATGACAAGGATGGGGCGTGCCGGGATTGATTTGCCACCCCGGCACGCCAGCCATGGTCCGCCATCTAAAGCCCTAGGGCTGCAAGACCATCGACCGTTTCGACCGTGATAGGCTGCACAGCGTCCACGATGATGGTGCTGGTTTTGAAGTCAGGGTGAACGACACCCAGACCTTCGATCGTCATGCCGTCGGTAATTTCACCGCCGCCCGCCAGAAAATCAGCCATCGTTACGAATACTTTGCCCGCTTCCAGAGGATTCCACATATAGCCGCCGTCAATAATGCCGGATTTGAGCATTGCGCTGCCTTGGCTAGGCGAGAATGAACCGACAAGAACCACCTTGTCACCAAGCTTCTGCTCCTCGATCGCGCGTCCGGCGCCGATCGGTCCCTGACTGCCGAACGTCAGGAAGCCGCCGAGGTCAGGATTGGCGGCAAGCACATCCAGAGCCGTCTTTCGGCTGTCATCGGCGCTCTCGGCGACGCCATATCTGTCGCCAACCATCTGCATGTCGGGAAAGTTCTTCTTCAGGTAGGCGATTGCAGCATCGGCCCAGGCATTGTGTGCGGGCACAGTAAGAGAACCTACGTACACAACGTACTTGCCTTTGCCGCCCATTTTCTCGGCAAATAGCTTGGCATGGGCCTCACCGAAACCAACGGCCGAGACCATTTCGAAGTCCCAATCAGCGTTCACCTGGTCTGGCGATTCATGGGTTATGACCTTGATGCCCGTGTCGCGCGCCTTTTTTAGAACCGGCTCGAGAACGTTTGCATCATTCGGCACGACGCCAATTACGCTGACGCCCTGAGCTATCAGGTCTTCGATCGCGCGGACCTGAAGTGCCGGGTCGGCGCTGGTCGGCCCGACCATGAAGCCGTCGTCGCCAAGCTCTTTCGACTTTTCCTTTATTCCCGTTTCCATGGCATTGAACCAGGGAATGCCGCCGATCTTCACGACGACTCCAACCTTGACGTCCTTTGCCAGCGCAGCATTCATTGTGGCGACCGAAAGGGCTGCGCCGAACGCTGCCGCGAGTATAGTTTTTGCTAACATTTAATTCCTCCCTGATTGACGAGTTTTTCAGTTGCCTATTGCCCATGTCGGCTTTGTTTGGCCCACCCCTTTGTGCCCGACGGCATTGACGCACTCGGCGCCGCATTCCTCCCAGAACGCGCCATAAAAGACTTTGAATGCCGGCCGGTCAAGGTGCTAAATAGATTTAGCAAGGCGGTCACGCCACCAGCGTCTAAAAACATTTCTCGATTGATGTAAACGATCCGCCCTTCGCACTCAGGCTGCACCCGTAGAACGACATGCGATCGCCCGCGAGCCTTGGGTGGAGGCGGTGCTACCCAGATCCGAGGTGCTGATGAACGGAGTTGAACTTCTGCAACGATGTCTCGTGACAAAGAATTGCTAGTGGTCGATGCTCGATTTGGATGCCGAATCCCAATCTTCTTGGGCGCCGTCATGCTCTCCGGTTCGCCCAAAGCTGGTCGGTACGGTCACCAGCGGAAAGTGGTCTATCGAATAATTCTCGAGAAGCGAAAATCCTTCAGCAATCATCACCTCGACATTCTGTCGGACCATGGTCACATCGAAGGGCAAATGCGCCGCGAATGGATCCCAGTCGAAGCTTCCGACAACAACCCGTCCAAGCTCACTTGAGGCTAGTGTCGAAGTGAACCGCAATGTTCCTTCAAGAGCGGTCACGCCGTTGACGAACATACCTGAGGGCAGATGCCCAAGCTGAGCGTATCGTGCAGCGAGAGACCGAGCAGCGTTGGTCGGTGCGTATCCGCAGCAGTCAATCGTGCCCGGGCCCGTAACAATCCCATGCGCTGCCAGCGCATCGTGAAAACCCAGCAAACGGCTACGTGTTGCGTCATCATCGCTGACCCCGCCAAAGAAGAAGAGATCTTCGGTGGAGCCCCCTCGTTCTTTCAATTTCTTAACAATGATCTCTGTGAGCGCCTTGGCGCCCCCGTAGTTGTCAGAAACAACTGAGGGAGCCCGGCGGCCTGGCAGATCGATGTTGATGCACCGGACGCCCGCTGCCCGGCACAGATCATTCAGCGGATCGGGGTCACGAACGCCCGCAAGGAAGAGAAATTCCACCTGCTGAGCCAGCAGGGTTTCCGTCACACTCAACTCGTTATCAGGATTGCGATGGGTGCTGACGACGATCGGGCACAAGCGGTGGACGCGGGATTCCGCTTCAAAGGCTTCGGCCAATCCGGCGAAGAAGCGATTGCGGTAATGTGGCAAGATCATTCCAGCGAGTCCGGATCGGGAAAGCCGCAATCCTCGTGCCTTGAGGTTGACAGCATAGCCAAGCCGCTCAGCCCAATCGAGGATGGTCGCTGCGGTTTCCGCCTTGATCCGGTGCTGTTGCCACGAGCCATTGAGGACGAGACTAACCGCTGTCGGGGACGACTTTGCCGCCACCGCGATATCATAAATCGTTGACTTGCGTCGGACAGACTTTCTCGCCATTGGTGACGCTCCCGCTGGGAGATGCAGTAGACGCTAGTGCGGGGTCAAGGCAACATCTCTAAATTGCGTCAAACGGTTTGGAGGAGCGACCCCACGGAAGGACGCGGCGTCTCGTGCCTCCGGTCCGGTCTCCCTGATTGTCTCGATCGTTGCAATGACAGCGCCAGGGAAATCGGCAGATTTGGGATTTTCCCTGAAGCTTCGTTCAGCGTCACTGGAGACACCAACCCCAGTGTTTCGGCTTTGGTCTCCCCGATGATCAATCACCTTGCAAAGGTCGACGAGAAGTTTCGATCAGTTTGGAGCCCACCGTTGGCGATGGTCGGGCGCACGCGTCACGATCGAGTCCCTCCGATTTCAATATGCTGTTTGGACGAGTGGGAGTAGGGGTTAGCCAGTCTGGAGTGCCCAAGCGTAGGTTGCGCGGAAAACAACGATTTGCGGTTCATCTCATTCAAAATCGACCCAGATCAGCAACTGGAGTCTTCGACTGCAACGTTCGAGAAAAGTACCGTCAACAGCTTTCTCGGCCTGCGGTACTTTTTGAAGAGCAACGTTTTGGAATATATACGGAACTCGCTTTTCGAGTGATGTATGCGCGTGAACGGCACTTTAGCATGTTCCAGCGAAAGCCTTGATACGGCCGTCCGAGCCGACTAGATTCTACAAGACAATGCTACCGTGAACGCGGGACCAACTGTCTCTGCTGCAGCGGTGGTTAGATCGCGGCTGAAGCCCGCAAAGTCCCGGATTTTGCGGATCAGCCTTACGCTTGCGGGGAGCAAGGCCGCCGTAGCGTTGTATTTTCTCATTCCAAATACCCGTCAGGTGCTGATCAATGTTCTGACTGCCAAGAGCAACTCCAGGAAAAGTGCGTGCGGTTTTCCGTCCGGAATTTGCGTAAAAACAAAGACATAGCGGTTCGCCGCTTCCGTGAAACGGTGAACGCTCTAGTTGTGGAGGTGCGACAATTGAAATCCAGGCTGGCGTTCGACGCCGGATAACAGCGATTCCGCCGATCGGAACATGTCCTCGAATTCCAACTCGTTTTCAAACACCACGCCGCCGACGCTGATGGTCAGCGTGTCCGCGGTTCCTTTTGGCGCGAAATAGGCTTGGGCCACGCGCGCCCGGATACGCTCGCCGATCTCCCTGGCGTCGTCTTCTGTCGCACCGGGCAGAAAGACCCCGAACATGGAGGTTCCGATCCGGCCCACCAGATCTTCCTTGCGTACCGATGACTGGATGGTCGAGGCTATGAGCCGCAAGGCTTCGTCACCCCAGCCAAGGCCGAAGCGCAGATTGATGGACCTGATGTGTTCGGGATGAATGACCAGGAAGGCGCCAGATCTTGGACCAGACGATTCCGGCCTGGTTGCTCTCCTTTCGACCATCGACGTGAAGACTGTCCGGTTGAGGCAGCCTGTCAGGCTGTCAAAGGTCGCCGACTTGTTGAGTTCTCTTCGATAACGGACGAGCTCGGTCCGCTGCAGTCCAATGAACAGGAAAAGCGGGCCACCGACGATGACCGGCAACAGGATCGCTGTGACCATGCTGCGGCCGAAGGGCGTCAAGGCTTCCGAGAACAGAAGCAGATAATTTAGGCCAACCGAGAGGAGCAGAATTCCCGCCGATCCCAGGGCAGTCAGCCATGCGATATCTTTCCATTGCCGGGGCGAGCTATTCGCCATTGGTGTCATCATTAGCCAATCTCCCGCCTGATCGGCTGTCATAAGGCCAAGGTGCTGCACTTTCAGTTTCGAGGAAACATACAATTTTAGTAATGGCGCAATCACCTACCATCGGCCCGAAATCAGCCCTTCAAAAGCAAGGCTACGCGGCAAAAGCAACGACACCGAATTATCGGCTATTGCGGCGGGCCGAATATCCCCATCTGCGCGTCTCTGGCCACTGCCTCCGCCTTGCCATAGATGCCACTCGCCAGGGCCGTCGCCCAGCCATTGGAAACAAGCCACGCGCCGACATCCTGCTTGCCCAAGCTGCACGGTGCCGCAATGGCAAAACGATCGACTTCCGGCGGCACGACGCATTTCAGCGCCCGGCCGCGCAGCCAGGAATTGAACGTCGCGCGCGCACGCTGGCCGCAAGGCCAGGCGATGCCACGAAAGGAACAGGTCTCATCCAGGTCAATGCCTTGGATCCCGCTGATGGCTACCTTGCGCCCCATCGATTCGAAGGTTGCCGACGAGGTGGCAACCGGTTGGTACAGCAGGACCTCTTTCCAATCCTTTGGCATCCGCATCCCTGCAGGCGAAGCCAGACCAAGGTCGCTGAGCGGCAGGCGCGGCTCGACCCGTTCGATTTGCGCCGAATCAAGCTGTGGCGGCGCGATAAGGTCCTGAGCAATCTTGCGTGCCCGTCCTCGCCATGGCGTATTGGCGACGGTCGCAATTGGTCGCAGTGGCTGGCTATCGTCGATGGATTGACGCGACGCTGGTATCGGCCGATCGATGGGAAGCAGATCGGCGGCCCGCATGATCAACAAGACCCCGGCCAGGAGGAGCAGGCTTCCGAGCGCTATCAAGCGATTGTGCCTCAGCCAGCCCATCAACTCAAGCAAGGTTCCTTGCCCCTCAATACCCCGATGTCGATTTGGCGACCAGCTTGAGTGCGCCTTTTCGAACCTGGTAGAAGGGCATGGATCGCTCACTGGAGCCATCCGCCCGAAACCGGAACAGGCCGGTCGATCCGCGAAATCCGCTCCGATTTTCGAGCACCTGCTTGCTGAAGCCGTCAGGCCCGGCCGAACTTGCAATTCCTGCTGTCAGGGCGACCATATCATAGGCGTAGGCGACATTGGCGTCGGCTGGATAATTGTAGGTCGTCTTGAAGCGGTCGGCGATCGGGCCGGTTTCGGTTGGGTCGAGCGTGGCGATGTAGGAGCTCTCAAACAGCGGCTCCATCGGATGTTCCAGCCAGCGGTTGGTTCCAACGACGGCAATTGCTTTTCCAGGAATGCCTTTCGTTTTGAGCGCCGCAAGGATCTGCGCCGGATTGTCGTCGCCGCTGGCGATGATGATGGCGTCGGGAGCCTCGACCAGCGAGCCCACATCATCGACCACTTTGGTGCCGCCGTCGCCGGCCGGATACGGAATGGTGACGGCGAGCGTCGCGCCATAGATGCTGAGACTGTTGGCGACCCGCTTTTCCACCACGCTGGCATTCGGGCCCGCCGCAACGAGCAACACGAACTTCTTGCTGCCTTTGGCCGCCAGGCCGGCTGCGCCCGCGGCCGCGCTGTCGGCCTCGTTGAGGCGCACCGCATAGACGCCTGGGCCGCCGGCGAAATTGTCGGCCAACGCCAGCACCGGCGGCCGCTTCGATCCCGACAGCTTGGCTATGTGCTGCGCGGCCGCGAGTTCGACCGGGCCGATGACGATCTTGGTTCCAGTGGTGATCGCCTTCACAGCCAATTCGCTGGCGTGCGCGCTGTCGCCCTTGGTGTCCTCGACCGTAACCGTGAGCAGTGCGCTGCCAAGGTCGGCCATTGCCAGCTTGGTCGCATCGAGCATCTTCCGGCCGTTTTCGCCGGCGACTCCCGGGGCCGACAAAGGCAGCAGCATCGTGACCTTCGTCGACCCGGTGCCGAGCGATCGCGTGGCTTGGGCCGGGCTGGCAGCGGTGCCGGCGGCCGGCGCTCCGGGTGCGGCGATCGCCGCCTGGTCGAGCGCGTCCGAGACGCTGCCTTTCGACTGGCAGCCCGACACTATGCCCGCTAACGCAAAGACGATCGCCCACGTCCACGAACCGTGTCGCTGCCGGCCAGAATCCATGATGCCTCCCTCATATCCCGCCGGGTATTTGTCCCGGTCTCATCCGTTCATCTTACGGCAGACTTGCCTCGCCGTCTTTGCAATTGCTGGATTATGGCTCAGCCGTCGAAAAGTCTTGCCCGGAGCGCCTTGATCATTCTGGCTTGCCCGGCGCTTCGATAGTCCGCGCATTTCATGTATCGTGGGCCCGGCACGAACAGGCGGCGCACACAAATCCGCCTCGCCGGGGCAGGGGCACCATCGTCTCCTGCTGTCGGGAATGCGGAGAATCCGAACGTCGCCACCGGCAATGGCCCGGCCACCGCAAAACCTTCTCTCGCCAGGATTGCACGCGCACGCCGGCAGTAGCGGACCGAAAGTTCGGAGAACCGGGTTTCACCGTGCCCGGCACGATACTTCATGACGGTGGTGCAGAGATCGCCTGCGGCAAGGCTGTTTGCCTGCGCCAGATATCTGACGCCGAGCGCGATGTTGGTCGCCGGCGCGCCAAGCTCGTCGAGCGAGCCACGAAAGCCCAGCATTCGGGCCGTCGCGGGCATTACCTGCATCAACCCGACCTCACCATCGGCGCCGTGCACATCGGGATCGAATCCGCTTTCGATCTCCATCACCGCGTGCGCCAGCACCGGCTCCAGGCCGTAGAGCGATGCCTGGCATGTCGCAAACGCCTTGAATGTCGCGCGCGTCCATTCGGAGGCGGTGTCGCAGCGAACCGGCCGCCTCAAGCCGAACGGTGCTGGTCTCTCCAGGCTAGGTCGTTCCAGCCAGTTGGCGCAGGCTTGAGTGGCAAGCTGGCCAAAACCGGTCAATGCGATCGCTCCGGCGATCGCCCTCGTCAATCGTCCGCCGACCATCGGGTCAGCCAACCGGCACTGCCGGATCCCTTTCGGTCAGTTCATGTACTCGACCATGCGGTCGTGGAAGCACTCGCACTTGTTGAGCGTGTCCTCGTCCTTGTAGTTCGTCTTGAGGTAGCCATAGGCCATGCCGCAGGCGACCTTGGCTTCCGACGCCCAGACGAAGGCGGGGCGGGACGAATTGATCCATTCCGAGCTGTTGGCGACGGCCACCGACTCGTCCATCAGCTTGACCACCTGGACCTTGAGATCGACGATGTTGTCGTTCAACACCAGGTTCGATGTGCCGACGGTCCGGCAATAGTCGGCCACCGGCCCGTCGATGATGTCGGCGGCATAGCCCGTCGATCCGACTGCCAGAAACAGCGTCGCAGCGGAAACCAACAGTCTTACGGAACGTTTCATGATGAGATCCCCCTCTGTATTCCTAATCTCTAATACATAGCATAGTCGCGTGGCCCCGCACCATGCTCCTAGACCACGTTTGCCGTTGTCGTATGCTGCGTCACTCCGTCATCGTAGAGCAGGGTGATCGTGTTGGCGACGGGTGCGTTCGTCAAGGTGGCCACGTCCACGAAATTGGCGCCGTTGGCCAAACCGTCGGCGTCGACGCTGACAGTGTTCGTTCCCGCATTGTAGTTCACGAAGTCGCCGACATTGGCCCCTCCGGCGGCTGTATCGAACAGTGAGGTAAGGTCGATGATGTCGCCATGGCCGCCGACACCGCTGTAGTCAGCGATAAGATCTTTGATGTCGAGGTGCTCGAGCTTGAACGTATCGACGCCTATACCACCGGTGAGCGTGTCCTGACCGGAACCGCCGATCAGCAGGTCGTTGCCGTCGCCGCCGAACAGTATGTCCGCTCCCGAGCCGCCGTAAAGCGTGTCGTTACCGGAGTTGCCCGACAAGGTATCATCGCCGCGTCCGCCGGAGAGGATATCAGCCTGGAGATTGAGTCCATTGAGGGTGTCGTTGCCGTCCTCGCCGAGCAGCGTGGTTTCTGTCGCGGTCGTGGTGTGAGTGTCCACGCCCGAAGTTCCTTGCCAGGTGCTGAGGTCGGGCGAAAGGTGTGCCGTCACTGACCCGGCAATTGGGTCGCCGTCACCGTCGGTTGCCGTGACCGGGATCGAGATGTCGAACGGTGTGACGGCGTTGGCGGTCGTGTAGGTGACCGGGCCCAGTTTGAAGTCATTCGAGCCAACATTGGCCGAAATTTCGATTGCGCTGAACGGGTCTGAATTTGCAACCACGGTAAAGGTGTCGCCTTGCGCAAGACCGGTGATCGTCCACGTTCCGTCCCCATTGTTCGTTGCGGTCGGAGTAGCTCCGCCGGAGCCGTTGACGACAGTGACCAAGGCGCCGAGGGCCGTGCTTTCGCCGGTAACATCACCTATGTAGGTGTTATCATAGTCGGCGTTGACCGGGCGGATCGTTATAGAAACCAGGCCAGGTCCCGAGACATTGCCAATCCCCTGTGTATAGCTAGCCACCTCGTAGTGATCCGTATAGTGGGTTCCCGCCCCGATGCCCGCGGGGGTTCCGGCGATGGTGCCGTCGGTGGTTGCATTGCTGACGAAATCGAAGCGGATCTTCTCACCAGGGCTGATGCTGTTTCCGCCATCGACGCCCCAACTGCCCGTGCTGGTGTTCACGGAATTGGGGCTGTTGGCGGTTGCGAGCAGGTCGCTGGTTGAGCCGATGGAGTCCAGGACAATCGCTTGGTTGTTGCCACCGCTTGGCGAGAAGTTCGCCGTATTGAACTGGTTGCCGGCAAACATCGTCGCGGCCTGGGTGTATGTCCAAGTATCTGTCGCCGGGTTCAGGGTCGCCGTGAAAGCGAGGTCGCTGCCGTTCGCGGCCGAGGTCCGTCCCTCCACAGTATGCGTATCGACGACGTGGAAGAAGACCTGCTCGCCATTCAGGAATATGTTTGTGCTGCCTGATGTGACGGCCGCGCCTTCGGTCACGTTGAACACGACATTGCCAACGCCGTCAGCACCGGCGCTCGCGGCAAAATTGATGCTCTCCGTCAGCACCGTATGCGTGGTGTTTTCCACGAAGATGCCATCCGGCTTGAATGGCAGCGGAACGTCGTCCAGGACCGTCAGATTGACCGATCCGGAAACATGATCACCGCTGGTGTCGGTTGCCACCACCTGAAGCCCGTTGATGGTGACGTTGCCCGAGCCGGCAAGATGCTGGAGCTGGTCGGTCAGTGTCGCGGTAACGACGGGTGTCAACGAACTGTTGGCGCCGGCGCTTGTGTTTGACAGCGCCAGATAGACGAATGCGCCGAGGTTCACGCTGCCGGCCGTTTGTATCAGACTGCCGACGAGTTGGTTGCCGACGAGCGCCCAGCTGATTGTGTATCCAGAGGCTAGGCCAGAAACAGTCGGCGCCACCCAGTTTGGATCGCCGGTCGGGTTGGCGAATGCAACATTAATGGCTTCGCCGGTCGTGGTGAAGGTGATGCCGCTGATTGCTTGCGCCGTCTCGCCGCGACTGCTCGGATTGGTGCCGGTCACGGCCCCAGCTTGGAGATCCGCGGGCGCCGAGGCATCGAGCGTAGTGTCGAGCGCGGCTTCGTTCAATGTCAACGACGCTGTCCCGCCACCCGATGGAACGGTGTTGGTCTGCACATTCAGGGTCACCGTGGCCGTCGAAGTGTCGCCGTCACCGTCCTTGATCGTGTATGTGAAAGAGTCCGAGCCGATATAGATGCCCGTCGGCGTGTAGGTGAACGTTCCATCGTTGTTGTAGGTGACGGTGCCGTGAGCACCGTTGGTGGCGGTCACCTGGCCGCTGACCGGATTGTTGTCGGTGTCGACGCCATCGGCGCCGAATTTGTCGTTGTCCAAGAGACCAGTGAGAACCGTTGCACCTGTGATGGTCGGAGCCCAGGTGTCGTTCGTGGCCGTCGGCACGTCGTCGACGATGGCGACGTTGATGGTGCCGGTGGTGGTGTTGCCGTTGGCGTCGGTGACCTTGTAGGTGAAGCTCTCTGCGGCGTTGACGGTGTCGGTACCGGCGGTCGCCGGTCCATGCACCGGTGAGGTCAGCGTGTAGACATAGGTGCCGTCGGTATTGACCTGGATGGTGCCGTAGGTGCCTGCGGTGGCGGCATTGCCGCCGCTCAGCAGCTGATAGGTCAGCGGTGCGAAGCCGCCAGTGGCGTTGAGCTGGTTGGAGGCATCGGTCTCGGTGGCCAGGGCCGGCAGCGAGCCGGTCACCGAGCCGTGCGCAAGGTCGGCGCCGCTCGTGGTGGTGTCGAGTGCGGCTTCGTTGACCGTCACGTCGTTGTCGGCCGGTGCAACAAGCCCGGCATCGGCCAGGTTGATGGTCAGCGTCGTCGTCGACAGGTCGCCGTCACCGTCCTTGAGCGTGTAGACGAACACGTCCGTGGTGTTGGCGGCGATGTTGTTGGCCGTCGACTGGTAGGTGTAGGAGCCGTCGGCGTTGAGATGCAAAGTGCCGTGCAGGCCGGCAATGTCGGTGCCGACACCGCCCGATACGGCCGTCGTGGTGTTGCCGCCGGCGGCGCGCACGCCATCGATGGTGGCGCCGTCGGCGCCGGCCACGTCGTTGCCCAGCACGCCGGTCGCGGCGACCGTCAGCAGGGCGCCTTCATTGACATTGCCGCTGTCGGCGGTGGCCGTCGGCACGTCGTCGACGATGGCGACGTTGATGGTGCCGGTGGTGGTGTTGCCGTTGGCGTCGGTGACCTTGTAGGTGAAGCTCTCTGCGGCGTTGACGGTGTCGGTACCGGCGGTCGCCGGTCCATGCACCGGTGAGGTCAGCGTGTAGACATAGGTGCCGTCGGTATTGACCTGGATGGTGCCGTAGGTGCCTGCGGTGGCGGCATTGCCGCCGCTCAGCAGCTGATAGGTCAGCGGTGCGAAGCCGCCAGTGGCGTTGAGCTGGTTGGAGGCATCGGTCTCGGTGGCCAGGGCCGGCAGCGAGCCGGTCACCGAGCCGTGCGCAAGGTCGGCGCCGCTCGTGGTGGTGTCGAGTGCGGCTTCGTTGACCGTCACGTCGTTGTCGGCCGGTGCAACAAGCCCGGCATCGGCCAGGTTGATGGTCAACGTCGTCGTCGACAGGTCGCCGTCACCGTCCTTGAGCGTGTAGACGAACACGTCCGTGGTGTCGGCGGCGATGTTGTTGGCCGTCGACTGGTAGGTGTAGGAGCCGTCGGCGTTGAGATGCAAAGTGCCGTGCAGGCCGGCAATGTCGGTGCCGACACCGCCCGATACGGCCGTCGTGGTGTTGCCGCCGGCGGCGCGCACGCCATCGATGGTGGCGCCGTCGGCGCCGGCCACGTCGTTGCCCAGCACGCCGGTCGCGGCGACCGTCAGCAGGGCGCCTTCATTGACATTGCCGCTGTCGGCGGTGGCCGTCGGCACGTCGTCGACGATGGCGACGTTGATGGTGCCGGTGGTGGTGTTGCCGTTGGCGTCGGTGACCTTGTAGGTGAAGCTCTCTGCGGCGTTGACGGTGTCGGTACCGGCGGTCGCCGGTCCATGCACCGGTGAGGTCAGCGTGTAGACATAGGTGCCGTCGGTATTGACCTGGATGGTGCCGTAGGTGCCTGCGGTGGCGGCATTGCCGCCGCTCAGCAGCTGATAGGTCAGCGGTGCGAAGCCGCCAGTGGCGTTGAGCTGGTTGGAGGCATCGGTCTCGGTGGCCAGGGCCGGCAGCGAGCCGGTCACCGAGCCGTGCGCAAGGTCGGCGCCGCTCGTGGTGGTGTCGAGTGCGGCTTCGTTGACCGTCACGTCGTTGTCGGCCGGTGCAACAAGCCCGGCATCGGCCAGGTTGATGGTCAACGTCGTCGTCGACAGGTCGCCGTCACCGTCCTTGAGCGTGTAGACGAACACGTCCGTGGTGTCGGCGGCGATGTTGTTGGCCGTCGACTGGTAGGTGTAGGAGCCGTCGGCGTTGAGATGCAAAGTGCCGTGCAGGCCGGCAATGTCGGTGCCGACACCGCCCGATACGGCCGTCGTGGTGTTGCCGCCGGCGGCGCGCACGCCATCGATGGTGGCGCCGTCGGCGCCGGCCACGTCGTTGCCCAGCACGCCGGTCGCGGCGACCGTCAGCAGGGCGCCTTCATTGACATTGCCGCTGTCGGCGGTGGCCGTCGCACGTCGTCGACGATGGCGACGTTGATGGTGCCGGTGGTGGTGTTGCCGTTGGCGTCGGTGACCTTGTAGGTGAAGCTCTCTGCGGCGTTGACGGTGTCGGTACCGGCGGTCGCCGGTCCATGCACCGGTGAGGTCAGCGTGTAGACATAGGTGCCGTCGGTATTGACCTGGATGGTGCCGTAGGTGCCTGCGGTGGCGGCATTGCCGCCGCTCAGCAGCTGATAGGTCAGCGGTGCGAAGCCGCCAGTGGCGTTGAGCTGGTTGGAGGCATCGGTCTCGGTGGCCAGGGCCGGCAGCGAGCCGGTCACCGAGCCGTGCGCAAGGTCGGCGCCGCTCGTGGTGGTGTCGAGTGCGGCTTCGTTGACCGTCACGTCGTTGTCGGCCGGTGCAACAAGCCCGGCATCGGCCAGGTTGATGGTCAGCGTCGTCGTCGACAGGTCGCCGTCACCGTCCTTGAGCGTGTAGACGAACACGTCCGTGGTGTGGCGGCGATGTTGTTGGCCGTCGACTGGTAGGTGTAGGAGCCGTCGGCGTTGAGATGCAAAGTGCCGTGCAGGCCGGCAATGTCGGTGCCGACACGCCCGATACGGCCGTCGTGGTGTTGCGCCGGCGGCGCGCACGCCATCGATGGTGGCGCCGGTCGGCGCCGGCCACGTCGTTGCCCAGCACGCCGGTCGCGGCGACCGTCAGCAGGGCGCCTTCATTGACATTGCGCTGTCGGCGGTGGCCGTCGGCACGTCGTCGACGATGGCGACGTTGATGGTGCCGGTGGTGGTGTTGCCGTTGGCGTCGTGACCTTGTAGGTGAAGCTCTCTGCGGCGTTGACGGTGTCCGGTACCGGCGTCGCCGGTCCATGCACCGGTGAGGTCAGCGTGTAGACATAGGTGCCGTCGGTATTGACCTGGATGGTGCCGTAGGTGCCTGCGGTGGCGGCATTGCCGCCGCTCAGCAGCTGATAGTCAGCGGTGCGAAGCGCCAGTGGCGTTGAGCTGGTTGGAGGCATCGGTCTCGGTGGCCAGGGCCGGCAGCGAGCCGGTCACCGAGCCGTGCGCAAGGTCGGCGCCGCTCGTGTGGTGTCGAGTGCGGCTTCGTTGACCGTTCACGTCGTTGTCGGCCGGTGCAACAAGCCCGGCATCGGCCAGGTTGATGGTCAACGTCGTCGTCGACAGGTCGCCGTCACGTCCTTGAGCGTGTAGACGAACGTCCGTGGTGTCGGCGGCGATGTTGTTGGCCGTCGACTGGTAGGTGTAGGAGCCGTCGGCGTTGAGATGCAAAGTGCGTGCAGGCCGGCAATGTCGGTGCGACACCGCCCGATACGGCCGTCGTGGTGTTGCCGCCGGCGGCGCGCACGCCATCGATGGTGGCGCCGTCGGCGCGGCCACGTCGTTGCCAGCACGCCGGTCGCGGCGACCGTCAGCAGGGCGCCTTCATTGACATTGCCGCTGTCGGCGGTGGCCGTCGGCACGTCGTCGACGATGGCGACGTTGATGGTGCCGGTGGTGGTGTTGCCGTTGGCGTCGGTGACCTTGTAGGTGAAGCTCTCTGCGGCGTTGACGGTGTCGGTACGGCGGTCGCCGGTCCATGCACGGTGAGGTCAGCGTGTAGACATAGGTGCCGTCGGTATTGACCTGGATGGTGCCGTAGGTGCCTGCGTGGCGGCATTGCCGCCGCTCAGCAGCTGATAGGTCAGCGGTGCGAAGCCGCCAGTGGCGTTGAGCTGGTTGGAGGCATCGGTCTCGGTGGCCAGGGCCGGCAGCGAGCCGGTCACCGAGCCGTGCGCAAGGTCGGCGCCGCTCGTGGTGGTGTCGAGTGCGGCTTCGTTGACCGTCACGTCGTTGTCGGCCGGTGCAACAAGCCCGGCATCGGCCAGGTTGATGGTCAACGTCGTCGTCGACAGGTCGCCGTCACCGTCCTTGAGCGTGTAGACGAACACGTCCGTGGTGTCGCGGCGGCGATGTTGTTGGCCGTCGACTGGTAGGTGTAGGAGCCGTCGGCGTTGAGATGCAAAGTGCCGTGCAGGCCGGCAATGTCGGTGCCGA